>NZ_CP171358.1:3366555-3672605 GCF_043518605.1 Agromyces sp. MMS24-JH15
CACCGGGTCGAGGGGCTCGCGCGTGCCTCCGGCCGTGACGACGACGCGGACGCCGGCGAGGTCGGCGACCGGGGCATCCGTCGACGCGGCGTCCTCCGGACCGTCCGATGCGGGCGCCGCCTCGGCGCCTCCGACCACCGCGAGTGCGGCCGCGACGATCGCCTCGGGCTCCTCCATCCGGCCGGGGCCGCTGTCGGCGCCCGTGAGCTGGCCGATCGCGGGCCCGACGACCGTGACGCCGCGCGAGCGCAGCGTCGCGATGTTGGCGCGCGTGGCGGGATGCTCCCACATCTCGGTGTGCATCGCGGGCGCGATCACGACGGGGGCGCGACTGGCGAGCACGGTGTTGCCGAGCAGGTCGTCGGCGATGCCCGCGGCCAGCTTGGCGATCGTGTTCGCCGTCGCCGGCGCGATCACGATGAGGTCGGCCGCCTGGCCGATCGCGACGTGGCGCACCTCGGCCACGCCCTCGTAGAGGTCGACGTGGACCGGGTTGCGCGAGATCGCCTCGAGCGTCGGCCGCCCGACGAACCGCAGCGCGGCCTCGGTCGGCACGACGTGGACGTCGTGGCCCGCGAGCACGAGCGCCCGCACGACCCCGACGGCCTTGTACGCCGCGATGCCGCCGGAGATGCCGACGACGACGTTGAGGCGCATCCGGGCCCCGGCTACTCGCCGATCGGGCGGAGGCGGAGCTTGTCCTCGTTGATCTCGTGCAGCGCGACCGTGAGCGGCTTGTCGTCGATCGACGAGTCGACGAGCGGGCCGACGTTGTCGAACAGGCTGCCCTCGTGGAGGTCCGCGTAGTAGTCGTTGATCTGGCGGGCGCGCTTGGACGCGAAGATCACCAGCTGGTACTTCGAGTCGACCTTGGAGAGCAGGTCGTCGATGGGCGGGTCGATGATGCCGGACTGCTTCTCAGCCATGCGGGAACTCCTCGTTTCGTAGCGGTCGCGCACCCCCGGTGCGCGCAAGATCAGGGCACGGGGCGACGGGGCCGGCCCCGGCGCGGCCTCATCAAGTCTACGACCTTCTGCGCCGCGTCGCCGACCTCGCGGTTCACGACCTCGTGGTCGAACTCGTCGACCGCGGCCAGTTCGACCTTCGCGGTCTCGAGTCGGCGCTGCTGTTCGGCGGGCGTCTCGGTGCCGCGGCCGACGAGCCGGCGAACCAGCTCGTCCCAGCTCGGCGGGAGCAGGAACACCAGCGTCGCCTCCGGCATCGCGCGGCGGACGGACCTCGCGCCCTGGATGTCGATCTCGAGGAGCACGCCCTCGCCACGCGCGATCGCGGCCTCCACGGGCCCCCTGGGGGTGCCGTAGCGGTGCGAGTTGTGCACGGTCGCCCACTCGAGGAGTTCGCCCTCCGCGATCATGCGATCGAAGGCCTCGTCGTCGACGAAGTAGTAGTGCTGGCCCTCGACCTCGCCGGGACGGGGCGCGCGGGTCGTCGCGGACACCGAGAGCCGGATGTCGGGATGGTTCGCTCGGATGTGCGCGGCGACCGTGCCCTTGCCGACCGCGGTCGGCCCGGCGAGCACGACCAGCCGGTCGCCCGTGCCGCCGTGCGCCGCGACCCACTCCGCCGTGTACTGGCGGAGCCGCCGGCGCTGGAGGCGCCCGAGTCCGCCGAGCCGCTTCGAGGGCGAGATCGCGAGCTCGTCCATGATCCGCTCGGTCTTGGTCCGGCCGATCGCGGGGATGGACCCGAGGAACTCGGTCACCCGCAGGCGGCCCTCGACGCCCTCGGGCTCCTCCATGGCGACGCGCAGCACGTCGAGCGGGCTGCGCGTGCCGTCGGCGACGGCGCCCTTCACCTCGGCGCGTGCGCGGCGCGCGGCCACGGCGGCGCGGGACGCGGCGACGCGGTCCACCTCGGGCGGGGCGATCGCGACCTGGCGGCCGCTGGACGACTCAGGCACCTGCTGCCCCCACGAGGTCGACGCGACGCGCGATGGCGTCGGCGATGCCGTCCGGGCCGGCGCCGAGGATCGAACGCGACTCCGTCACGATGGTCCCGCCGGCGAAGGCGCGGAAGATCCGCCGGAACTCGGCGGGCTCGGCGCCCTGATGGCCGAAGCCCGGCGCGAGCACGGGAAGGCCCGGCCGCGGCGGCTCGCCGTCGACGTCGATGCCGGATGCCGCGAGGTCGACGGTCGCGCCGATGACCACGCCGACCGAGCCGAACGCCCGGCCCGCGGCATCCGCCTGGAACTGGTTCCACCCGATCACGCCCGACACGATCGCGCCCGCGACCGTCGAGCCGGCCCGGCTCGACTGCTGGAGCACGGAGCGCTGGATGGCGACCGCCTCGGGGTTCGAGGTCGCCGCGAGCACGAACGCGCCCTTGCCGGCGAGCTCGGCCTGCTTCAGGACCGGTTCGATCGAGCCGAGCCCCTGGTACGCGGCCAGGGTCATCGCGTCGGCCTCGAGCGGCGACCCCGGCGTCAGCCAGGCCTCGCCGTAGCCGGCGAGGCTCGAGCCGATGTCGCCGCGCTTCGCGTCCGCGATGACCAGCAGGTCCGCGTCGCGCGCCTCGGCGAGCACGCGCTCGAGCGCGGCGTACCCGCCCGAACCGTGGCGTTCGTAGAACGCCACCTGCGGCTTCACGATGCCGACGCGGCCCGCGCAGGCGTCGACGACCCGGAGGCCGAACTCCCTGGCACCGTCGGCCGAGTCGTCCAGGCCCCACGAGTCCAGCAGCGACCCGTGCGGGTCGATGCCGACGCAGAGCTGGCCGTAGGCCGCGAAGGTCGCGGACAGCCGGTCGCCGAACGGCGTGAGCGGCGGGATCATGCGGACGCCTTCCGGCGCGCCTGGTACTCCTGCAGGCTGGTCACCTCGAATCCGCCCCGGACCGCGTCGAGCGATGCGACGGCGGCCGAGAGCTCCGCGATCGTGGTGAACAGCGGGATGTCCGCCGCCACGGCGGCGGCGCGGATCTCGTAGCCGTCGGCGCGTGCCGAGCGGCCGCTCGGGGTGTTCACCACCACGTCGACCTCGCCGCGGTGGATCAGCTCCACCACCGAGTCCGCGTCGGCCGTGGGCTTCTCGCTGTACTTGCCGACCTCGCGCGCGGCGATGCCGTTGCGGCGCAGCACCTCGGCCGTGCCCGCGGTCGCGCAGATGTCGAACCCGCTCTGCGTCAGGCGGAGCACGGGCAGGATGATCGCGCGCTTGTCGCGGTCGGAGACCGAGACGAACACGGTCCCGCCGAGCGGCATCCCGCCGTAGGCGGCGACCTGGCTTTTCGCGAACGCCGTCGGGAAGTCCTTGTCGATGCCCATGACCTCGCCCGTCGAACGCATCTCGGGGCCGAGCACCGAGTCGACCATGATGCCCTCGCGCGTGCGGAAGCGGTGGAACGGCAGCACGGCCTCCTTGACCGCGACTGGGGCGTCGAGCGGGATGCGCGAGCCGTCCTGGGCGGGCAGCATGCCCTCCTCGACGAGCTCCCGGACCGTCGCGCCGACCATGATGCGGCTCGCGGCCTTCGCGAGCGGGATGCCGAGCGCCTTGGACACGAACGGCACCGTGCGGCTGGCCCGCGGGTTCGCCTCGAGCACGTAGAGCACGCCCGCGCCGATCGCGAACTGGACGTTGAGGAGGCCCCGCACGCCGATGCCCTCGGCGATCGCGCGCGTCGCCTCGCGCACGCGGTCGATCTGGTCGCGGCCGAGGGTCACGGGCGGGAGCGTGCAGCTCGAGTCGCCGGAGTGGACGCCGGCCTCCTCGATGTGCTCCATGACGCCCCCGACGTAGAGGTCGGTGCCGTCGTAGAGCGCGTCGACGTCGATCTCGATCGCGTCGTCGAGGAAGCGGTCGACGAGCAGCGGATGCGTCGGGCCCACGATGCCCTGGTCGGCGATGCGGTCGAAGTAGTCGACGACGGAGGCGGTGTCGTAGATGATCTCCATGCCGCGGCCGCCGAGCACGTAGCTCGGGCGGACGAGCACCGGGTAGCCGATGCCCTCGGCCACGTGCACGGCGGTCGCCAGGTCGGTCGCGGTGCCGTTGCGCGGCGCGAGGAGGCCGGCCTGGTCGAGGATGCCGGAGAAGAGGCCGCGCTCCTCGGCGAGGTCGATCGCGTCGGGGGTCGTGCCGAGGATCGGCACGCCGGCCGCCTCGAGCCCCTTCGCGAGCCCGAGCGCCGTCTGGCCGCCGAGCTGGACGATGACGCCGACGAGCTCGCCCGACTGCGACTCGGCGTGGATGACCTCGAGCACGTCCTCGAGCGTGAGCGGCTCGAAGTAGAGCCGGTCGCTCGTGTCGTAGTCCGTCGAGACCGTCTCCGGGTTGCAGTTGATCATGATCGTCTCGAAGCCGGCGTCGCTCAGGGCGAACGACGCGTGCACGCACGAGTAGTCAAACTCGACGCCCTGGCCGATGCGGTTCGGGCCGGATCCGAGGATGACGACCTTGCGGCGGTCGCTCGGCACGACCTCGGTCTCGAGGTCGTAGCTCGAGTAGTGGTACGGCGTGAGCGCCGGGAACTCGCCCGCGCACGTGTCGACCGTCTTGTACACCGGGCGGATGCCGAGGATGTGGCGGACCTCGCGCGCGTCCGCCTCGCTGCCGAAGCCGCGGAGCTGGGCGATCTGCGCGTCCGAGAAGCCGTGGTCCTTCGCGACGAGCACGGTCTCGGTGTCGAGCGTCTCGGCCGCGGCGACGTGCGCGGCGACGTCGTTGATGAGCACGATCTGGTCGAGGAACCAGGGGTCGATCTTCGTGGCCTCGAAGGCCTGCTCGATCGTCGCGCCCTTGCGGAGCGCCTGCTGCACCAGGATGATCCGGCCGTCGGTGGGCGTCTTCGAGAGCTCGAGGAGCTCCTCGACGCTGCGCTCCTCGTCGCCCCAGTGGAACGACGATCCGCGCTTCTCGAGCGAGCGGAGCGCCTTCTGCAGCGCGGTGGCGTAGTTGCGGCCGATCGCCATCGCCTCGCCGACCGACTTCATGGTGGTCGTGAGTGTCGGGTCGGCGGCCGGGAACTTCTCGAACGCGAACCGCGGCACCTTGACGACCACGTAGTCGAGCGTGGGCTCGAACGAGGCCGGCGTGACCTTGGTGATGTCGTTCGGGATCTCGTCGAGGCGGTAGCCGATGGCGAGCTTGGCCGCGATCTTGGCGATCGGGAAGCCGGTCGCCTTCGAGGCGAGCGCCGACGAGCGCGAGACGCGCGGGTTCATCTCGATCACGATGACGCGGCCGTTCGCGGGGTCGATCGCGAACTGGATGTTGCAGCCGCCGGTGTCGACGCCCACGGCGCGGATGATGTCGATGCCGATGTCGCGCAGGTTCTGGTACTCGCGGTCGGTCAGGGTGAGCGCGGGCGCGACCGTGATCGAGTCGCCCGTGTGGACGCCGACGGGGTCGACGTTCTCGATCGAGCAGACGACGACCGTGTTGTCGGCGGTGTCGCGCATGAGCTCGAGCTCGTACTCCTTCCACCCGAGGATGGATTCCTCGAGCAGCACCTCGGTGGTCGGCGAGTCGTGCAGGCCCGCGCCCGCGATGCGGCGCAGGTCCGCCTCGTCGTACGCGAAGCCCGAGCCGAGGCCGCCCATGGTGAACGACGGGCGGACGACCAGCGGGTAGCCGAGGTCCTCGGCCGCGGCCAGCACCTCGTCCATCGTGTGCGCGATGTGCGAGCGCGCGACGTCGGCGCCGCACTCGAGGACCAGCTGCTTGAACAGCTGGCGGTCCTCGCCCTTGCGGATCGCGTCGACCTTGGCGCCGATGAGCTCGACCCCGTGCTTGGCGAGGATGCCCGCCTCCTCGAGCGCGATCGCGGCGTTGAGCGCGGTCTGGCCGCCGAGGGTCGGCAGGACCGCGTCGGGCCGCTCCTTGATGATGATCGACTCGATCACGTCGGGCGTGATCGGCTCGATGTAGGTCGCGTCGGCGAAGTCGGGGTCGGTCATGATGGTCGCCGGGTTCGGGTTGACCAGGATGACCCGGACGCCCTCGGAGCGAAGCACGCGGCACGCCTGGGTGCCGGAGTAGTCGAACTCGGCGGCCTGGCCGATGACGATCGGGCCGGAGCCGATGACCAGGACGGAATTGATGTCGTCGCGCTTGGGCATTACTTGCCGTTCTCCTTGCTCGCGATGACCAGGTCGCGGAAACGATCGAAGAGGTAGTTGGCGTCGTGCGGTCCCGCCGCCGACTCGGGGTGGTACTGGACGCTGAACGCCGGGATGTCGAGGCAGTTGAGGCCCTCGACCACGTTGTCGTTGAGGTCGTAGTGGCTCACCTCGACGCGGCCGAAGCCCTGTGCGGACTCGCTCACCTCGCCGATCGGCGCGTCGACGGCGAACCCGTGGTTGTGCGCGGTGATCTCGACGCGGCCGGTCGCGACGTCGAGCACCGGCTGGTTGATGCCGCGGTGGCCGAAGGGCAGCTTGTAGGTGGAGAACCCGAGCGCGCGGCCGAGCAGCTGGTTGCCGAAGCAGATGCCGAAGTACGGCAGGCCGTCCCGCAGTGAGGCGCGCAGGAGTTCGACGTGCCGGTCGGAGGCCGACGGGTCTCCGGGGCCGTTCGAGAAGAAGAGCGCGTCGGGTGCGAGGGCCCGGACGTCCTCGATGCTCGCGGTCTGCGGCAGCACGTGCACGTCGAACCCGCGCTCGGCGAGGAAGTTCAGCGTCGAGGTCTTGACCCCGAGGTCGAGCACGGCGACCGAGCCGACGCGGTCCCCGGTCGCGGGGAGCGTGTAGGGCTCGGTCGTCGACACGGTGCCGGACAGGTTCTGTCCGGCCATCGCCGCGCCGCCGAGCACGAGTTCGAGCTGCTCGCCCGCCGTGAGCGAGGCATCCGCCCCCGAGAAGATGCCCGCGCGCATCGCGCCGGCCGAGCGGATGTGGCGCGTGACCGCACGCGTGTCGATCCCGGCGATGCCGACGACGCCGGCCGACTCGAGGTCGTCGTCGAGCGAGCGCTTCGCGCGGAAGTTCGACACCACGCGCGAGGGGTCGCGCACGATGTATCCCGCGACCCAGATGCGCGCGGACTCGGTGTCCTCGTCGTTCATGCCGGTGTTGCCGATGTGCGGCGCGGTCATGAGCACGATCTGGCCCGCGTAGGACGGGTCGGTCAGGGTCTCCTGGTAGCCCGTCATGCCGGTCGCGAACACGGCCTCGCCGAGCGTGCGCCCTCGTGCGCCGTACGCGCGGCCCTCGTAGCGGGTGCCGTCCTCGAGGACGAGCACGGCCTGGTCGGCCGGTCGGGCGGTGGTGGGCTCAGTCATCTGATGCCTCGCTCTCCTGCAGTGCGGGCCGCGGCGCGTCGTCCGCGGCGATGTCGGTCGGCTGCGCGTCGGCAGCATGGTCGGTCGGCTGCACGTCGGCAGCGTCGTCGGTCGGCGCCTGCGGCAGGACGGCCGTGGCGATGTCGGTGATGGTCGCGATGATCGCGGCCGAGTCGCCCGCGTACCGGGCCCGGAGGTAGCTGTCGACGACCGCGGGGTGCTCCCCCGGCTCCTCTTCGGCCGCGATCCACGTGATCGACACGAGTCCCTCGGGCTCGACCGAGCGGTCGATGACCCACGTCGCGGGGGCGGCGCCGACGAGCTTGTCGGCCGGGACGAAGCTCGCGGGCTCGCCGGCGATGCGCAGGACGACGCCCTCGGGCACGACCTCCACGCGCGCCGACCCGCGGAACGCGAGGCCCGGCATCGCGAGCCGCTCGAGCGGCTCGCCCGCGGGCGTGGTCGCGACGTACAGCGCCTCGCACTCCAGGCTGGGCGCGCCGAGCGTCGCGGGCATCGGGTGGGCGGTGAGCACCGCATCCCGCTCCTGGCGGCTGCGGAACGAGCGGAGCATGAGCCAGGCGGCGCCCGCGACGACCAGCAGGGCGACGACGGCCCCGATCACGTAGCCCATCAGCGCCCACCGCCGACGGCCGCGGCGAGCGCGGCGACCTCGTCGGCCTCGCGGACCGCGCCGTCGCGCACGGTCGCGTAGCCCGCGTGGAAGGTCCAGCGGACGCTTCCCGGCAGGCTGCGGCCGAGGTACGGCGAGTTGACGCTGCGACCGGCGAGCCGGGCGACGTCGAACTCGCCGCGCGCGGCGGGGTCGTAGAGCACGAGCTCGGCGGGCGCGCCGGTCTCGAGGCCGGCACCCTGGCCGGAGATCCGGCCGATGCGCGCGGGCGCGGCGGACAGTACGCGGGCGACGTCGTCCCAGCCGATGAGGCCGGTCTCGACCATCGCCTGGTGCACGACCGACAGGGCGGACTCGAGCCCGACCATGCCGTTGGCCGCGGCATCCCACTCGCATTCCTTCGCCTCGACCGGGTGCGGCGCGTGATCGGTGGCGACGATGTCGATCGTGCCGTCGGCGAGCGCGGCGCGGAGCGCCTCGACGTCCTCGGCGCGTCGGAGCGGCGGGTTCACCTTGTAGCGGGGGTCGTACGTCGCGACGAGCTCCTCGGTGAGGAGCAGGTGGTGCGGCGTGACCTCGGCCGTGACGTCGATGCCGCGGGCCTTCGCCCAGCGGACCACCTCGACCGACCCGGCGGTCGAGACGTGGCAGACGTGCAGGCGCGAGCCGACGTGCTCGGCGAGGAGCACGTCGCGCGCGATGATCGACTCCTCGGCGACGGCGGGCCAGCCGGCCAGGCCGAGCTCGCCCGAGAGCGCGCCCTCGTTCATCTGCGCGCCCTGCGTGAGGCGCGGCTCCTGCGCATGCTGGGCGATGACGCCGTCGAACGCCTTCACGTACTCGAGCGCGCGGCGCATGAGCAGCGGGTCGGAGACGCAGAAGCCGTCGTCGGAGAAGACGCGGACGTTCGCGCGCGAGCGGGCCATCGCGCCGAGCTCGGCGAGCTGCTCGCCCTTGAGTCCGACGGTGACCGCGCCGATGGGCTGCACGGTCGCGTAGCCGGCGGCGCGGCCGAGGCTGAGCTCCTGCTCGACCACGCCCGCGGTGTCGGCGACCGGCGACGTGTTGGCCATCGCGAAGACGGCGGTGAACCCGCCCGCGGCCGCGGCCTGCGTGCCGGTCAGGACGGTCTCGCTCTGCTCGTAGCCGGGCTCGCGCAGGTGGGTGTGGAGGTCGACGAGGCCGGGCAGGGCGATGAGCCCGTCGGCGTCGACGACCGTCGCGCCGGCGGCGTCGAGCCCCGCGCCGATGGCGGCGATCCGACCGCCGTCGAGCAGCAGGTCGGCGCGGCCGCCGTCGGGCAGCGTGGCGCCCGTGATCAGGTACGTCTCCGGCATCACGCCTCTTCCCGTTCTCCGGACAGCAGCAGGTAGAGCGCCGCCATCCTCACCGACACCCCGTTCGCAACCTGTTCGAGCACCGTCGACTGCGGCGAATCCGCCGCGCTCGATGCGATCTCCAGGCCTCGGTTCATGGGACCGGGGTGCATCACCATCGTAGTCGCGGGAAGCTGGGCGAACCGCGCGTCGTCGAGGCCCCAGGTCCGTGAATACTCCCGGCTGTTGGGGAAAAACGCCGCGTGCATGCGCTCGGCCTGGACCCGCAGCATCATCACCACGTCGGGTCCGCCGGCGAGTGCGGCGTCGAGGTCGTAGCCGATCTCCGCGGGCCATCCGCTCGGGTCGACCGGCAGCAGGGTGGGCGGCGCGACGAGGTGCACGGATGCCCCGAGCGTCGCGAGCAGCCACACGTTCGAGCGCGCGACGCGCGAGTGCAGGATGTCCCCGACGATGACGACGCGGACGCCGTCGAGCCCCCGACCGCGGGATCCCGCGCCGTGGAGGCGTCGCCGCATGGTGAACGCGTCGAGCAGCGCCTGGGTCGGGTGCTCGTGGGTGCCGTCGCCGGCGTTCACGACGCCCGCGTCGATCCAGCCGCTCGTCGCGAGGGTCTGCGGGGCGCCCGAGGACGGGTGGCGGATGACCACGCCGTCGGCGCCGATCGCCTGGAGCGTCTGGGCGGTGTCCTTGAGGCTCTCGCCCTTGGAGACGCTCGAGCCCTTGGCGCTGAAGTTGATGACGTCGGCGCTCAGCCGCTTCGCGGCGGCCTCGAACGAGATCCTGGTCCGGGTGGAGTCCTCGAAGAAGAGGTTCACGACGGTCTTGCCGCGCAGCGTCGGCAGCTTCTTGACCTCGCGCTCCTGGACGAGCGCCATGGCCTCGGCGATGTCGAGCAGCTCGATCGCCTCGTCGCGGGTGAGGTCCCGCGTGCCGAGCAGGTGCTTCACGCGTCGCCCCCGTCGATCGTGACGACGTCCTCGCCGTCGGTCTCGACGAGGCGCACGTTGATGCGCTCGGCCTTGGAGCTCGGCAGGTTCTTGCCGACGAAGTCCGCCCTGATGGGGAACTCGCGGTGGCCGCGGTCGACGAGGACCGCGAGCCGCACGGCGCGCGCGCGGCCCAGGTCGTTCAGCGCGTCGAGGGCGGCGCGGATGGTCCGCCCCGAGTAGAGCACGTCGTCGACGAGCACGACCGTCCGGCCGTCGATGCCGCCCGGCGGCAGCTCGGTCGGCGCGGGCGTGCGGGTCCGCGTGCGCGAGAGGTCGTCGCGGTACATCGTGACGTCGAGCGCGCCGGCCGGCACGCTCGTGCCCGGTTCGATGACGGCGATGGCGTCCGCGATGCGGCGGGCGAGGGCCACGCCGCGGGTCGGGATTCCGAGGATGACGAGGTCCGAGCCGCCCTTGTTGGACTCGAGGATCTCGTGCGAGATACGGGTCAACGCCCGCGAGATATCAGCCTGACCGAGCACTGCGCGTGCCAAATCCAGACTCCCTTCTCCGCCTCACAGGACGGGCTTCAAGGTTGCCGATCCCATCCAGCCTACCAGCGCCGCGACCTGCGGTCCGTCCACCCCTCCCCCCGCGGGTAGCATCGTCCGGTGCCCGACTCAGCTCCACCCTCGACGCGGCGGCGCTTCGTCGATCTCGCCCCGCTCACCCGCTCCCCCGCGTACGCGCGGCTCTGGATCGGCGGCGCGATCTCGGGCATCGGCGCCCAGCTCACGGTGCTCGCGGTCGGGCTCCAGATCTACGAGATCACGGGATCGACCCTGGCGGTCGGGCTCGTGGGCGGCGTCGCGCTGCTTCCGATGATCGTGGCCGGGCTGTGGGGCGGCGTGCTCGCCGACGTCTTCGACCGCCGTCGCGTGCTCCTGGCGAGCGCGTCGGTCACGTGGCTCGCGACCGCGGGGCTGCTCGTGCTCTCGATCACCGACGTCGCGGTCCGCGCCGAGGGCGGACGGGTCCAGGCGTGGCCGTTCTACGTCTTCACGACCCTGATCACGGTCGCCGCGACCATCACGGGCGCGACGAACATGGCCGTGACCCCCCGCCTCCTCCCGGCCGCGCTGGTCTCGCGCGCGGCCGCGCTCGCGGGCATCGGGATCGGCATCCAGCTCACCGTGGGCCCCGCGCTCGGCGGCGTGCTGGTCGCCGCGTTCGGCTTCCCGATCACGTTCGCCATCGACCTCGTGCTCTTCGCCGCGGGGTTCGTCGGCATCGTCACGCTCCCCGCGCTGCCGCCCGAGGGCGGCGCGCGCCGTCCCAGCGCCCGGACGCTCGCGGACGGCTTCGCGTTCCTGCGGCGCGCGCCGAACATCCGCGCCGGCTTCCTGATCGACCTGGTCGCGATGACGTTCGGGCGCCCGTACGCCCTGTTCCCCGCGGTGGGCGCGGTCGCGATCGGCGGCGGACCGATCACGGTCGGGATCCTCACGGCCGCGTTCGCGGTCGGCACGTTCACGACGAGCCTGCTGAGCGGTCCGGTCGCGCACGTGCACCGCTACGGCGTCGCGATCGGGCGGTCGGTGATGGCGTACGGCGCGTGCATCGCCGGGTTCGGCGTGGTCGTCGCGCTCATGCTGACCGGATGGTTCGGGCCGGTCGGGCCCGCGTTCGACGAGGTGAACCCGGTGGCGCTCGCGGTCGCCGCGGTGCTGCTGGCCGGCGCCGGGGCATCCGACGAGGTGAGCGCGATCTTCCGCAGCACGATGATCATGACGGCCGTGCCGGACGAGATGCAGGGCCGCATGCAGGGCGTGTTCACGGTGGTCGTCGCGGGCGGCCCGCGCCTCGGCGACCTGTGGGTCGGCGTGCTCGCGACCGCGATCGCGCTCTGGTTCCCGCCGCTCGCGGGCGGCCTCATCGTGGTCGCACTGACCTGGGTCATCCTGCGCGTGCAGTCCGGGTTCCGCGCGTACGACGCGGCGCACCCGACCCCCTGAGGCGGCCGGTCCGCACATCCGTCGCCGGCCCCGGCGACGCGGAAACGGCCCCCGCGATCGCGGGGGCCGTTCCGCCCGGTGCAGGGCGGTGCGGTGCAGGTCGGCGCGGTGCGCGCCGACGCGGACGGGGTCAGCGCCGTCCGATCGGACGCCGCAGCGCGGTCGCCGCGACCACCATCGCCGCGCCGACGAGGATCACGTCCTTCAGGACGTACTGCGCCGTGAGCGTGGGGCCCGCGGCCGTGAAGAGCTCGCCGAAGAAGAACACGAGCGGCGAGAAGATGCCGACGAACGTGACGGCGAGCACGAGCAGGCCGATGCGGACGAACACGCCGGTGACGAGCGTGAGTCCGACGACGACCTCCATCGAGGCGGTGAGGATCATCGCGAGCTGCGGTCCGACGAGGCCGAAGCTGAGGGCGCCCCAAGTGGCCGCGACGAGCTCCTCGACGGGGCTCACGCCCGGCAGGAACTTCAGCGCGCCGAAGGCGAGGAACACGAGGCCGAGCGCGATGCGCAGCGTCGGCACGCCGGCGCGGGCGAAGAATCGCTGCAGGACGGCCTGGGCGCGGTTCGCCTGGTCGAGGATCGAATCGAGGCCGGCCGCCGTCGAGGTGCGACCGCTTCCGATGGTGGTGGTGGACATGGGTGATCCCTTCGAGATCGGGGTGATGGGGAGGCAGCCGGATGCGGCGGCGATGACCATCTCATCGGAGTGAGCTCTCCGGATCGTCAGGATCCGCGCTGAACCGCGCGCACACCGTCCCTGAACGCGCCTCCGGGTGAGCCCCGATCCCCCTGCCGAGGCCGCCCCGGTACGGTCATCGCATGCGCAGGCGTCCGTCGCGCGCGTGGACCGTCGTCCTCGCCGCCCTCTCGGTCCTCTGGTCGTTCGCGCTGCTGCCCCCGCAGATGGTCGTCTGGGCCGGATCCGGCACACCCGGGTGGCTGCTCGCGCTCGACCGGCTCCCCGGGTACGACGCGACCCGAGCCCTGCTCGCCGGCGCCGGGATCGCCGACGACTACCTCGTGTTCGGCAGCGCGGTGGCGCTCTCGTTCGTCCTGCTGTGGCTCGCGACCGGTCCCGCCTTCGCCGCGCTCGGCTGGAGCGGCCGCACGCTCGGCGCCCTGGTGCTCGCGGGCGCGCCGATCACGGTGCTGAGCTACCTCAACCACCCGGTGGATGCCCCGCTCCACGCGATCTGGGGGGCGGAGGCGTTCGCGCTGCTCGCGATCGGGCTCGTCGCGGTCGTCGCAGCGATCGCCGCGCCGCGCGGGCGCGGCATCCCCCTGTGGGAGCGCCTGCTGGTCGGGTCCACGCTGCTCGTCATGGTCGGGGCGACGCTGGCCCTCGGCTACTGGCCGCACGGCACGCTGGTCGGCTTCGGCGCCGAGGCGATCGCGCTCGCGGCGTTCGCCCCGAGGTGGGCCGGCGCCCCGGGACGGGTCGGCGCTCCGGCGCGTGACGGCGCTGCTGCGCCGCTCGCGGAGCCGGGCGCGCCCACGGCCGACGAGGCTGCGCGCATGCCCGCCACCGACGACGACGGCCCGCACGAAACGAGTCGCGCGGGCCGTCGGTGAGGCGGGGTCGGGCGTCAGCCCTTCGAGTGCGAGATCGCCGCGAGCAGGCCGTTGACGAAGCCCGCCGAGTCGTCGGTCGACAGCACGGTCGCCGACTCGACGGCCTCCGAGATCGCCACGGGGTCGGGCACCTCGTCGTTGTAGAGGATCTCCCACACGCCGATGCGCAGCAGCGCGCGGTCGATCGCGGGCATGCGCTCGAGGGTCCAGCCGCGCGAGTGCGTCGTGATGAGCTCGTCGATCTCCTCGCGGTGATCGACGATGCCGTCCACGATCTCGCGCGCGTACAGCCAGGACGCCTGGCGCTCGGGCTCGCTCACGGCGCGCTCGGCCTCGACCGCCAGGAGCTGCTCGACGGGCACCTGTCGCACGTCCGCCGAGTACAGCAGGTCGAGTGCGCGCTTGCGCGCCTTGGTGCGGGCGCTCACTAGTCGTTCACGCGGCCGAGGTAGTCGCCCGACCGGGTGTCGACCTTGACCTTGGTGCCCGTCTCGAGGAACAGCGGCACCTGGATCTCGTACCCGGTCTCGACGGTCGCCGGCTTGGTGCCGCCCGTCGAACGGTCGCCCTGGAGGCCCGGCTCGGTGTACGTGATCTCGAGCACGACCGAGGCGGGGAGGTCGACGTAGAGCGGGTTGCCGTTGTTCAGCGCGATCGTGACCGACTGGTTCTCGAGCATGAAGTTCGCGGCGTCGCCGACGGTCGCGGCCGGGACCGTGATCTGGTCGTAGTCGGTCGCGTCCATGAACACGAAGCCGTCGCCGTCGTTGTACAGGTAGGTGAAGTCGCGGCGGTCGACGTTCTCGATGTCGATCTTGGCGCCGGCGTTGTACGTGCGGTCGACGACCTTGCCCGTCACGACGTTCTTGAGCTTCGTGCGCACGAACGCGCCGCCCTTGCCCGGCTTGACGTGCTGGAACTCGATGACGCTCCAGAGCTGGCCGTCGATGCTGAGGACGACGCCGTTCTTGATGTCTGCGGTCGATGCCATGGGAGTGCTTTCCGTTCGATGGTGAGGAAGTCTGCGGGCACGCCGATCGGGCATGCGACTGATCGAGTGTAGTCGACTCAGCCGAGCGAGCGCTGGATCCAGTCGACCGCGAGACGGTAGGACTCCGCCCCGAAGCCCGCGATCACGCCGGTCGCGACGCCCGAGATCACGCTCGTGTGGCGGAACGTCTCGCGCGTGTGCGGATTCGAGAGGTGGACCTCCACGAGCGGCACGCCCGCCTGCTTCAGTTGCGCCGCGGCGTCGCGCAGCGCGTAGCTGTAGTGCGTGAACGCCGCCGGATTCAGGACGACGGGCAGGCGTCGGTCGACCGCCTCGTGGATCCAGCCGATGAGCTCGGCCTCGTCGTCCGTCTGCCGGAACTCGACGCGGACGCCGTCGGCGAGCGTCGGCTCGAGCCCCGCGCCGATGTCGGCGAGCGTCTCCGAGCCGTAGACCTCCGGCTCCCGGGTGCCGAGGCGCCCGAGGTTCGGGCCGTTCAGCACGAGGATGGTGGTCATGCGTGCAGCCTAGCCGCGAGGCATCCTGCGCTCGTCGTCGCGGCGATGCGCCCGCACGGCGACGCGGTCACGACCCGATCTCCTGGTAGGCCGCGAACAGGAGCGACTGGTCCGGCGCCTGGAGGACGGTCGGCTTCGCGAGGTCGTCGAGCACGATGAACCGCAGCTGGCCGCTGCGCGCCTTCTTGTCGCGCTGCATCGTGGCGAGCAGCGTGTTCCACCGGCCGACCGGGTAGGTGGTCGGCAGGCCGAGCAGGTCGAGCACCCGCTTGTGGCGGTCGGCCACCTCGTCGCTGAGCCGGCCGCTCAGGCGGCCGAGCTCGGCCGCGAACGCCATGCCGACCGAGATCGCCGCGCCGTGGCGCCACTGGTACCGCTCGGCGTGCTCGACCGCGTGGCCGAGCGTGTGACCGTAGTTGAGGATCTCGCGAAGGCCCTGCTCCGTGAAGTCCTCGGCGACGACATCCGCCTTCATCCGGATCGCGAGCTCGATGCACCGGCGGAACTCGGGCGTCGTCGGGTCGGTGGCCCGCTCGGGGTCCCGCTCGACGGTGTCGAGGATCTCCGGGTACCGGATGAACCCGGCCTTCACGACCTCGGCGTAGCCCGCGAGGATCTCGTTGCGCGGCAGGCTCTGCAGCAGGTCGAGGTCGCACAGCACGGCCGCGGGGGCGTGGAACGCGCCCACGAGGTTCTTGCCCTCGTTCGTGTTGATGCCGGTCTTGCCGCCGACGGCCGCGTCGACCATGCCGAGCACGGTCGTCGGGATCTGCACGACGCGCACGCCGCGCAGCCAGGTCGCCGCGACGAAGCCCGCGAGGTCGGTCACCGCGCCGCCGCCGAACCCGACGATCGCGTCGGTCCGCGTGAAGTCGGCCTGCCCGAGGATCTGCCAGCAGAACGCGGCGACCTCGACGCGCTTGCCCGCCTCGGCGTCCGGGACCTCGGCGAGCAGCACCTGGTAGCGGTCGCCGAGCGACTCGCGCAGTTCGGCGGCCCGCGCCGCGAGCGTCGGCGGGTGCACGACGAGGACCTTCGCGGGCTTCGGGCCGAGCGCGTCGGCGACCCGCTCGACCACCCCGTTGCCGATCACGACGTCGTAGCCGTCGTCTCCGCCCACCCGGATCGTCGTGTCGCCGTCCGTCATCGCGTTCCTCCGAACCGCTCGGTGATGTCCGCGACGATCCGCGCGACCGAGCGGCGCGAGGTGTCGATGTCCAGGTCGGCGAGCGCCGCGTAGATCGGCTCGCGTTCGGTCGCGATCCGCCTCCACTCGGCCAGGCCTCCCGAGGCGAGCAGCGGCCGGGTCCCGCCGACGAGCCGGGATGCCACCGCCTCCGGCGAGACGCGGAGCCAGACGACCGGGAGGTCCGCGAGGTCCGCCTGCGTGGCGGGGTCGAGCACCGCGCCCCCGCCGAGCGAGACCACGGCGTGCTCGCGGAACGCCTCGGCCACGACCTCGCGCTCGAGCTCGCGGAACCGGGGCTCGCCGTGGTCGGCGAAGATGCGCTCGATCGGGCCGTGCCGGTCGACGATCCGCTGGTCGGTGTCGACGAACGGGACGCCCCAGTCGGCCGCGACCCGCTGGCCGATGCGCGACTTGCCCGCCCCCATCGGCCCGATCAGGACGAGCGGGAGCCGCGGGTCCTCAGCCACGGCCGGCGACGGGCTCCGCCGTGCTCCGCGCGGTCGCGAGCGAGTCGGGGATCGCGGCGAGGTAGCCCTCGAGGTTCCGGCGCGTCTCGGCGACCGAGTCGCCGCCGAACTTCTCGAGCACGGCGTTGGCGAGGACGAGCGCGACCATGGCCTCGGCGACGACGCCGGCGGCCGGAACGGCGCACACGTCGGAGCGCTGGTGGTGCGCCGGTGCGGGCTCGCCGGTCGCGACGTCGATGGTCGGCAGCGCGTGCGGGATGGTCGCGATCGGCTTCATGCCGGCGCGGACGCGCAGGACGGTGCCGGTCGACATGCCGCCCTCGGTCCCGCCCGCGCGGTCGCTGCCGCGCACGATCCGGCCGTCCGCGAGGTGGAGTTCGTCGTGGGCGGCCGACCCGCGGCGGCGGGTGGTCTCGAAGCCGTCGCCGACCTCGACCCCCTTGATCGCCTGGATGCCCATGAGCGCGGCCGCGAGCTGCGCGTCGAGGCGGCGGTCCCAGTGCACGTGCGAGCCGAGCCCGGGCGGCAGCCCGTACGCGAGCACCTCGACGACGCCGCCGAGCGTGTCGCCGTCCTTGTGCGCCGAATCGACCTCGGCGACCATCGCCTGGGACGTCTCGGGGTCGAAGCAACGCAGCGGATCGGCGTCGAGCACGTCGACGTCGTCCGGCGTCGGGAGCGCGGCGCCCTCCGGCACGCGGACGGGCCCGATCGCGAGCGTGTGCGCGACCAGCCGGATGCCGAGCTCCGCGAGGAACCCGCGCGCGACCGCGCCGAGCGCCACGCGTGCGGCCGTCTCGCGGGCGCTTGCGCGCTCGAGGACGGGCCGCGCCTCGTCGAAGCCGTACTTCTGCATGCCCACGAGGTCGGCGTGACCCGGGCGCGGGCGCGTCAGGGGCGCACCGCGACCGCGGCCCAGCGCGGCGGCGTCGATGGGCTCGGGGCTCATCACCTGCTCCCACTTGGGCCACTCGGTGTTGCCCACGCGGATCGCGATCGGGCTGCCGAGGCTGAGCCCGTGCCGGACGCCGCCGGAGATGGTGAGTTCGTCCTGTTCGAACTTCATGCGCGCGCCACGGCCGTAGCCGAGCTTTCGGCGCGCGAGATCGTCGCGGATCGAGTCGAGTGAGACGGGGATGCCGGCGGGGAGACCCTCGAGGATCGCCACGAGCTCAGGGCCGTGCGACTCTCCGGCGGTGAGCCAACGGAGCATGCTCACCATCCTCCCACAGCGTTCGGGCCTCGCCCGCCGCGTGACGGAGCGCGACCGGCCGCGCGCGGATCCGTCGGCCCGGACGGGCCGCGCGCGGACGCGCGATCAGGCGATCGAGGCGCGCATCGCGGCGAGCACGCGGTCCTCGTGCGCGACCGGCGCATTCGGATCGCCGTGGACGAAGATGCGCACCTGGAGCAGCGCCTGGTGCAGGAGCATCCCGAGCCCGTCGATCGCGCGCCCGCCGACGGCCGCCCAGTCGGTCGCGAGCGGGGTCGGCCACGTGCCGTAGACGACGTCGAGCAGGAGCGCGCGCGTGCGCAGCGACTCGGATGCCCCGATGCCGAGGTCGGTCCCGCCGGGCAGCGTGGCGACCACGACGCCGATGTCCTCCTGCGCGGTCGCGAGGTCCCCGACCGGGCGGAGCCGGATCGACACGCCGAGGCGGTCGCCCAGCGCGACCAGCGCGTCGGCCTTGGCCGGGTTCCGCACGAAGACGTCGATCCGGCCGGCGCCGAGCTCGGCGAGCGCGATGAGCGCCGACGACGCGGTCGCGCCGCCGCCGACGACCGCGGCGCGCTCGAGTCCGCGGACGCCCTCCTCGCGGAGGGACCGCACGATGCCGCCGACGTCGGTGTTGAACCCGAGCCGTCGGCCCTCCGCGAACCGGACGGTGTTGGCCGCCCCCGCGATCCCGGCGACGCGGTCGACGCGATCGACGAGCCCGAGCACCTCGTGCTTCAGCGGGAACGTGAGCGAGAGGCCGCGCCACGTCTCGTCGCGCGAGTCCAGGAAACCTCGGAGCCCGGCCGCATCGACCTCGACGGCCCCGTACTCCCAGTCCAGGCCGAGTTCGCGGTAGGCGGCGCCGTGCAGGCGCGGGCTCCGCGAGTGCGCGATCGGCGCGCCGAGCACGGCGAGCCGCGCGCCGTCCGACCGGACGGGGTCAGTCACAGTACCCGGAGTCCGCGTTCGCCTCGCACCACTCGTGCAACTGCGCGACCGCCGCGTCGTGCTCCTCGACCGTGGTCGAGAACACGGTCTCGCCGGTCTCGAGGTTCACGGGCACGAAGAACAGCCACGTGCCGTCCGCGGGGTGCATGGCCGCGTTGATCGCGACGTCGCCGGGGTTGCCGATCGGCCCGACCGGCAGGCCCGGGTTCGCGTACGTGTTGTACGGGTTCGACGCGTCGGCGCGCTCCTCGTCGGTCGTCCAGACGGTGTCGGTGTTCCCGGTACCGTACGCGACCGTCGCGTCGGACTCGAGGTTGATCCCCTGGTCGAGCCGGTTCTGGAACACCCTCGCGATCTTCGCGAAGTCCTCGAGGTTCGAGCCGGCCTCGCGCTGCACGATCGACGCGAGCACGACCGTGCGCCAGCGCTGGTCGGCCGGCACCCCGGCCTCGTCGAGCGCCTGGAACTGGCGGTCGACGAGCGTCTGCAGGATGCCGTGGGCGTCGATGCCGGGATCGAGCGTGTAGGTCGCCGGGAACAGGAAGCCCTCGAGCGACGTCGCCTCGGCCGGCAGGCCGTACGCCTGCGGCGACTCGGCGGCCGCGGCCTGCAGCTGGTCGAGCGGGACGCCGGAGCCTTCGGCGATGAGCGGCAGCGCATCGGGCAGCGCCGTGCCCTCGGGGATCACGAACGTGTTCTCGAGCTTGTTCGCCGGGTCGGTGAGCGCGTCGAGCGCCGACTGCGCGCTCATCTGCTCGGCGAGCCGGTACGCACCGGGATGGAACTCCGGCTCGGGGCTCTGCGCGAGCAGCAGGTCGTAGAACGCGTCGTAGGAGGCGGTCACGCCGCCGTCGAGCAGGTTCTGCGCGATGTCCGCGCCGGTGTCGCCCTCGTGGATCATGAAGACGAGCTCGCCCGTGCCCGCGCCCTCGTAGTCCGCCGCCGGCTGGAACCGTTCGACGACCGACGCGATCGTGCCCTGGAGGAAGTAGTAGGCGGCGCCGCCGAGGCCGAGCACGAGGACGATCGCGACGAGCCATCCCCAACCGCGTCCCCGACGACGACCGGATTCGGCGTCGTCGTACTCGGCGGCGGATGCCGCGGCCGCACGACGCTCGGCGCGGCTCACGCGCGGCGCGGTGAACGGCTCGGGCGCGTCGAGGCCGGCGCGGTCGTCGAAGACCGACCCGGCATCCCACGTCGGATCTTGGTCGGACGCGCGGACGTCGTCGAACACCGGCTCGTCGTCGAACACCGGCTCGTCGGGCGCGGACGGCGCCGCCCCCGGCGCGTCCGCGACCGCCTCGGTGCGGCGCTCGAGCTCTCGCAACTCACGCCGCGTGAGCGGCCGCCCGTCGGGCGCCGTGGGAACCGGACCGGTCGGCGCCGGACCGGTCGGCACCGAGCCCGTCGGCGCCGCGCCCGTCGGCGCCGCGCCCGTCGACCCGGTCGCGACCGGACCGGTCGACACCGACGTCGCGGCGGAGGAACGAGACCCGGAGGGGTCGCCGGAGAGCAGCGCGTCCCAGTCGGACGTTCGATCGCGGCGGCCTGGCGGCAGGTCGGTCACGTGGGGTTCGGCCCTTCCTCGACGGAGACGATGCGCCCCGGCGCATCCCCGGACGCCCGCTCGGCGTCCATCGCATGTTGCAGAATGATAACGGCTGCAGCCTGATCGATCACCGAACGTTGCCGCTTGGCGTTCTTCCCGGCGGCCCGCAGGTCACGTTGCGCACTCACGGTCGAGAGCCGTTCGTCGACCAGCCGCACCGCGGCGCCCGCCTGCGCGAGCCGCCCGGCGAACGCGACGGCGTCGTCGGTCGACGCGGTCGCGTGCCCCGACAGCGAGAGCGGATGCCCCACCACGAGCTCGATCGCACCGAACTCGTCGGCGATCTCGAGGATCCGGTGGATGTCCCGGTCGCCGTCCACGTCGCGCGCGACGGTCTCGACCGGCACGGCGAGCACGGCTCCCGCGTCGCACCGGGCGACGCCGACGCGTGCGCGGCCGACGTCGATCCCGAGGCGGACTCCCAGGCGCATGCCGCTCAGCCGGCGAACGCCGTGCGGACCGCCCCGAGCGCGGCCGGGATCGCCGAGGCATCCGTGCCGCCGCCCTGCGCGAGGTCCGGCTTGCCACCGCCGCCACCGCCCAGCACGCCCGCCATCGTCTTCGCGAGCGATCCCGCGTTCGCGCCGGCGTCGCGTGCGGCCGGCGAGGTCGCGACGATCGCGACCGGCTTGCCGCCGACCACGGCCGCGAGCGCGACGACGGATGCCGCATCGCCGAGGGTCTGGCGCACCGACGTGGCGAGCGAGCGGAGCTCGTCGCCCGAGGCGAGCGTGCCCGCGTCCTCGGCGACGAGCAGCACGTCGCCCACGCGACCCGCCTTCGCAGCGAGCGCCGGCACCCGGTCGTTCAGGGCCTTCGCCTCGAATGCCTGGATCTTCTTCTCGGCGGTGCGCAGGTTCGACGAGAGCTCCGCGATGCGCGTCGCGAGCTGGTCGGGCCGCGTCTTGAGGTTCTGCGAGAGCTCCTGCACGAGTGCGCGCTCGGCCGCGAACTGGCGGAACGCCTCCATGCCGACGAGCGACTCGACACGACGGCTGGATGCCCCGACCGACGACTCGCCGATGACGTTGATCATGCCGACCTCGGCGCTGGTCGCGACGTGCGTGCCCGCGCAGAGCTCGCGCGACCAGGGGCCGCCGATGTCCACGACGCGCACGACGTCGCCGTACTTCTCGCCGAACAGCGCCATCGCGCCGAGCGCCTTCGCGTCGTCGAGCGGCATCTCGCGCGCGACGACCTCGAGGTTGTCGCGGATCGCGTTGTTGGCGATCTCCTCGATCTCGGTGCGGGTCTCGGGCGAGAGCGCCTGGTTCCAGCCGTAGTCGAGTCGCAGGTAGCCCGCGCGGTTCATCGAGCCGGCCTGGTGCGCGTCCGGGCCGAGCACCTGGCGGAGCGCGGCGTGCACGAGGTGCGTGCCCGAGTGCGCCTGGGTCGCGCCCCGACGGTAGTCGGGGTCGACCTCGGTCCGGGCGGTCTCGCCGACGCCGACCTCGCCGCTCAGGACCTTGACGGTGTGGCTGATGAGACCGGGGACCGGCTTCTGGACGTCGAGCACCTCGAGGACGAACCCGTCGCCGACGATGCGGCCGCGGTCGGGCATCTGCCCGCCGGACTCGGCGTACAGCGACGTCTCCTCGAGGATGACCTCGGCGGTCTGGCCGGCGACGGCCGCCTGCGCCGGGTGCCCGTCGACGAGGACGCCGAGCACCTTCGTGTCGGTGACCAGGTCGGTGTAGCCGTGGAACACGGTCTCGCCGAGCGCGCGGAACCGGCTGTAGACCGAGACGTCCGCGAGCGCCTTCTTCTTCGACTTCGCGTCGGCCTTCGCGCGCGCACGCTGGTCGGCCATGAGCGTGTCGAACGCCTGGCGGTCGACGGCGAGCCCGGCCTCCTCGGCCATCTCGAGCGTGAGGTCGATCGGGAAGCCGTAGGTGTCGTGCAGGAGGAACGCGGTGTCGCCCGCGAGCTGCGGCGAACCCGACTGCTTGGTCTTCGCGACCGCGGTGTCGAGGATCGTCGTGCCCGCGCTCAGCGTGTTGAGGAAGGTCTCCTCCTCGGCGAGCGCGACCTGCGACACCCGGTGGTAATCGTGCTCCACGTCGGGGTACGACGACTTCATCGCGTCGCGCGAGGCCGCGAAGAGCTCGGTGAACGTCGCGCCCTCGACGCCCAGCAGGCGCATCGAGCGGATGCTCCGCCGCATGAGGCGGCGCAGGATGTACCCGCGGCCCTCGTTGGACGGCCGCACGCCGTCCGTCATGAGCATGAGCGCCGAGCGGATGTGGTCGGCGATGATGCGCATGCGCACGTCGTCCTCGTGGTCGGCGCCGTAGCGGCGACCGCTGAGCTCCGCGGCGCGGTCGAGGACCGGGCGGACCTGGTCGATCTCGTACATGTTCTCGACGCCCTGCTTGATGAACGCGACGCGCTCGAGGCCCATGCCGGTGTCGATGTTCTTCTTCGGGAGCGGGCCGACGACGTCGAAGTCGACCTTCGACGACACGTTCGCGATGAGCTCCTGCATGAACACGAGGTTCCAGATCTCGGTGAACCGGTTGTCGTCGACCGCCGGTCCGCCCTCGCGGCCGTACTTGGGCCCGCGGTCGAAGTAGATCTCCGAGCAGGGGCCGCCCGGCCCGGGCTGGCCGGTGTGCCAGTAGTTGTCGGCCTTGCCCATGCGCTGGATGCGCTCGGCCGGGAGGCCCGCGATCTTCTGCCAGAGCGCCGCAGCCTCGTCGTCGGTCTCGAAGACGGTCACCCAGAGGTCGCGCTCGGCGAACCCGAGGCCGCCGTCGGCCTCGGACCGGGTGAGGAGGTCCCACGCGAACTCGATCGCGCCCTCCTTGAAGTAGTCGCCGAACGACCAGTTGCCGAGCATCTGGAAGAACGTGCCGTGGCGGGCGGTCTTGCCGACCTCCTCGATGTCGTTCGTGCGGATGCATTTCTGCACGTCGACGGCGCGCGGGTACGGCGCAGGAACGACGCCGGTGAGGTACGGGACGAACGGGACCATGCCGGCGACCGTGAAGAGGAGGGTCGGGTCATCCGACACGAGCGACGCGGACGGGACGACGGTGTGTCCTCGCTCGGCGAAGTAGTCGATGTACCGTCGGCTGATTTCGGCAGTCTGCATGGTTCCGTTCCGATTCGGCCCCCGTGCGTCCCGGGGGCGGTGGAGATCGTGGGGCGCTCAGTCCTCGGAGCGCTCGCCGGCGCGCAGCTCGGCGTCCCGCTCGTGATAGCCGTCGGCGACGGCGGCGCCGAACGCGCGCGCCTTGGCGTTGACCGATTCGAAGAACTCCCGACCGGGCGCGGTCTGGTTGATCTGGTGCGCGGCGACGAAGCCGGCGGCGACGCCGGCGACGAACCACAGCATGCTCTTCACTCGGTGCTCCCTGCCTCGATGCCGCGCGGCGCGATTCGCCGTCGTTCGGCCTCCGGCCAGTCTAACGGCGCGCGGATGCCCCGAGGACGGCGGAAGGGGCCGCGGGATGTCTCCCGCGGCCCCTTCCGTTCGACGCGAACGTCAGCGAGCGGCGTAGTACTCGACGACGAGCTGCACGTCACAGGTGACGGGCACCTCGGCGCGCTTCGGGCGACGCACGAGGGTCGCCTGCAGCTTGTCGAGCTCGACCTCGAGGTAGCCCGGAACCTTCGGGAGCACGTCGACGTGGCCGCCGGCCGCGGCGACCTGGAAGGGCTCGGTGCCCTCGGAGCGCTGCTTGATGCCGATGTGCTGGCCCGGCTTCACGCGGAAGGAGGGGCGGTCGACGATCTTGCCGTCGATGAGGATGTGGCGGTGCACCACGAACTGGCGGGCCTGCGCGATGGTGCGCGCGAAGCCGGCGCGGAGCACCAGCGCGTCGAGGCGCATCTCGAGCAGCTCGACCAGGTTCTCACCGGTCTGGCCGTCGGTGCGCTTGGCCTCGTTGTAGGCGATCCGGAGCTGCTTCTCGCGGATGCCGTACTGGGCCCGGAGGCGCTGCTTCTCCCGGAGGCGGACGGCGTAGTCGCTGTCCTGCTTGCGCTTGGTGCGGCCGTGCTCGCCGGGGGCGTACGGGCGCTTCTCCATGATGCGGGCGGCCTTCGGGGTGAGGGCGACGCCGAGCGAGCGGGAGAGGCGGGTCTTGCTACGTGCGCGGTTCGACACGTGGTTCCTTTCGGATGGGATTCTCGAACGATTCGTTCCGTGCGCAGGCGCGCCGGAAAGGGTGTCAGAGGGATTCGCCGCGGGCGGACCGGCTACAGGTCGCGCCCTTCGCCCCGTTCCCCCGCGCAGCCGTTGCGGGAGATGGGCTTCAGGCCAGCGACGATCTTATCACGGCGCGCCACGGCCCGACGATTCACGGCCGCGGGCGCTCAGCCGTCCTCGCGGGGCGCGCCGCGCACGATCCGCCGGAGCTTCGCGAGCCGCGCCGAGATCTCGCGCTCGTTCCCGTGCTCGGTCGGCTCGTAGTAGACCGAGCCCCGGAGCGGGTCGGGCAGGTACTGCTGCGCGACGACGCCGATCGCGTCGTCGTGCGGGTACCGGTAGCCCTTGCCGTGCCCGAGGCGCTTCGCGCCCGGGTAGTGGGCGTCGCGCAGGTGCGGCGGCACCCGGCCCGCCTTGCCGGCCCGCACGTCGGTGATCGCCCGGTCGATGCCGAGGTAGGCCGCGTTCGACTTCGGCGCGGTCGCGAGGTGCACGACGGCCTGCGCGAGCGGGATGCGACCCTCCGGCATGCCGATGAGCTGGACCGCGTCGGCGGCTGCGACGGCCACGCCGAGCGCGGTCGGATCGGCCATGCCGATGTCCTCCGACGCGAGCACGATGATGCGCCGGGCGATGAACCTCGGGTCCTCCCCCGCCTCGATCATGCGTGCGAGGTAGTGCAGGGCGGCGTCGACGTCGCTGCCGCGGACCGACTTGATGAACGCGCTGATGACGTCGTAGTGCTCGTCGCCGGCCCGGTCGTACCGCAGGAGCGCCCGGTCGACGGCGCGCGAGACCGCCTCGGCGGTGATCACGGGCCGGGGCGCGGCGCCGGCCTCGCCGGGGGGAACCTCGCCGGCATCGCCGGTATCGCCGGAGGCATCCTCGTCGGCCTCGCCCGGGGCATCCCCGTCGGCCGCACCGGCCGCATCCGGTTCCGACCGGGCCGCTCGGCCGACGGGCTCGCCCGCCGCCGCAGCGGCGGCCTCGCTCGCCGCGGTGACCGACGCCGCCTCGAGCGCCGTGAGCGCGCGCCTGGCATCGCCCGACGCGAGCCGCACCAGCACCGCGCGCGCCTCCGCGTCGAGGTCGAACCGGCCGGCGAGGCCGCGCGGATCCGCGACCGCCCGGTCGACGAGGGCGCCGAGGTCGTCGTCGGAGAGCGGCTCGAGCGTGAGCAGGAGCGACCGGGAGAGCAGCGGCGAGATGACCGAGAACGAAGGGTTCTCGGTCGTCGCCGCGACGAGGATGACCCAGCCGTTCTCGACGCCCGGCAGGAGCGCGTCCTGTTGGGCCTTCGTGAACCGGTGGATCTCGTCGAGGAAGAGCACGGTCGACAGGCCGTAGAGGTCGCGGGACGCCTGCGCCTCCTCCATCACCTGCCGCACGTCGCGCACCCCGGCGGTCACCGCGGAGAGCTCCACGAACTTGCGCCCGGACGAGCGCGCGATCGCCTGCGCGATCGTCGTCTTCCCCGTGCCGGGCGGACCCCACAGGATCACCGAGACGCTGCCGCTGGTCCCGGCGCGATCGCCCGCGAGCGCGACGAGCGGAGACCCCGGCCCGAGGAGGTGCCGCTGCCCGGCGACCTCGTCCAGGCTCGTCGGGCGCATGCGCACCGCGAGCGGGGTCGCGCCCGTGCGCAACCCGACTCCGTGCTCCGCCATGCCGACCAGCGTAGCCGCGGCCGCCGACATGGCCCGGGCCTTCCGAGCCCGCGATTGGCAACGGGGCCCGGCGCTTGCGTAGAGTCTGCACGCAGGATCCCCGAGGAGGAGCACGCGTGGCGACGAACGACCGGCAGGCCCGTGAGGAACGTGCGCGGCTGCGCACCTACCAGGCACGCCAGGAGGTGCACGCCCGCAAGCAGCGTCGTCGCCTGCGCGACAACCTGATCGCCGGCGGCGCGCTCGTCGTCGTGCTGGCGCTCGCGGTCGCCGCGCAGGTCGCGTACTTCCAGAGCGGTCCGGGCGCGCCCGCACCCAGCCCCGAGGCATCGCCCGCGGCCACCGCGCCCGCCGACGGCAACCAGGGCGACGTCCCCTCGGCCGACCTCGCCGAGGACCGCGCCTGGACCGGGACCCTCACGATCAACGGCATCCCGCTCGGGGTCGAGCTCGACGGCGTCGCGGCACCCCAGGCCGTCGCCTCGACCGTGTCGCTCGCCCAGGCCGGCTTCTACGACAGCCTCACGTGCCACCGCCTGACCACCGAGGGCATCTACGTCCTCCAGTGCGGCGACCCGGCCGGCGACGGCTCGGGCGGCCCCGGCTACTCGTACGGCCCGATCGAGAACGCCCCCGCCGACGACCTCTACCCCGCGGGCACGATCGCGATGGCACGCCAGAGCGGCAACGCGTCGAGCCAGGGCAGCCAGTTCTTCATCGTCTACCAGGACACGACCATCCCCGCCGACGCCGCAGGCGGGTACACCGTCATCGGCCACGTCACGAGCGGGCTCGACCAGCTGGTCGCCGGCGTCGTGATGCCGGGCACCGCGGACGGCTCCGGCGACGGGTCGCCCGCCGTCCCCGTGACCATCACCTCGTTCACGGTGCAGTAGGCACGCGCATTCGCGGGTCCGTCGCGACGACACCCGCCCGCACCAGCCCGATCGGCTTGCAATAGGCTGGTCTGGCACACGTCGCGCCGCAGCGCGGCAACCGATCACGACAGGGTGAGCAGTGACCGAATCAGACCAGCAACCGTGGGGCCGAGTCGACGAGACGGGCACCGTCTTCGTGCGCACGAGCGAGGGCGAGCGCGAAGTCGGCCAGTACCCGGATGCCCCGGCCGAGGAGGCGCTCGCGTACTTCGAGCGCAAGTTCGCCGACCTCGCCGGCCAGGTCTCGCTGCTCGAGCAGCGCGCGCGCCGCGGCGCCCCCGCAGCGGACGTCGCGAAGGCCGTCTCCCACCTGCGCGACTCGGTCGCGAACGCGCACGCCGTCGGGGACCTCGACGCCCTCGCGCGGCGCCTCGAGTCGCTGTCCGGCACCACGGCCGAACTCACCGAGCAGCAGCAGGCCGAGCAGAAGGCCGCGGTCGCCGACGCCATCGCCTACCGGACCTCGATCGTCGAGGAGGCCGAGGCGCTCGCCGCGCAGGATCCCGCTCGCACGCAGTGGAAGACGACCACCGCGCAGCTCGACGAGCTCTTCTCGCGCTGGCAGCAGCACCAGCAGGAGGGTCCGCGACTGCCCAAGGGCGAGGCCAACGACCTCTGGAAGCGATTCCGCACCGCGCGGTCGACGATCGAGCAGCACCGGAAGGCGTTCTTCGCCGACCTGGACGCCGCGCACCGCGACGTCCGCGCCCGCAAGCAGCAGCTCATCGATCGCGCCGAGTCGCTCGCCGGCCGCGGTGCGGACGGCATCCCCGAGTACCGTGCGCTCCTGGACGACTGGAAGCTGGCCGGCCGCGCCGGCAAGAAGGTCGATGACGCGCTCTGGGCGAAGTTCAAGGAGGCCGGCGACGTCCTCTTCCACGCGAAGGCCGAGTCCGACGCCCTCGAGGACGA
The DNA here is from genome assembly GCF_043518605.1 of Agromyces sp. MMS24-JH15. Taxonomy (GTDB): domain Bacteria; phylum Actinomycetota; class Actinomycetes; order Actinomycetales; family Microbacteriaceae; genus Agromyces. The sequence continues at coordinate 3,394,911 of NZ_CP171358.1, forward strand.
GTCGTACCGCGAGAACCTGACCGAGAAGCTCGCGCTCCTCGAGGAGGCGGAGAAGCTCCTCGCCGAGCAGGACCCGAAGGCCGCCCGCGCTGCGCTCGGCCGGATCCAGCGCCGCTGGGACGAGGCCGGCCGGGTCCCGCGCGACCAGGTCCGCACGGTCGAGGATCGCCTCCGCAAGGTCGAGACGCACGTGCGCGGCCTCGAGGACGAGCGCTGGCAGCGCGAGGACCCCGAGAAGAAGGCGCGCTCCGAGGGCATGCTCGGCCAACTCCAGGACGCGATCGCGAAGCTCGAGGACGAGCTGGCCGCCGCTGAGGCGGCCGGCGACGCCAAGGCCGCCGCCTCGACGAAGGAGGCGCTCGACGCGCGCCGCGCCTGGCTCAAGGCGGTCGGCGGCTGAGCGAAGCCTCCTCCCCCGCGACGTCCCGCCTCCTCCTGTCCACAGCGAGGGGGCGGCGTCGTCCGGGGCGGGAGGGACCGGGCAGGATGTCGGCATGGCCCGCCTCCCCGCCGTCCTCGATGAACGCGACCTCCCCCTGCCCGAGCTGATCGCGGCGGGCCTCGACGGCGAGGTCGTCCGGATCGATCGCGGCTGGGTGTCGATCGACGAACCCGACCTCCGCGAGCTGCGCGCAGCGGTCCTCGGCAAGCGCGACGTGCGCGACCTGATCGTCGAACGCCGCTCGGCCGCCTGGGTGCACGGTGCGCTCCTCGCGCCGCCCACGCCCCCGCAGTTCTGCGTCCCGATCACCGCGCGGATCGCGATGCGCGTCGCGCGGGACTTCCCCATCCGGGAGATCGCCATCGAGGAGGACGACGTGATCGCGTTCGGCGAGGTGCGCTGCACGACGCTCGCGCGCACCGTGTACGACCTCGCTCGCGATCGGAGCGAGTCCGACGCGGATGCGATCGACGCGACCGCCGCCGCGCTCGCCTGCGCCGGCTCGATCCGCGCGACGACGAGTCTCGCCGAACTGGTCAGAACTCGGGTCGAGTCGGCGTTCCGGCTCCCGCACAAGGCGTGCGCGCTCGATCGGCTCGACCGAGCGGCCGCCGTCGCGGCGGCTCAGCCTGCGGAGACCCGGTACACGTCGTAGACCGCGTCGATCCGCCGCACGGCGTTCAGGACGCGGTCCAGGTGGGTCGTGTCGCCCATCTCGAACACGAACCTGCTGAGCGCGAGGCGATCGGTCGAGGTCGACACGGTCGCCGACAGGATGTTCACGTGGTGCTCGGAGAGCACGCGCGTGACGTCCGAGAGCAGGCCCGAGCGGTCGAGCGCCTCGATCTGGATCTGCACGAGGAACACGCTCTTCGAGCTCGGCGCCCAGTCGACGTCGATCATGCGGTCCGGTTCGCGCATGAGGGACTGCACGTTGTGGCAGCCCGCCTGGTGCACCGAGACGCCGGATCCGCGCGTGATGAAGCCGATGATCTCGTCGCCCGGGACGGGCGTGCAGCATCGCGCGAGCTTCACGAGGATGTCGGGCGCTCCGCGCACGAGGACGCCCGAGTCGCTGCTTCGCGGAAGCGGACGCGCCCGCGTGGGGATCGCGAGCTCGGGCTCGTCGGTCTCGTCGTCGTCGCGCACGAGCGCGACGACCTTCTCGATGACCGACTGCGTCGAGACGTGGCCCTCGCCGACGGCCGCGTACAGCGACGAGACATCCTCGTACCGCAGTTGCGCGGCGACCTCGGCGAACGACTCCTGGCTCATCAGCTTCTGGAGCGGGAGGTTCTGCTTCCGCATCGCCCGGGCGATCGCGTCGCGCCCGTGCTCGATCGCCTCGTCGCGGCGTTCCTTCGTGAACCACTGCCGGATCTTGTTCCGCGCGCGCGGGCTCTTGACGAACCCGAGCCAGTCCTTGCTCGGGCCCGAGTCCGGGTTCTTCGAGGTGAAGACCTCGACGACGTCGCCGCTGTTGAGCTCCGACTCGAGCGGCACGAGACGGCCGTTCACCTTCGCGCCCATCGTGCGATGACCGACCTCGGTGTGCACGGCGTACGCGAAGTCGACCGGCGTCGCGCCCGCGGGCAGCCCGATGACCCGCCCCTTCGGCGTGAAGACGTAGACCTCCTTGGCCCCGATCTCGAACCGCAGCGAGTCGAGGAACTCCCCCGGGTCGGCGGTCTCCGCCTGCCAGTCGGAGATATGCGCGAGCCACGCCATGTCGGCCTCGGTCGAGGGCGTCTGGTCCTCGCTCCGGTTGCTGTTGACCCGCTCCTTGTACTTCCAGTGCGCCGCGACGCCGAACTCGGCGCGCTGGTGCATCTCGTGCGTGCGGATCTGGATCTCGACCGCGCGGCCCTTCGGACCGATGACGGTCGTGTGGAGCGACTGGTAGAGGTTGAACTTCGGCGTCGCGATGTAGTCCTTGAACCGCCCGGGCACCGGCGTCCATCGTGCGTGGATCGAACCGAGCACGGCGTAGCAGTCCCGCACGCTGTTCACGAGGACGCGGATGCCGACGAGGTCGTGGATCTCATCGAACTCCCGGCCGCGGACGATCATCTTCTGGTAGATCGAGTAGTACTGCTTCGGGCGGCCGACCACCTTGCCGCGGATCTTCGCGGCCTTCAGGTCGTCGCCGACGAGGTCGATGACCGTCTGCACGTACTCCTCGCGCTGCGGCGTCCGCTGTCGGACCAGGCTCTCGATCTCCGCGTACAGCTTCGGGTAGAGCACCGCGAACGACAGGTCCTCGAGCTCCCACTTGATCGTCTGGATTCCGAGGCGGTGCGCGAGCGGCGCGTAGATCTCGAGCGTCTCGGTCGCCTTGCGCGTGGCGGACTCGGCGGGGACGAACCCCCAGGTCCGCGCGTTGTGCAACCGGTCGGCCAGCTTGATGATGAGCACGCGGATGTCCTTCGACATCGCGACGATCATCTTCCGGACGGTCTCGGCCTGCGTCGAGTCCCCGTACTTGACCTTGTCGAGCTTCGTGACGCCGTCCACGAGCATCGCGATCTCGTCGCCGAAGTCCGCCCGGAGCTGGTCGAGCGTGTAGGCCGTGTCCTCGACGGTGTCGTGCAGGAGCGCCGCCGAGACCGCCTTCGAACCGATGCCGAGATCGGCGAGGATCTGCGCGACCGCGATCGGATGCGTGATGTACGGCTCGCCGCTGCGGCGCTTCTGGCCCTCGTGGGCCCGCTCGGCGACCTGGTAGGCGCGCTCGACGAGCGCCAGGTCGGCTTTCGGATGGTGGAGCCGGACGGTCCGCAGCAGCGTCTCGACGGCGCCCGAGGGCTGCGCCCTCGAGAAGATCCGGGGCACGAGTCGGCGCAGCGTGGCCGTTTGGTTGATCCCGGTCTCCGTCACCTCAGCACCTCCAGACCACCAATCATCGCAGGTTCATCGCGATGTCCGGCGGCGCAGGAGGTGCCGAGGCTGCGGATCATCCGGCGGCGACCGCCGACTCGAGGTCCTTCGCGGCGGCGGCGCTCGCGCGCTCGCGCTCCTTGAGGACCTTCTCGTCGTGTCGCTTGATCTTCGGCTCGCGCTCGCGCAGCAGCGAGTACAGCGGCGCGGCGATGAACACCGTCGACCACGTCCCCACGAGGATGCCGATGAGGAGCGCGAACGAGATGTCGCGGAGCGTGTCGGCCCCGAGCACCCCGGCGCCGATCACGAGGATCGCGGCGACCGGGAGCGCGGCGACCACGCTCGTGTTGATCGAACGGACGAGGGTCTGGTTGACCGCGAGGTTCACCGATTCGGCAAAGGTGCGGCGCGACTCCTCACCGTCCTGAGCGGTGTTCTCGCGGATCTTGTCGAACACCACGACGGTGTCGTAGAGCGAGTAGCTCAGGATCGTGAGCACGCCGATCATCGCGGCCGGCGAGATCTCCAGGCCGGCGGCGGCGTAGATGCCGACCGTGGCGATCAGGTCGCCGATGAGCGCGATGATCGCCGCGACCGACATCTTCCAGGTGCGGAAGTAGATGGCCATGACGATCGCCGACAGGAGCGTGAACACGATCAGGCCGACGACGGCCTGACGCGTGACGTCGGCGCCCCAGCTCGGGCCGATGAACGACGAGGTGACCTCGGACTCGGGGACGTCGTACGCCTCGGCCAGCGCGGTCGTCACGTCGCGCGACTCGCCTGCTTCGAGCTGCTCGGTCTGCACGCGAACGCCCGTGCCGCCGATGATCGCGACATGCACGTCCGTGCCGGGGACGACCGACTCGACGGCGTCGATCGCCGGCTGCGCGGTCGCGTTCTCGACGCCCGCGATCTGGAACTGCGAGCCGCCGCGGAACTCGATGCTGAAGTTCACGCCGCGCAGCAGCGGCACCGCGATCGAGAGGATGATCAGCACGCCCGCGATCGCGAACCACTTCTTGCGGCCGCCGACGAAGTTGAACGAGCGCTTGCCCGTGTAGAGGTCGTTGCCGAACGTGGTGAGCCGGTTGGCCATCAGGACTCCTTGCCTTCGCCCGCGCCCGCCTTGGCGCCGACCTTCTCATCCGGCTTCGCCGGCTCGGCCGACTCGGCGGCCTTGCGCTCGGCGATCGTCTGCCGCTTCTGCGCCTCGCGCGAGCTCGACGCGGCCTTGCGCGCCGGGACCGCCGAGGTCTTCCGGAACTCGGCACGGCCGCGGTACACGGCCCCGAGCGCCTGCGGGTCCAGACCGGACCAGGGATTGCCGCTCGAGAAGAACTTCGTCTGCGCGAGCAACTGGAGCATGGGGTGCGTGAACAGGATCACGACGATGACGTCGATGATCGTCGTGAGACCGAGCGTGTACGCGAAGCCCTTCACGCTGCCCACCGCGAGGATGAACAGGATGATCGCGGCGAGCAGGTTCACGCCCTTCGAGGCCAGCACGGTGCGGAACGCGCGCTTCCATCCCGCCTCGACCGCGCCGACGAGCGGTCGCCCGTCGCGGAGCTCGTCCCTCACGCGTTCGAAGTACACGATGAACGAGTCCGCGGTGAAGCCGATCGCGACGATGAGGCCCGCGATGCCCGCGAGCGAGAGCCGGTACCCCTGCCGCCAGGACAGGATCGTGATCGTCAGGTAGGTGATCACGCCCGCGATCACGAGCGACGCGATCGTGACCGAGCCGAGCGCGCGGTACTGGAACAGCGTGTAGATCACGACCAGCAGCAGGCCGATAAGGCCGGCGATGAGGCCGTTCTGCAGCTGCGAGGTGCCGAGCGTGGCCGAGATCGTGTCGGACGACTGCACCGTGAAGCTGATCGGCAGCGCGCCGAACTTCAGCTGGTCGGCGAGCGCCTTGGACGACTCCTGCGTGAACGAGCCCGTGATCTGCGGACGGCCGTCCGTGATGACGCCGTTCATGGACGGCGCCGAGAGCACCGCGCCGTCGAGCACGAACGCGAACTGGTCGCGCGGCGCCTGGTCCTTCAGGCCGTAGAGGCGCGTCGAGACCTCGGCGAAGGCGGCGGTGCCGTCCTCGTTGAAGACGATGTTGACCGCCCAGGTGCCGGTGTTGGCACCCGTGCTGGTCTGCACGGTGCCGTTCGACGCGTCGGCGATGTCCGCACCGCTCACCTCGACCGGGCCGAGGAGGTACTTGACCGTGCGGGTGACGTCGCACGTGACGAGCGGCTCGTCGGCGGGCGCGGCGTTGGCGCCGGTGTCGTCGAGCGTCGAGCAGTCGAAGTCGTCGAACTCGGCCTGGAGCGCCGGCGTCACCCAGTTCGGGTCGCTGCCGTCGGTCGGCGCCACCGTCGGGGTGTCGCTGAGCTCTTCCGCCGGCTCGGTCGCCTCGGGTGACGCGCTCGGGTCGATCGAGGCGTCCGTGGCGGCGGAGGAGAGCAGGACCGGCCGCAGCTCGAGCTTCGCGGAGGACTCGATGCGGTTCCGGGTCTCCTCGTCGAGCTCGCCGGGGATGCGCACGACGATGTTGCTGCCCTCGGTGAGGATCTCGCTCTCGGCGACGCCGGAGGCGTCGACGCGCTGGCGGATGATCGACACCGCCTGGTCGAGTTGCTCCTGCGAGGCCGTCTGCCCGCTCTCGAGCTTCGGCGCGAGGATGATCTGCGTGCCGCCCTCGAGGTCGAGGGCGAGCTTGGGTGTCCAGGATCCGCCGCCCCAGATCACGCCGGCGGCGTTGATCGCGAACAGGCCGACGATGATCACGCCGAGCCAGGTCAGGGAGCGCCAGGCCTTGCGAACCGGGGTGGGTCGCTTGGTCCGCTTCGATGGTGCAGCCACGTGTGTGCTTTCTCTGGGGGAACCCGCGCAGCAGCGCGCGGGCCGAGCCTCTGGGGGAAGGTGCTAGTCGTCCGACTTCTTGGTCTCGGGCGCCTCGTCGGTCGCGGGCGCATCGATGCGCTCGCCGAACTCGGGCTCGCCCTCGATCGCCTCGGGCTCATCCTCGGCCTCGGTCGCGACCGGCTCGACGACGCGCGCCACCGTCTGGCGGTGCACGGCGAGGACGGTGCCCGGGGTGGTCTCGATCTCGACCCGGTTCTCCTCTTCGTCGATCGACAGGATCGTGCCGAACACGCCGAAGTTCGTCATGACCTTCGCGCCCGGCACGACCTTCGACTGCAGCTCGCGCGCGTCGTTCTGACGCTTCCGCGAATTGCGGAACATGAAGAAGATCAGCACCGCCAGGACGGCGAGCATGATGATGGTGAACGGATCGAAAGCCATGAGGTGAGGGCGCCTTCCAGCGTGCGCGTGCGCGCACGGAATCAGAGGTGGGTCGGCCGAAGCCTGTTTGGATTATAGGTCATCGATCGGAAGCGCGGCTGAAGCCTCGACCGCACCGTCCACGAGCCCGAAATGACGCCAGGCCGCGGGCGTCGCGACGCGTCCGCGCGGGGTCCGCGTGAGCAGGCCGATCCGCACGAGGAACGGCTCGACGACCGCCTCGATGGTCTCCGCCTCCTCGCCGACCGAGACCGCGAGCGTGTTGAGCCCGACCGGGCCGCCGCCGAAGCGGGTGAGGATGGTCTCCATCACGGCGCGGTCGAGCCGGTCGAGGCCGAGCGCGTCCACGTCGTAGAGGTCGAGCGCCGCGCGCACCGAGTCGAGGTCGGCCTCGCCCGGGCGCCGGCCCGAGCCGGTCGAGCCGTGCACGAGGGCGTAGTCGCGCACGCGTCGCAGCAGTCGATTCGCGATCCGGGGCGTCCCGCGGCAGCGCCCGGCGATCTCCTCGATCGCCGGGCGGTGGATCGCGAGCCCGAGCATCGCGGCGGCACGGGTCAGCACCTGCGCGAGCTCGGCCTCGTCGTAGAACTCGAGATGGGCGGTGAACCCGAACCGGTCGCGCAGGGGGTTCGGCAGGAGCCCGGCGCGGGTCGTCGCGCCCACGAGCGTGAAGGGCGCGAGGTCGAGCGGGACCGAGGTCGCACCGGCGCCCTTCCCGACCATGATGTCGATGCGGAAGTCCTCCATGGCGAGGTACAGCATCTCCTCGGCCGACCTCGCCATGCGATGGATCTCGTCGATGAACAGCACCTCCCCCGGCACGAGCGAGCTGAGGATCGCCGCGAGGTCGCCGGCGTGCTGGATGGCCGGCCCGCTCGACATGCGCAGCGGCCGCCCGCCCTCGTGCGCGACGATCATCGCGAGGGTCGTCTTCCCGAGCCCCGGGGGTCCCGCGAGCAGGATGTGGTCGGGCGTGCGCTTCTGGAGCGCAGCCGCCGAGAGGAGGAGCTGGAGCTGCCCGCGCACGCGCGTCTGGCCGACGAACTCGCCGAGGCTCCGCGGGCGCAGGGCGCCCTCGAACGCGAGTTCCGCCTCGTTCGCGAGTTCCGGGTCGGTCAGGTCGAGGTCGTCGTCGGTCATCGGCTCCTCCCGACGGGGCGGGCCGGCCCCAGCCGGGCGAGCGTGAGCCTGAGCAGCGCGGGCACGGATGCCGCGTCGGCATCGGATGCCTCGCCCACGGTCTCCTCGACGGCCTCGGCGGCGACCTTCTCGGGCCAGCCCAGGTTGGTGAGCGCCGCCAGCACGCTGTCGGCCGCGGTGCCCGTGACGACCGGGGTCGCCGCGGACCGGGCGGCCGGCGCCGCGAGCTTGCCCGCGAGGGAGACCGTGATGAGCTTCGCGGTCTTCGGCCCGATGCCGCTGACCTTGCGGAACGCCGCATCGTCGTCGGCCTGGACCGCCTCGGCGACCTGGTCCGGCGAGAGCGCCGACAGGACCCCGAGCGCGGACTTCGGGCCGACCCCGGTCACGCCGATGAGCAGTTCGAAGACCTCGAGCTCGTCGCGCGTCGCGAATCCGAACAGGGTCATCGAGTCTTCGCGCACGATGAGCACGGTGTGCACCGAGAGTTCGTGGCCGGGGCGCGCGGCGAGCGCGAGCGCGGGCGTGGCGTGCACGTGGTAACCGACGCCGCCGACGTCGATGACGACGGAGCCGCCGGTCGCGGAGAGCACGGATCCGCGCAGGGAGGAGATCACTCCTTCACCCTACGGGCGGCCCCCGACACCGCGGCGTCGCGCTCCGCGGCGAGCCATGCGCGCTGGGCCGGCGTGAGCGTCGAGGCATCCGGTCCCCGACGGCCCGCCGCCGAGGCATCCCGCACCGCCTCACCCGCGACGCCGCCGGTTCGCCACGCGTGGCAGATCGCGAGCGCGAGCGCGTCCGCGGCATCCGCGGGCTTCGGCACCGCCTCGAGGCCGAGGATGCGCGCGACCATCGCGCCCACCTGCTTCTTGTCGGCGCGTCCGTAGCCGGTGATCGCGGCCTTGACCTCGCTCGGCGTGTGCAGCGCGACCGGCAGTTCGCGCCGGGCGGCGATGAGCATGGCGACGCCGGAGATCTGCGCGGTCCCCATGATCGTCGACACGTCCGAGCGCGCGAAGACCCGCTCGAGCGCGACCGCCTGCGGGCGGTGCTCGTCCATGATCGCCTCGAGCCCGTCGGCGATGCGCGCGAGGCGCCGTTCGATCGGGAGGTCGGTCGGCGAGCGCAGCACGACCACGTCGACGAGCTGCGCCTGCCGGTTCGGCGCGACATCCACGACGCCGACGCCGCAGCGGGTGAGCCCGGGATCGATGCCGAGCACCCGCATGGCGACCGGCCTAGTCCTCTGCCTCGAGCTCGGCCTGCACCTCGGGCGACAGGTCGAAGTTGCTGTAGACGTTCTGCACGTCGTCCGAGTCCTCGAGTGCGTCGATGAGGCGGAAGACCTTCTTCGCGGTGTCCGCGTCGATCTCGACCTTGAGGTTCGGCACGAACTCGATGTCGGCCGACTCGTAGTCCAGGCCCGCGTCCTGCAGCGCCTTGCGGACCGTGACGAGGTCGGACGGGTCGGTGACGACCTCGTACCCGAGCGCGTGCGGCTCGATCTCCTCGGCGCCCGCCTCGAGCGCCGCCATCATGACGTCGTCCTCGGTCGTGCCCTCGCCGGTCACGACGATGACGCCCTTGCGCGTGAAGTTGTAGGCGACCGAACCCGGGTCGGCGAGCGTGCCGCCGTTGCGGCTGAGGCCCGTGCGCACCTCGGCGGCCGCGCGGTTCTTGTTGTCGGTGAGCACCTCGACCATGAGGGCGACGCCGTTCGGGCCGTACGCCTCGTACGTGATGTTCAGGTAGTCGACCGACTCGCCGCCGATGCCGGCGCCGCGCTTGATGGCGCGGTCGATGTTGTCGTTCGGCACCGAGGTCTTCTTGGCCTTCTGCACGGCGTCGTACAGGGTCGGGTTGCCGTTGAGGTCGGCGCCGCCGAGCTTGGCCGCGACCTCGATGTTCTTGATGAGCTTCGCGAACGACTTCGCGCGGCGCGCGTCGATGACGGCCTTCTTGTGCTTGGTCGTCGCCCACTTGGAATGCCCGGACATGCTGCTCCTGGATCGGCTTCGCGGCGGGTTCGCCCGCCGACGGACCATTCTATGGCAGGACGGGCACGTCGCCCCGAGCGACGGGCGCACGTCCGCCCCGCGGTCGCGCCGGCCGAGCGCGCCGCCTACCCCACGAGCTTCGCGAGCGTCCGCAGGTTCCGGTTCGTCGTGGTCGGCTTGAACCGCGCCTTGGCGAGCAGCTTCGCGAAGGGCGTGTCGGTCGTCGTGCCCTTCACCGGGTTCCAGTACACGACGCCGTCGCCGCGGGCGATCGGGTCGACATCGGGGTCGAGCCCGTCGGCGGCCGCGAGCTCGTCGAGCGGCTCGTCGCCGGAGCCGAAGATCACCCACGGCTGCCGTGACGCGTCGTCGGCGTCGAACGGGAAGGCGTCGATGACGTGCGCGACGTGCTCGGCCGTCGTGAGGACGATCCACGCGTCGTAGCCGAACCGGTCGGCGAGTGCGCGTTCGATCCGCGACTTCAGGCGCCCCGCATCGGACGCGTCCGACTCGAACGCCACGTTGCCGCTCGCGAGCACGGTGCGCACGCCCGTGAACCCGAGCCCGTCGAAGAGGTCGCGCAGGTCGGCGGACCTGATGGTGATGCCGCCGACGTTGACGCCGCGGAGCAGGGCGATCCAGGTGGTCACGCCGCGATGCTACGCGCCCGCACCTTGCCCAGGAAGTACTCGTGGAACCGGTGCTCGCCGGTGATCTCGGGGTGGAAGCTCGTGCCGAGCAGGTTCCCCTGCTCGACCGCGACGACCCGCCCGTCGGCGAGGCTCGCGAGCACAGTGGCCTTCGGGCCCACCGCCTCGACGACCGGACCGCGGATGAACACCGCGTGCACGGGCTCGTCGCCGAGCGCGGGCACGTCGAGGTCGACCTCGAACGACTGATTCTGCGACCCGAACGCGTTCCGGCGCACGACGACGTCGAGGCCGCCGAGCGACTCCTGCCCGGCGATCGCGTCGAGCAGCGTGTCGGCGATCATGATGAGCCCGGCGCACGTGCCGTACACGGGCAGGCCGCTCGCGATCGCGGCCCGCAGCGGCCCGGCGACGCCGAAGGTGCGCGCGAGCTTGTCCATCACGCTCGACTCGCCGCCCGGGATCACGAGCCCGTCGATCCCGTCGAGGTCCTCGGGCCGCCGGACGAGCGAGACGGATGCCCCGAGCCCGGCGAGTACGCGCGCGTGCTCGCGGAAGTCGCCCTGCAGCGCGAGCACGCCGACGCGGGGACCGGATGCCTCGGTCCCCGCGTCGAGCGACTCCTCGCGGAGGGTCGTGGTCACCAGCCGCGCTCGGCGAGGCGGTGCGGTGCGGCCAGGTCGCCGACGTTGATGCCGACCATCGCCTCGCCGAGCCCGCGCGACACGTCGGCGATGACCGAGGGGTCGTCGTAGAACGTCGTGGCCTTGACGATCGCGGCGGCGCGCTGCTCGGGGTTGCCCGACTTGAAGATGCCCGAGCCCACGAAGACGCCGTCGGCGCCGAGCTGCATCATCATCGCGGCATCCGCCGGGGTGGCCACGCCGCCAGCCGTGAACAGCACGACCGGGAGCTTGCCGGTCTCGGCGACCTCGACGACGAGGTCGTACGGGGCCTGCAGTTCCTTCGCCGCGACGTAGAGCTCGTCCTTCGTCATCGAGCGGAGCACGTTGATCTCGCTCGTGATCTTGCGGATGTGCTTGGTCGCCTCGGAGACGTCGCCGGTGCCGGCCTCGCCCTTCGAGCGGATCATCGCGGCGCCCTCGTTGATGCGGCGCAGCGCCTCGCCGAGGTTGGTCGCGCCGCAGACGAACGGCACGGTGAACTGCCACTTGTCGATGTGGTTGACGTAGTCGGCGGGCGAGAGCACCTCGGACTCGTCGATGTAGTCGACGTCGAGCGCCTGGAGCACCTGCGCCTCGACGAAGTGGCCGATGCGGGCCTTCGCCATGACGGGGATCGAGACCTCGGCGATGATCGCCTCGATGAGGTCCGGGTCGCTCATGCGGGCGACGCCGCCCTGCGCGCGGATGTCGGCGGGGACGCGCTCGAGGGCCATGACGGCGACGGCGCCGGCGTCCTCGGCGATGCGCGCCTGCTCGGGCGTGACGACGTCCATGATCACGCCGCCCTTCAGCATCTCGGCGAGGCCGCGCTTCACGCGGCTGGAGCCGATCTCGGCAGTGCTCATCGGTGGTTCCCTTCGGTGGATGACGCGCGATCGCGCAACTTGCGGACACAGCATCCGCTTGACCTAGGCCAAAAGATAGCATGGTGCGGAACCCGCCCGCGGAACACCGACGGAACGAGACATGACGCTCGAGATCACCGGCCGATCGGCCGCCGACATCGCCGACAGCGTGCGCGCGCTCATCGAGCAGGGAGACCTGCGACCGGGCGATGCGCTCCCCCGGTCCGCGCGCTCGCGGACCACCTCGGCGTCAACCGCAACACCGCGGTCGCCGCGTACCGGCAGCTCATCCAGGCGGGCATGGTCGTGACCCGCGGGCGCGGCGGGACGCACGTCGCCGACCGGTCCGCGGTCGCGCAGGAGGGGTTCGCCGCCGACAGCGTGCTCCGCGACATCGCCACGGGCAACCCCGACCCCGACCTCATCCCCGACCCGTCGCGCGCGCTCGCGAGCATGGCGGGCCGGCCGGTGCTGTACGGCGAGCCGGTCATCGACCCCGGCCTCGAGCGCTGGGCGCACGCGTGGATGAGCGCCGACCTCGCGCCGCGGGACCTCCGCCTCACGATCACGAGCGGCGCGGCCGACGCGGTGGACCGCCTCCTCGCCCAGGCCCTCGTCCGCGACGACGCGGTCGCCCTCGAGGACCCGTGCTTCCTCACGAGCATCCACACGGTCCGCGTCGGCGGCTACCGGGCCGTCCCGGTCCCGGTCGACGAGGAGGGGATGACCGTCGAGGGGCTCCGCGCCGCGCTCGAGCAGGGCGTCCGGGCTCTCATCTGCACGCCCCGCGCGCAGAACCCCACGGGCGCGAGCCTCACCGAGCGCCGCGCGGCCGACCTGCGCGCCGTGCTGGCGGAGCATCCGTACGTCCTGGTCGTCGAGGACGACCACTTCTCGATGCTCTCGCGCAGCCCGTTCCACTCGCTCATCGGACCCGACCACCGGCGTTGGGCGCTCGTGCGGTCGGTGTCGAAGTTCCTGGGCCCCGACATGTGCCTCGCGGTCACCGCCTCCGATCCCGACACGGCCGAGCGGCTCGCCAGGCGCCTCACACCCGGCACCACCTGGGTCAGCCACCTCCTCCAGCGCCTGACGCTCGCGCTCGTCACGGACCCAGAGGTCGTCGACGGGATCGCGCGCGCGGGCGCCCACTACGCGACCCGGAACCGCGCCTTCGCCGAACGGCTCACCGCGCTCGGCGTCCCCGCCGAGGCCGGCGACGGGCTGAACCTCTGGGTCGCGCTGCCGGTCCCGGCGCGCGACGTCTCCGAGCAGCTGATGCGACGCGGATGGCTCGCACGAGCCGGCGACGAGTTCCTCCTCGGCGACGGGCCCGCGGCGCGGCGGCTCCGGCTCACCGTGCACGACCTCGGCGACGCCGACGCCGAACGGCTCGCGGCGGACATCGCCGCCGCCGTGCGGGCGGCCGGCGGGCGACTCCTGCCCGCCGGGGATGGGATGATCGAGCGGTGAAGGTCCTCTCCATCCAGTCGGCGGTCGCCTACGGCCACGTCGGCAACTCGGCCGCCGTGTTCCCGCTCCAGCGCATCGGCGTCGACGTGCTGCCGGTCTACACCGTCAACTTCTCGAACCACACGGGCTACGGCGCCTGGCGCGGCCCGCTCATCTCCCCCGACGACGTGCGCGAGGTGATCGCGGGCATCGAGGACCGCGGCGCGTTCCCGAAGATCGACGTCATCCTCTCCGGCTACCAGGGCAGCGAGGGCATCGCGGACGTGATCCTGGACGCGGTCGCGCGGATCAAGGCGGCCAACCCCGACGCGATCTACTCGTGCGACCCGGTCATGGGCAATGCGAAGAGCGGATGCTTCGTCGCGCCGGCGATCCCCGTGCTCCTGCGCGACCGGGTCGTGCCGGCCGCGGACCTGATCACCCCGAACCAGTTCGAGCTCGGGTACCTCACCGGCACCGAGCCCGGCTCGCTCGCCTCGACCCTCGACGCGGTCGATCTCGTCCGGGCCTCGGGCCCGCGGACCGTGCTCGTCACGAGCGTCGAGCAGCCCGACCGCGACCCCGCCACGATCGAGATGCTCGCGGTCGACGACCGCGGCGCCTGGATCGTGCGGACCCCGCTCCTCCCGATGAAGGCGAACGGCTCCGGAGACGTCACGGCCGCCCTCTTCACGGCCCATTACCGCCGGACGGGCGACGCGGCCGACGCGCTCGCGCGCACAGCCTCGAGCGTCCACGACCTGCTCGTGAACACGCACGAGTCCGGCGACCGCGAGCTCCGGCTCGTCGAGTCGCAGGACGCGTACGCGAACCCGCGCCTGCAGTTCGAGGTGCAGCAGGTCCGCTGAGCCGGCGACCGGTGCGCTGATCTCGATCCGCGTCCTCGCTGCGCTCGGACGCTCCTCGATCACCGGGTCTCGCGCCGGCCGTCGGCGCTCCGCGATCAGCGGGTCTCGGGCCACCCGTCGGCGATCTCCTGGCGGACCTCGCCGAGGAGCCGCGGGATCGCCTTCGTCTTCGCGATGATCGGGAAGAAGTTCGAGTCGAGCGCCCAGCGCGGCACGATGTGCTGGTGCAGGTGCTCGGAGATCCCGGCGCCGGCGATCCTGCCCTGGTTCATCCCGATGTTGAAGCCGTCGCAGCGCGAGACATCCTTCAGCACCCGCATCGCGGTCTGCGTGAGGGAGCCGATCTCGGCGACCTCCTCGGGCGTCGACTCGTCGTAGGTCGCGATGTGCCGGTACGGGCAGACCAGCAGGTGGCCGCTGTTGTACGGGTACAGGTTCAGCAGCACGTACGCGTGGGTGCCGCGCGCGACGATGAAGCTGCGCTCGTCGTCGAACTCCGGCGCCCGGCAGAACGGGCAGGCCTCCTCGCCGGGCTCCTGACCGTTCTCGATGTAGACCATGCGGTGCGGGGTCCACAGCCGCTGGAACGCGTCGGGCACCGCGGCGAGGTCGCCCGAGCGCTGGGTGTCGACGCCCTCGAACTCGTCCTCGCCGTAATGCGTCATGCGAACAGGTCGTCCCTCGTCGACACCTGGCGGTGATCGGCGATCGCCTCGCGGATCTTCGCGATCGCGTCCTCGATCGCCACGCCGTTCTCCTGCGTGCCGTCGCGGAAGCGGAAGCTCACGGTCTCGGCGCTCCGGTCGTTCTCGCCCGCGATGAGCTGGAACGGCACCTTCTGCGTCGTGTGGGTGCGGATCTTCTTCTGCATCCGGTCGTCGGTGGTGTCGAGGTCGGCGCGCACGCCGTACCCGCGGAGCTGCTCGACGATCGCCCCGAGGTACGGGCCGTACTCGTCGGCGACGGGGATGCCGACGACCTGCACGGGTGCGAGCCACGCCGGGAACGCGCCTGCGTAGTGCTCGAGCAGGATCGCGAAGAACCGCTCGACCGAGCCGAGCAACGCGCGGTGGATCATCGCGGGCTGCTTCTGCGTGCCGTCGGCGGCCGCGTAGCGCAGCTCGAACAGCTCGGGCTGGTTGAAGTCGAGCTGCACGGTCGACAGCTGCCAGGTCCGGCCGATCGCGTCGCGCGCCTGCACCGAGATCTTCGGGCCGTAGAACGCGGCTCCGCCCGGGTCGTCGACGAGCTCGAGGCCGGACTCGACGGCGACCTCGCGGAGGGTCTCGGTCGCGGTCTCCCAGAGCTCGTCGCTCCCGACGGACTTCACGGGGTCCTTGGTGGACAGCTCGAGGTAGAAGTCGTCGAGGCCGTACCCGCGGAGGGTCTCGAGGACGAACGCGAGCTGGCTCGCGACCTCGTCCTTGATCTGGTCCTCGGTCACGTAGATGTGGGCGTCGTCCTGGGTGAGGCCGCGCACGCGCGTGAGGCCCGACAGCGTGCCGCTCTTCTCGTACCGGTACACGGTGCCGAACTCCGCGAGGCGCAGCGGCAGCTCGCGGTACGACCGGCCGCGCGCACGGAAGACGAGGTTGTGCATCGGGCAGTTCATGGGCTTCAGGTAGTAGTCCTGGCCCTGCCGGGTGATGTTGCCCTCGGCGTCGGTCTCCTCGTCGAGGTGCATCGGCGGGAACATCCCGTCGGCGTACCAGTTGAGGTGCTGGCTGACCTCGTAGAGGTGCGCCTTCGTGATGTGCGGCGTGTTGACGAACTCGTAGCCGTTCCGCAGCAGCTGCCGGCGGAGGTACTCCTCCATCTCGTAGCGGATGATGCCGCCCTTGGGGTGGAAGACCGCCAGGCCCGAGCCGATCTCGTCGGGGAAGCTGAACAGGTCGAGCTCGCCGCCGAGCTTGCGGTGGTCGCGCTTGGCGGCCTCCTCGAGGCGGGTCTGGTACGCGCGCAGCTCGTCCTTCGTGGGCCACGCGGTGCCGTAGATGCGCTGGAGCTGCGGGTTCTTCTCGCTGCCGCGCCAGTAGGCGGCGGCCACGCGCATCAGCGACCAGCCGTTCCCGATCATGCGGGTGTTCGGCAGGTGCGGTCCGCGGCAGAGGTCCTTCCAGACCGTCTCGCCGGTCCTCGGGTCGACGTTGTCGTAGATCGTGAGCTCGCCGCCGCCGACCTCGACGGACTCGTGGTCGTCGCCGCTCGACTCGCCGTGGCCGGACGCGCTCTTCAGGCCGATCAGCTCGAGCTTGAACGGCTCGGCGGCGAGTTCGGCGCGCGCCTCGTCGTCGGTCACGACGCGGCGGATGAACCGCTGACCCGAGCGGATGATCCGTGCCATCTCCTTGTCGAGGGCCTTGAGGTCCTCGGGGGTGAACGGCGTCGCGACGTCGAAGTCGTAGTAGAAGCCGTCGGTGACGGGCGGTCCGATGCCGAGCCTGGCCTCGGGGTTGATCGCCTGCACCGCCTGCGCGAGCACGTGCGCGGTCGAGTGGCGCAGGATCGAGAGGCCGTCCGGCGAGTCGATCGTCACGGGCTCGACCACGTCGGCGTCCGTGACCGTGGCGGCCAGGTCCTTCAGCTCGCCGTTGACGCGCATCGCGACAACGGATCGGTCGGTGAAGAGGGCGAAGCCGTCGGCCACCTGATCCACTCCTTGCTGGTGTGCGGAAACAACCCTTCAACTGTAGTCGGCCGGGATGCCGCGCCGGTGCGACGACGGATTGCGGGCCGGCTTGCGGCGGACTTGCGCGCGCTTGCCTCGGATTTCGCAAGAAGTCGATTCTTTTCCGACATTTCCGTACGACACCTTGTGCCGACGGCGACGCGATCCCTACCGTCGTCACCGACATGCGGATGCGCCGCATCCGCTGGTGCACACCCGAGAGGAATCGTCGACGATGACATCCCCGACCGCCGAGGCGCGCCGCCGCCCGGCCATGTTCTCCGCAACGCTCACCGCGCTCGCCGTCGCCGCGACCGGCGTCCTCGGCGCCGCCCCCGCCGCCGCGGCACCCGCCCCTCCCCCGGCGCCCGTGGTCACCCGCGCCGCGCTCGACCCCGCACTCGTCGCGGGCCGCGGCGCCGACGTGCCCTTCCTCGAACAGGAGGCCGAGCACGCGACCACCACCGGCACGGTGCTCGCCCCGAGCCGCGACGCGTACACGCTCGCGGCCGAGGCATCCGGTCGCAGCGGCGTGCAGCTCGCCGCCCGCCAGTGGGTCGAGTTCACGCTGCCCGCCGCGACCAACGCGATCACGGTCCGCTACAGCATCCCCGACGCGCCGGGCGGCGGGGGCATCACCTCGCCGCTCGACGTGACCGTCGACGGCAAGGACCGGCGGACCCTCGCGCTCACGAGCGAGTACTCCTGGCTCTACAACCAGTACCCGTTCACGAACGACCCGAACGCCGGACTCCTGCACCCCGACTGGTGGATCGCCGAGTGCGGGTGCGTGCCGGGCGCGGGCTACCAGGTCGCCACGCCGTTCCGGCCGATGCACTTCTACGACGAGCAGCGGATGCTCCTGCCCCGGACCTACCGCGCCGGCTCCGTGCTCCGCCTCGCCGTCCCCGCCGGCGCCGCCGCCCGGCTCACGACGATCGACCTCGTCGACACCGAACTGGTCGGTGCACCGCACGTCCGGCTGAAGGCCGCGAACGTGCTGCTCTTCGGCGCCGACCCGCTCGGCCGCAGGGACTCGGCCGACTCGTTCGACAAGGCCATCGCCGCCGCGCGGAAGCTCCGCCTGCCGGTGTACGTCCCGCCGGGCGTCTACCGGGTGAACCGCCACATCATCGTCGACGACGTCACGATCGAGGGCGCCGGCAGCTGGTACACGATCATCCGCGGTGACGAGGTCGCCCTCGCCGAGCCCTCGCCCGACGGCTCGGTCCACACCGGGGTGGGCTTCTACGGGAAGTCCGCCGCGGACGGCGGCAGCCGCAACGTGCACCTCTCGGGCTTCTCGATCCGCGGGGACGTGCGCGAGCGCATCGACACCGACCAGGTGAACGGCATCGGCGGCGCGATGAGCGACTCGACGATCGAGGGGCTCCACATCCAGCACACGAAGGTCGGCCTGTGGTTCGACGGGCCGATGTCGAACACGGTGGTGCGGAACAACGTGATCGTCGACCAGGTCGCCGACGGCCTCAACTTCCACACGGGCGTCACGGATTCGACGGTCGCGCAGAACTTCGTCCGCAACACGGGCGACGACGCGCTCGCGATGTGGTCGGAAGGCCGGGCGAACGCGCGCAACGCGTTCGACCGCAACACCGTGCAGACGCCGACCCTCGCGAACGGCATCGCGCTCTACGGCGGCTCCGACCTCGCGGTCTCGGGCAACCTCGTCGCCGACCCGATCCGCGAGGGCAGCGCCCTGCACGTCGGGTCGCGGTTCGGCGCCGAGCCGTTCGGCGGGACGATCTCGATCGCCGACAACACGACCGTGCGCGCTGGCACCTGGGAGCTCAACTGGAACATCGGGCTCGGGGCGATCTGGTTCTACGCGCTCGACCGGTCGATCGACGCCGACATCGAGGTCACGGGCGACCACTTCCTCGACAGCACGAACCACGCGATCATGGTCGTCGCCGACTGGCCCGTGAAGGACCGGTACCGCATCGAGGGCGTGCGCTTCCGGGACATCCGCGTCGACGGTACGGGCGCGAACGTCGTGAGCGCACGCGCCATGGGCTCGGCGAGCTTCGAGAACGTGGATGTCCGCAACGTCGGCCACTGGGGCGTGAACAACTGCGGGGCGTTCAACTGGGACTGGGCGAACGGCTCGGAGTTCTCGCTCGCCGACCTGGGCGGCAACGACGGCGTCGACCGGAACGAGTTCCACGTCGGCACGCCGTGGCTCGCGCCGTACCTGCCGAACCTGATCACGTGCAACGACCGCCCGCCGGTGGTCGCACCACCCGCGCCGTCGGCGTGGTGATCGCGGACCGCGGCTGAGCGGCCGCCGAACGAGGGCATCGCACCATCGGGTGCGGCGCCCTCCTCGCTGCGCGCGCTACTGGGGCGTCGCGACCAGGTCGTCGACCGAGAGCGTGTACGGGGCGCTCGTCGCGCTGCCCGACAGGTACGCCGAGAAGCCCACGCCGCCCGCCGCCTGCAGGCCCGCCGTGGCATCCGTCGCCTCGCGCTGCCACGTCGACGGCTCGGCGGTGCCGACCTCCCAGACCCGGCCGCGGATCGTCGTCGGCGACGTGCCGACGACCTGCACGCGCATCCGGAGCTGGTCGCCCGCCACGATGTTCAGGCCGGGCACGGTCGTCGCGGCCTGGATCACGACGTCGCCGCCGTTGTTCGGGTTGACCCGCACGATCGAGACCTCGACGCTGCCGTTCGCGTTCAGGCGCGTCTTCAGCTGGTAGGCGCCCACGGCGGCGATGCGGCGCCCGCTCAGGTGGAGGTAGGTCCCGCTGCCGGTCGAGGCCTTGTCGGGCGACACGGTCAGGACCAGGTCGGTCGCGGCCGACGAGACGCCGACGAGGTTCGCGTTCATGGTCGCTCCGGCTGCGGTGAAGCGGAACCGGCCGGCCCCGCCGGTCACCGAGTAGTTCGCGGCGACGCCGCCGCTCGCGGTCCAGGCGCCGCCGACATCGGCCGTGCCCCACCCCGAGGCGGCCGTGCGCGCGAAGGCGTCGCTCGCGAGCACCGTGACCGCCGCGACCGTGACCGAGCGGGTCGTGGATGCCACGGCGCCGCTGTTGTCGGTGACGGTCAGGCCGACGGTGTAGGACCCGCCGGTCGCGTACGTCTTCTGCGCATTCGGTCCGGTTCCGGTGGTCCCGTCGCCGAAGGTCCACGCGTAGGACGTGATCGTGCCGTCCGGATCGTTCGAGGCGCTCGAGT
This sequence comes from Agromyces sp. MMS24-JH15, assembly GCF_043518605.1. Taxonomy (GTDB): domain Bacteria; phylum Actinomycetota; class Actinomycetes; order Actinomycetales; family Microbacteriaceae; genus Agromyces. The sequence continues at coordinate 3,415,056 of NZ_CP171358.1, forward strand.
CGAACGTGCACGCGAGCGCGGTGCACGTCGGCGTGAACGCGGCGACCGGCGGCTGCGGCTGCGGGGCGGCCACCGTGACGCTCCGAGCGGCGGTCCCGGTCGCGCCGTCGTCGTCCGTGACCGTGAGCGTGATCGTGTACGCGCCGTCCGCGGTGTACGTGCGCGAGGCGGACGATCCGGTCGCCGTGGCGCCGTCGCCGAAGTTCCACGCGTAGCCCGAGATCGTGCCGTCGCCGTCGGTCGAGCCCGCGCCCGAGACGGTCACCGTGCGCCCGGAGATCGTGGGCGTCCCGATGACCGCGGTGGGCGGGGTGTTGGGCGGCGGCGGGGTCACGCCGAGCGGGGTCGCCGTGAAGCGCTCGAACGCGACCGTCGCGGTCGACAGCGCGCTGCTCGACTGGTACAGGTCGACGCCGACGGCCGCCGCGGCCTGGAGGCCGGCCGTGGCATCCGTCGCGCTCAGGAGCCAGGCCGACGGCTCTGCGGACGCGGCCGGCCAGGCCTTCGCACGCACGGTCGTGGGCGACGAGCCGGATGTCTCGAACGCGACGCGGACCGACTGGCCGGCCGTGAACGTCCCGGCGAGGCGCTGGGCGGCGAGCGACGTCTCGGTGCCGCCGACCACTCGCGTGAGGATGAGCGTGATCGTGCCGTTCGGCGAGAACTGGAGCTTCGCCCGGTAGCTGTTCGACCCGTTCAGCCGCGACAGGTACGACACGTAGGTGCCGGATCCCGATGGGACCGGGGTGACCTGCACGTCGGAGGTGATCGCGACGTCGCCGGCGACCACCGAGGCCAGCCTGGCGGCGCGCCCGGACCCGGGCGGGACGGTCACCTTCCCGCGTGCGCCGTCGATCGAGTAGCTCGACGCGGCGGTCGAGAGCGTCCAGTCCTGCCCCGTGTCGGCGCGACCCCATCCGGTCGCGAGCGTGCGGGTGAAGGTGTCGTCGATGGACTGCACCTGCGGCGGAGTCCGCACCGTCCAGGGCGAGGACGTCGTCGAGGATGCCCCGTCCGAGACGACCGCGCGCCACTCGTACGCGGTGTCGGGCTGGAGCCCCGTCCACGCCGACTGCGCGACCGCGCCCGACGCCGCGGAGACCGTCGCGATCGACGTGAACGGCGCGGGCACCTGCGTGCCGAGCGTGAACGGCAGGGTGAACGCCGAGTCCGCGTCGGTCTCGTACAGGCCGAGCTTCGGCGAGTAGGTCTTCGCGGTCATCGTGCCCGCGGCCGGATCGAAGGTGTAGTACCGCAGCCAGCCGTCGCCGCCGTTCGCGCGATCCTGGTAGTCGGTGAGGATCTGGTGCACCGGCTGGCCGCAGCTGTTGTTGTCGGTGCGACGGGCTTCGCCCGCGTCCCCGCTGTGCTCGTGGCCGCTGAGGACGAGCCGGATCTGGCAGTGCGTCGAGACGAACCCGTTCCACATCGCGGCGGGCGAGGTGCCTCCGGGGCGCTCGGCGGTCGTGCGGCGGGTGCCGCTCAAGCTCACGAAGCTGTGCGTGGTCATGATGACCGTGCGGCCCGGGTACGCGGCCAGCACGCGGTCGGCCCAGTCGAGGGCGTACTGCGGCGCCTCCCACTCGAGGCTGAGCACGAGGAAGTCGGTGCCGCCCGCGGTGAACAGCGCGTAGTTGTCGAAGTTCTTGCGGTCGACCGGGTCGGTGCCGAACTGGTTCTGCCCGAGGTATCCGCCGTATCGCGCGGTCGACGGGGTCCACGCCGCGCCGATGTACCGGCTCGGCGGGAAGTAGTCGTCGTAGGGCCGGATCGCGCCCGTCGCGTTGTCGAAATCGTGGTTGCCGGGCACGACCGTGTAGGGCATGCCCGCGCTGTCGAACACGCCGAACGCCGCCGAGGTGTACCCCCACTGCGTGAAGTTCTCCTCCTCGCTGACGAGATCGCCCAGTTGCATCGCGAACGCCGTGCCGAGTTGGCTGCGCGTGTCCGCGACCCACTGGGTCTGCTGCGTCATCGTCCCCTGGCGGTTCAGGTACGTGTAGTTCTGCGTGTCGGGGATCGCGACGATCGTGAACGGGTCGCCGGGCGTCGACGGGACGGTCGCCCCCTGCCGCCGGCCTTCGAACCGCACCTGGAGCGATCCGCCGTCGGGGTCGGTGGGCCGAACCTGGAGGAGCGGCGCCGCGGTCGACGAGGTCGACCCGTCGGCGGGGCCGACGAGGACCGCGGGATCCGGAGCGGCCGCCCATGCGGGCGATCCGGTGCTCGCGACGAGCGCGAACACGAGCGCGAAGATGGACGCGCCTCCGATGAGCTGCCGGCGACGAGGCGCCGCGGGTCGTGCACTGGGTTCCGGTTCGCGGGTCATCGTCTCTCGATGTGTGTCGGCTCGGGTGTCCTGATTGCCGCAATATCGCACTCGCCGACCCCCGCCGATACCCCCCGTCCGGGGCGTCACCGGACCGCGGTGCGCCGGCTCGCGGCGCGATGCGCACCACGTGCGCGGTTCCGGGTCGACCCTGATCCGGAGACGCACGATCCGTCTAGAGTTTTCCTCATGTTCGATGCAGAGCGCTCCACGGATGCCTTCGACGACCGGGTGGTCTCGGCGGCCGACTTCACCCAGGACCTCACCGACGACGACTGGCGCGAACGCGCGCGGGCCGAGCGGCTGTTCGGTCCGCTCTTCTTCCCGCCGCTCGAGGTCCTGACCCCCGTCCACACCGTCGGTCGAGGACGCACCAACCTCACGACCGTGCGGAACACCGTGTTCCAGACGGATGCCGCGACCCCGCGCGCCTCGTTCGACCGCACGGTCTCCCCCGATCGCGACCCCGCGGTCTCGGTGCACTTCCAGCCGTCCGCCTACGGCGCCACCGGTCCCGGCACGTACGTGTTCCGCTTCCAGATCGAGGCGTTCGGGCGCGCGACCTTCGTGCCGAACGCCTTCGCGGGCGGCGGGACGGTCGACGCGCCCGGGCAGATCCGGTTCGAAGGGCTGCACACCATCACGATCACGCTGCGGAACGTCCCCGCGAACGCCGAGACGTTCGCGAGCTGGTCGCAGACCGACGGCGGCGCGTGGAACTGGTTCAGCACCTCGATCAGCACGCCGCCCTTCTTCCCGGACCTCGTGCTCGAGCAGTGAGGCCCGCGGCCGGGAGTCGGTGACGGGTGCGCGACGACCCAGTCACTCAGTTCCGGACCGCAGCCCGGAAACGACGAAAGCCCCGGATCACCGGGGCTTTCTCTCTTGTGGGCGATACTGGGATCGAACCAGTGACCTCTTCCGTGTCAGGGAAGCGCGCTACCGCTGCGCCAATCGCCCAGGAACCGAGTCGTATGTCTCGATTTCGAGGTGGATACGGGATTCGAACCCGTGTATACGGCTTTGCAGGCCGCTGCCTCGCCTCTCGGCCAATCCACCGCTTGGGTTCTTACTCCATACAGCAGAACGGGGCTTTCGCCCCGGTCTTACCGAGCGGATGACGAGATTCGAACTCGCGACCCTCACCTTGGCAAGGTGATGCGCTACCACTGCGCCACATCCGCGTTGTCGCCGTGCTTGGCGACGTAGAGACTCTAACCGATGATCAGGGCGAATCACAAACCGAGCGCCTCCGGCCCCCGCTTCCAGCCGGTCACGCGGGGTTTCCCTGCCGGTCACCCGGGCGTGTCGAACCGCGCGACGCGCGAGCGGCAGTCGGCCGGCACGGCGCATCCGAGGCCATTCGATCCCTGCCCGGGCCCCGTCGGAGCGCGCGCCCGCGCCCATCCCGCCTCGATGTGCATTCGCCCCGGAACGTCCGCTAGTATCGACACCGCGGTCGCGTTGAGGCGCGGCCGAATTCCTGATGGGCGATTGGCGCAGCTGGTAGCGCGCTTCCTTCACACGGAAGAGGTCGTCGGTTCGAGCCCGGCATCGCCCACCATGAGACCCCCGGTTCCGGCCGGGGTCTTCTGCGTTCGGCGGCTCCTTCGAGCGCGACTTACTTCCAGCCGTACCGCGAACGCAGCGCGTCCGCGAGCACCGCGTACCGGTCGGCGTCCAGGGCCGCCGCCTCGCGGCGCATCCCACCGGCGCGGACCCGGTAGAGCCGGTCAAGCCGAGCCCAGCTCGCCCGCCCCGAGGCATCCCATTCACCCGTGCCGATCGCGAGGTAGTCGACGTGGTCGGGATGCGGCCGACTGGTGAGCTCGACCGCGAGGAAGCCGCCGCGGCCGTCGGTCGCGACGATCGCCACCGGGCGGTCCTTGCCCCGGCCGTCGCGCTCCTCGAAGGGCACCCAGGTCCAGACCACCTCGCCGGGATCCGGATCCCCGTCTCGCCGCGGCGCGTAGTCGAGTCGGACCCGCCGGACGAGCCCGGGTTCGAGCTGCACGGTGGCATCCGCACCGTGCTGGCCGGGCATCGGTTCGACCTTCGCGACCTTGGACGAGGCATCCCGGCCGAAGGCCTTCAGCACACGCCGAAGGGCGGTGAGGAAGCGGCTGGTGTCTGGCACACCGGCACACTACCCCACCGCCCTCGCGGGGGTTCAGGACTGTCAGACGGTCTCGAGCTCGTAGCCCTTCTCACCGTGCACCGCGGTGTCGATGCCGGCGATCTCGTCCTCGTTCTTCACGCGGAAGCCGATCGTCTTGTTGATCGCGAAGCCGATCACGTAGGCGAGGATGAACGAGTACAGCAGGACCGAGAACGCCGCGATGGCCTGGACCATCAGCTGGGTCGCGTTGCCGCTGTAGATGAGGCCGGTGCCGTTGGCGAAGAAGCCCAGGTACAGCGTGCCGATGAGGCCGCCGACGAGGTGGATGCCCACGACGTCGAGCGAGTCGTCGAAGCCGAGCTTGAACTTCAGGTCGATCGCGAGGGCGCACACCGCGCCGGCGATGACGCCGAGCACGATCGCCCAGATCGGCGTGAGCGAGGCACAGGCCGGCGTGATCGCGACCAGGCCGGCCACGGCGCCCGAGGCGGCGCCGACCGAGGTCGGCTTGCCGTCCTTGATCTTCTCGACCACGAGCCAGGCGAGCAGCGCGGCGGCGGGGGCGGCGATCGTGTTGACGAACGCGACCGCGGCGGTCCCGTCGGCGGCGAGCTCGGAGCCCGCGTTGAAGCCGAACCAGCCGAACCACAGGAGGCCGGCGCCGAGGAGCACGAACGGCGGGTTGTGGGGGACGTGCGCGCCCTTCTGGAAGCCGACGCGCTTGCCGAGGACCAGGGCGAGCGCGAGGGCCGCCGCACCGGCGTTGATGTGGACCGCGGTGCCGCCGGCGAAGTCGATCGCGCCGACGCCGAACGCCTCCTGCATGCCGTAGGTGATCCAGCCGCCGTAGGCGAAGCTGCCGTCATCGGCGAGGCCGAAGTTGAAGACCCAGCTCGCGACCGGGAAGTAGACGATGGTCGCCCAGAGCGCGGCGAAGATCATCCACGCGCCGAACTTGGCGCGGTCGGCGATGGCTCCCGAGACGAGGGCGACGGTGATGATCGCGAAGGTCGCCTGGAACGCGACGAAGGCGAGCGGCGGGTAGGCCGCACCCTCGGGCACCTCGAGCAGGCTCTCGAGCCCGATCGCCGACCAGTCGATCGTCCAGGGGGCGATGAGCCCCTCGGACCCGGGGAAGGCGATGGCGTAGCCGTAGACGACCCAGAGGACGCCGATGAGGCCCATCGCACCGAAGCTGAGCATCATCATGCTGATGACGCTCTTCGCCTTGACGAGGCCGCCGTAGAAGAACGCGAGCCCGGGTGTCATCAGCAACACGAGGGCTGCCGCGATCAACAGGAACGCGGTGTTGCCTTGGTCCATTTCGAACCTCTCTTGAGTCGGGGAGCAAGTTGACCCAAGTTTCGAGAGGTGACGTTTCGTTTCAACGCGGGGATTGTTTCGCAGCCGTTACGTCACGTTCCTGAACGTAAACAGCGCATTTCAACGAGCGGAGGATCGGTTGTGAATCACCCCGCCGCGGTCGTTCAGTCGTGCGGCGGGAGCTCGCCCGAGGTCAGCGCGGTCATGCGCGACATCGACCGCAGGTACTTCTTGCGATAGCCGCCCGCGAGCATCTCGGCGTCGAACACCTGGTCGAGCGGGAGGCCGCCGGCGATGATCGGCACCTCGGCGTCGTAGACCCGGTCGATGAACGCCACGAGCCGCAGCGCCGCGTTCTGGTCGTGCAGCTCGTGCACGCCGCGGAGCGCGAGCACGTCGACGCCGTCGATCAGCTTGATGTACTTCGACGGATGCACCGTCGCGAGGTGCGCGATGAGCGCGTCGAAGTCGTCGAGCGCGACCCGGTGCCCGCGCTCGGCGAGCGCGCCCGCGACGCGGTCGACGGTCGCGTCGTCCTCGACCGCGGTCGCGCTGCCGTCCGTGTCGCGGCGGCGGTAGTCGTGGCCGTCGATGCGGAGCGTCTCGAAGTTGGAGGAGAGCGCGTGGATCTCCCGGAGGAAGTCGGCTGCGGCGAACCGGCCCTCCCCGAGCGCGTTCGGCGGCGTGTTCGACGTGGCGGCCACCCGGGTGCCGCCGCGCATGAGCTCGCCGAGGAACCGCGTCATGAGCATGGTGTCGCCCGGGTCGTCGAGCTCGAACTCGTCGATGCAGACCAGTCGCGCGCCGCGGAGCAGCTCGACGGCGTTCGCGTAGCCGAGCGCGCCGACGAGCGCCGTGTACTCGATGAAGGTGCCGAAGTACTTGGGCCCGTGCGCCACGTGCCAGAGCGCCGCGAGCAGGTGGGTCTTCCCGACGCCGAAGCCGCCGTCGAGGTACACGCCCGGCAGCTCGATCCTGGCCGGCCGCTTCCGCGAGAAGAAGCCGCCCGGCCGCTGCGCGGCGCGCCAGGCGCCCGCGAACTCGTTCAGCCGGTCGAGCGCGGCCTGCTGCGACGCGAACTCCGGGTCGGGCCGGTACGACTCGAACGAGGCCTGCGCGAACTGGGGCGGCGGCACCAGCTCGGACGCGATCTCCGCGCCGGTGATCGACGGGTTCCGGCCGACGAGGGAGACGGGACCGGCGGTCGTGGAGGAGGACATGAGTGGCGAGGGCTCCCGTATTGCACCGGATGACGGGTCTGGCCACGCCGACCGGTGCGCCGCGTAGATTCGAGATGGACGGACGACAAGCCTAGTCCGGCCGACGCGACCCCCACCCGGGCACCAGGAGGATCCATGACCGTCGAGCTCGACCCCGCCGCCAAGTTCTCCGAGTACGCCCACCCCGAGCGCCTCGTCTCGACCGAGTGGCTCGCCGCTCGGCTCGATGCTCCCGGCGTCGTGGTGGTCGAGTCGGACGAGGACGTCCTCCTCTACGAGACCGGGCACATCCCGGGTGCGGTCAAGATCGACTGGCACCTCGACCTCAACGACCCGGTCGTCCGCGACTACCTGGACGGCGAGCACTTCGCGGCGCTCCTCGGCTCCAAGGGCATCGCGCGCGACACGACGGTCGTGATCTACGGCGACAAGAACAACTGGTGGGCGGCGTACGCGCTCTGGGTGTTCACGCTGTTCGGCCACGAGGACGTCCGACTTCTCGACGGCGGCCGCGACCTCTGGATCGCGGAGGGACGCCCCCTGACCACGGATGCCCCGGAGCCCGTCGCGGTCGAGTACCCGGTCGTCGAACGCGACGACGTCGCGATCCGCGCCTTCAAGGAGGACGTGCTCGCGCACCTCGGCAACCCGCTCATCGACGTGCGCTCGCCCGAGGAGTACAGCGGCGAGCGCACGAGCGCGCCGGCGTACCCCGAGGAGGGCGCGCTCCGCGCCGGCCACATCCCCACCGCGGCATCCGTGCCGTGGGCCCGCGCCGCCGCACCCGACGGGACCTTCCGATCGCGAGCGGAACTCGACGCGATCTACCGCGACGAGGTCGGCCTCGAGGACGGCGACGAGGTGATCGCGTACTGCCGTATCGGCGAGCGCTCGAGCCACACCTGGTTCGTCCTCACCCACCTGCTCGGCTTCGAGCAGGTCCGCAACTACGACGGCTCGTGGACCGAGTGGGGCAGCGCCGTCCGCGTCCCGATCGTCACGGGCGTCGAGCGCGGCGAGCTCCCGACGCGGTGATCCCCGCGGCCCCGGTCCGGCCGGTCCGGCCGGTCCAGGTGGCCGGTCGGCCGGCGTCCAGCGCACCGGTGGGAGAATCGTCATGATGGATGCCACTGCCCTGCCGACCGCGCTCGCCGAGATCCGCGAGGAGTTCCTCGCGCTCGGCGTGAAGAACCGCCTCCAGCTCCTGCTGGAGTTCTCGAACGAGCTCCCGGAGCTCCCGGAGCGGTACCGCGACCACCCCGACCTGTTCGAGCGCGTCGAGGAATGCCAGTCGCCGGTCTTCATCTTCGTCGAGGTCGTCGACGACCGGGTGCACGTCCACGCGACCGCTCCGGCGGAGGCGCCGACCACGCGCGGGTTCGCGTCGATCCTCGTGCAGGGCCTCGACGGCCTGACCGTCCGCGAGGTGCTCGACCTGCCCGCCGACTACCCGCAGTCGCTCGGACTGGGCGAGGCGGTCTCCCCGCTCCGCGTGCGCGGGATGACGGGCATGCTCGGCCGCGTGCGGCGGCAGGTCGCGGCGCGCGCCGCAGCCTGACCCGGCGCGTGGTCAGCCGACGATCTCGGCCTCGGGTGCCAGGTCGGGCAGTTCGCCCGTGTTCCTGCGCTCGAGCCATCCGGAGATGAGCCCGCTCCAACGCTCGGGTTCGGCGTTCCAGAGCTTCGTGTGCCGGGCGTCGTGGAACACCTCGAACTCGACGAGGTCGGGGCGCGCCTCGGCGAGCCGCCGGGACCCGCCGATCGGCACGAACCCGTCGTCCTCGCTGTGGAGCAGGAGGATCGGGGCGTCGAGTTCGTCCGCGCGCGCGACGACGTCGAGCTGCTCGAGCTCGATCGGCGCGGCGAGGCCCGTGAACTCCGCGGCGTACGGCCCCGAGAGCACCCGCGTCACGGCGTCCCCGACGCCCGCGGGGAGCCCGAGCGCACTGCCCTGGAAGCGCAGGATGTCGGCCCAGTCCACGGCCGGCGACTCGAGGACGACCCCGACGAGGCGCTCGCGCACGACCGGCGAGCGCAGGACCGCCTGCAGTGCGATCGCGCCGCCCATCGACCAGCCCATGAGCACGATCCGTCGGCCGCCGTGCGCGAGGACCCACTCGACGGCGGCGACGACGTCCTCCCATTCGGTCCCGCCGAGGCCGTAGCGGCGGTCCGCGCTGTCCGGCGCCTCGCCGTCGTTGCGGTACGAGACGAGCAGGGTGTGCCACCCCTCCCGGTGGGCCGGCACGACGGCGCGCAGGCCCTCCTGGCGCTTGGCCCCACGCCCGTGGACCTGGATGACCCATCGGCCCTCGTCGACATCGGCGGGAACGTGCCACGCCGGCGCCGGGCCGACCGGAGTCTCGATGACGACGTTCTCGTAGGGCCGGGAGAGCTCCCACGGGCCGAGGTGGAACCAGCCGTCCATCCGCCCGCGGCGGGCCCGGTCGAGCCGTCCGAAGTCCACGCCGAGGATCTCGCGCCGGACGACGCGGTCGTCCCGGGACAGGACCCGGCCGAGCCGGGCGTGCCCGGATTCGCGTTCGAACCAGAACCCGTACTCGCCGGGCATCGCCGACTCGGGGTTCGCCTCGAGCAGGATCTCGCCGGCCGCGAGGTCGACCGCGAGCACGCGGACGTCCTCCTCGCGGGCTGCGACCGGGATGACCACGCGGCGCGCCATGACGACCGTGACCGCGGCCGTGAGTGCGACCGCGACGGCGCCGACCGCGGCGAACCCGAGGACCGCACCGCCGATCACCGCACCGGGGCTGATCCGACCCGTCATCCCTCGCTCCCTCCGCGGCACCGGCGAGCGGCGTGCCGCCCGCTCCCGCCCGTGCCGAGACTCTAGTCTGCACACGTGCCCGACCGAGCGACACCCCCGTCCCGCGAGTTCGAGGCCGCGGTGGAATCGATGCGCGCCGCGGTGGTGCGCCCCGAGCTGCGCATCGAGGACTTCCCCGCGCCGGGATCGCTCGCGCCGAACGCGTCGGCGCTCGCGGCGGACGTCTTCCCCGGCCGGCACGCGGATGACTCGCCGCTCGGCACGGGACGGTTCGTCCTGCTGCACGACCCGGACGGCCAGGAGGCCTGGGGCGGGCGCTTCCGGGTGGTCTGCTTCGCCCAGGCACCGTTGGAGACCGACATCGGGCTCGACCCGTTCGTCGCGGACGTGGCGTGGTCGTGGCTCGTCGACGCGCTCGACTCGCGCGGCGCCCGGTACATGGCCGCGTCCGGGACCGCGACCAAGATCCTGTCGACCGGGTACGGCGAGCTCGCCAAGCAGGGCGACGGCGCGCAGCTCGAGCTGCGCGCGTCCTGGTCTCCGCTCGACGGGGACATCCGGCCGCATGTGGAAGGCTGGGGCGAGTTGCTCTGCATGCTCGCCGGCCTGCCGCCCCGATCCGACGGGGTGACCGCACTACCCAGACGGAGGAATCGTGGATGAGTTCCGGGTGATCGCCACGGATGAGGAGCTCGCGGAGGCGGTCGTCCGGCTGTCGGGCGGCACCGGGCCGATCGCGGTGGATGCCGAGCGCGCGAGCGGGTTCCGGTACTCCCAGCGGGCGTACCTCATCCAGCTCTTCCGTCGCGACGCCGGCACCTTCCTCATCGACCCGCCCGCGATCTCCGACTTCTCGGCCGTCCAGGCCGCGATCGCGGACGAGGAATGGGTCCTCCACGCCGCCAGCCAGGACCTCGCGTGCCTGCGGGAGGTCGGCCTCGACCCCACGCGGATCTTCGACACCGAACTCGCGGCCCGCCTGCTCGGGATGCCCCGGGTCGGCCTCGCCGCGGTCGTCGAGGAGCTCCTCGGGATCCGGCTCGCGAAGGAGCACTCGGCATCCGACTGGTCGACCCGGCCGCTGCCCCCGGCCTGGCTCGAGTACGCCGCGCTCGACGTCGAACTCCTCGTCGACGTCCGCGACGGACTCGTCGAGCGACTCGCCGACCAGGGCAAGACCGATCTCGCGAACCAGGAGTTCGAGGCGGTCCTCCACCGTGAGGCGAAGCCCGCGTCGGCCGAGCCGTGGCGACGGCTCTCGGGCATCCACTCGCTCCGCTCCCCGAAGAACCTCGCGGTCGCGCGCGCCCTCTGGCATGCCCGCGACCAGCGTGCCGCCGAGCTCGACGTCTCCCCCGGGCGACTCGTTCCCGACGGATCGATCCTCGCGGTCGCGCGGTCGCTGCCCGGCACGCGGCGGGCCCTGGCCGACCTCCGCGAGTTCACCGGACGCGCGAGCCGCTCCGAGCTCGACCGATGGTGGCAGGCCGTCGAGGCCGGGCTGGCCGACGCCGAGCCGCCCGCCACCCGGGTCCCGAGCGACGCCCCGCCGCCCCCGCGCGCCTGGGCGGCCAGGGACCCCGAGGCGGACGCACGGCTCCGGCTCGCGCGCCAGTCGGTCACCGACGCGGCCGAGGAGTTCGGCATGCCGGTCGAGAACCTGCTGACCCCGGACCTCCTGCGACGGGTGGCCTGGCGGCCGCCGGCCGAGTCATCCGTCGAATCCATCCGAACCGCGCTCGCCGGACTCGGCGCGCGACCCTGGCAGGTTGACGCGACTGCACAGAGAATCGCCGAGGCGTTTGTCTCGGCGTCACAAACGGTCGAAGACGCGACGTCGACGCCTTCGTAGGAATCGCGCAACCGATTCCCGGCGGCTCCGGGCGATTCCTAGGATCGGGACATCCTGATGCGAAAGAGGGAGCTGCAGCGTGGCTGAACGAGCTGACGTCGTGTTCGTCGACGGGGTCCGAACCCCGTTCGGACGAGCCGGTGACAAGGGCATGTACTGGAACACCCGGGCCGACGACCTGGCGGTGAAGGCGATCACGGGGCTGCTCGAACGCAACCCGAGCCTCCCGAAGGACCGCGTGGACGACGTGGCGATCGCCGCGACCACGCAGCAGGGCGACCAGGGCCTCACGCTCGGTCGCACGGCCGCGATCCTCGCGGGCCTGCCGATGACCGTCCCCGGCTTCGCGATCGACCGCATGTGCGCGGGCGCGATGACCGCCGTGACGACGACCGGCGCGGGCATCGGCTTCGGCCAGTACGACGTCGTCATCGCCGGCGGCGTCGAGCACATGGGCCGGCACCCGATGGGCCTGGACGCCGACCCGAACCCGCGCTTCCTCACCGAGAAGCTCGTCGCGGCCGACGCGCTCAACATGGGCAACACGGCCGAGCGCCTGCACGACCGCTTCCCGGCGCTCACGAAGGAGCGGGCCGACCGGTTCGGCATGCGGAGCCAGCAGAAGGTGCAGGCCGCCTACGAGGCCGGGCACATCCAGCCCGACCTCGTGTCCGTCGCGATCCGCACCGACACCGGCTGGGGCCTCGCGACCGAGGACGAGGGCCGCCGCCCGGAGACGACCATGGAAGGGCTCGCGGCGCTGAAGACGCCGTTCCGCCCGCACGGGCGCGTCAGCGCGGGCAACGCGTCGCCGCTCACCGACGGCGCGACCGCCGCGATCCTCGCGAGCTCGGATGCCGCGAAGGAACTCGGCCTGAGCGTCAAGATGCGCATGGTGAGCTTCGGCTTCGCCGGCGTCGAGCCCGAGGTCATGGGCATCGGCCCGATCCCCTCGACCGAGAAGGCGCTGAAGCGCGCGGGCCTCACGATCGACGACATCGGCCTCTTCGAGCTCAACGAGGCGTTCGCGGTGCAGGTGCTGAGCCTGCTCGACCACTTCGGCATCGACGACGACGACCCCCGCGTCAACCCGTGGGGCGGCGCGATCGCGATCGGCCACCCGCTCGCCGCGTCGGGCGTCCGCCTCATGATCCAGCTCGCACGCCAGTTCGAGCTGCACCCCGAGGTCCGCTACGGCCTCACCGCGATGTGCGTCGGCCTCGGCCAGGGCGGCAGCGTCATCTGGGAGAACCCGCACCACAAGCGCTACGGAAAGGGTCGCTGAACCACATGACCGACTACTCGAAGATCGACTTCTCCGAGCTGGCGGCCGCGTTCGCGGACGACGAGGTGGTCACCCACTCGTACGTCCGGGACATCCGCCTCCCGTCCGGGCGCGTCCTCGCGCTCATCACGCTCGACAACGGACGCGACCACACGCGCCCCTCGACGCTGGGGCCGGTGACCCTGCTCGAGCTCGCCGACCGGCTCGACGAGCTGAAGGTCCGCGCGTCGGCCGGCGAGATCGCCGGCGTCGCGATCACCGGCAAGCCCTACTTCCTCGCGGCCGGTGCCGACCTCTCGAAGGTCAGCGCGATCCCGAGCCGCGAAGCGGCGTTGCGGATGGGCCAGCTCGGGCACTTCGTGTTCGGCAAGCTCGGCGAGCTCGGCGTGCCGACGTTCACGTTCATCAACGGCCTCGCCCTCGGCGGCGGCCTCGAGATCGCGCTGAACAGCGACTACCGCACGGTGGATGCCTCGGCCCCGGCGATCGCCCTGCCCGAGGTCTTCCTCGGCATCATCCCCGGCTGGGGCGGCGCGTACCTGCTGCCGAACCTCATCGGCATCGAGAACGCGCTCAAGGTCGTCGTCGAGAACCCGCTGAAGACGAACCGCATGCTGAAGGCGAAGGACGCCTTCGACCTGGGCATCGCGGACGCGATCTTCCCGACCGTGAACTACCTCGAGGACTCGCTGAAGTGGGCCGACGGCGTGCTCGGCGGCACCGTGACGGTCAAGCGCCCGAACGCGCCCGGCAAGCTCGAGCGGCTCGCGAAGTGGGACATCGCGATCGGCATCGCCCGCAAGACGCTCGAGGCGAAGATCGGCACGACCGCCAAGTCGCCGTACGTCGCGCTCGACCTGCTGAAGGCCGCGAAGAACGGCAGCAGGGCGGAGGGCTTCGCGCGCGAGGACGAGGCGCTCGCCGATCTCGTCGCCGGCGACCAGTTCCGGGCGTCGATCTACGCGTTCGACCTCGTCCAGAAGCGGGCGAAGCGTCCGGCCGGTGCGCCCGACCGCTCGCTCGCGCGCAAGGTCACGAAGGTGGGCATCATCGGCGCCGGCCTCATGGCCAGCCAGTTCGCGCTGCTGTTCGTGCGCCGCCTGCAGGTGCCGGTCGTCATCACCGACCTCGACCAGGCCCGCGTCGACAAGGGCCTCGCGTACATCGTCGACGAGATCGGCGCCCTCGAGCAGAAGGGCCGCATCGACGCCGACGAGGCGAACCGCCTGCGCGCGCTCGTCTCGGGCACGACCGACAAGGCCGACTTCGCGGACTGCGACTGGGTGATCGAGGCGGTCTTCGAGGACCTCGCGGTCAAGCAGCAGGTGTTCGCGGAAGTCGAGCCGCACCTGTCGGCGACCGCGATCCTCGCGACGAACACGTCCTCGCTCTCGGTCGAGCAGATCGGCCAGGGCCTCGCGCACCCCGAGCGGCTCGTCGGGTTCCACTTCTTCAACCCGGTCGCGGTCATGCCGCTGCTCGAGATCGTGAAGGCCCCCGCCACCGACGACGAGACGCTCGCGACCGCCTTCGCGACCGCTGCGAAGCTGAAGAAGTCGGCCGTGCTGACCGCCGACGCGCCCGGCTTCGTCGTGAACCGCCTGCTCGCCAAGGTCATGGGCGAGGCGGCGCGTGCCGTCGACGAGGGCACCCCGGTGCCGGTCGTCGAGCAGGCGCTCGCGCCGATCGGCCTGCCGATGGGACCGTTCGAGCTCATCGACCTCGTGGGCTGGGCCGTCGCCGCGCACGTGCAGGACACGATGGTGCGCGAGTTCCCCGAGCGTTTCTACTCCTCGCCGAACCTGCACGCGCTGTCCAAGCTCGGCGGCCCGGTCGTCGAGAAGAACAAGGCGGGCAAGGTCACCGACCTCACCAAGGACGCCAAGAAGGCGATCACGGTCGGCAAGACCCCGGTGGATGCCGCGACGATCCTCCGTCGCGTCGAGGACGAGCTCGCCGGCGAGATCAAGCTCATGCTCGACGAGCAGGTCGTCGCCGCGGCCGAGGACATCGACCTCTGCCTCATCCTCGGTGCCGGCTGGCCCTTCCCGGCCGGCGGCGCGACGCCCTACCTCGACCGCGTCGGGGCATCCGACCGCGCGTTCGGCGACACGTTCCACCACCCGCCCATCCGCGGGGTGGACGCGTAGCGTTCGGCGACCAGCAGCCCGAAGGGGGCGGAACCGATCCGGTTCCGCCCCCTTCGTCGTCGAAGCGGTCGTCAGACCCGCGGCTGCGACCCGGTGTCGCTCGAGACCGCCTCGCGGCCCGCGCCGCGCGCGTGCGGGAGCTTCGAGCCGAGGACCATGGCCGTGACATCCCGGGCGATGTGCTGCGGCGTCAGCCCGACCCGCTCGAGGATGTCGGCGCGCGCTCCGTGGTCGAGGAACTCGTCGGGCAGTCCGATCTCGGTGACCGCCGTGTCCACGTCGGCCGCGCGGAGGTCCTGCCGGATCCGGGTGCCGACGCCGCCGACGCGGATGCCGTCCTCGAGGCTGACCACGATGCGGTACTCCCCCGACAGGTCGACCACGCTGCGCGGCACGGGCACGACCCATCGCGGGTCGACCACGGTCGCGCCGATCCCCTGGGCCTCGAGCCGCGCCGCCACGTCGAGCGCGATCCCCGCCATCGGGCCGACCGCGACGATCAGCACGTCGCGCCGCTCGGATTCGACGAGCACGTCGACGCCGTCGTCGGTGCGCCGGACCGCCGGGTACTCGACGCCGACGCTCCCCTTCGGGAAGCGCAGCACGGTCGGGGCATCCGTCACGTCGACGGCCTCGGCGAGTTCCTCGGCGAGCCGGACCGCGTCGCGCGGGGCGGCGATCCGGATGCCGGGAACGACCTGGAGGATCGCGAGGTCCCAGACGCCGTGGTGGCTCGGGCCGTCGGGCCCGGTCACGCCCGCACGGTCGAGCACGAAGGTGACGCCCGCACGGTGGAGCGCGACATCCATCAGCACCTGGTCGAACGCGCGGTTCATGAACGTCGCGTAGACGGCGACGACGGGGTGCAGCCCGCCGTAGGCGAGGCCGGCCGCCGAGGTGACCGCGTGCTGCTCGGCGATGCCGACATCGAAGACGCGGTTCGGGAAGCGCTCGGCCATGCGGTGCAGGCCCGTCGGGCGGAGCATCGCCGCGGTGATGCCGACGAGTCGGTGGTTCTGCTCGGCGAGTGCCACCAGTTCGTCGCCGAAGACGCTGGTCCACGACTTCGCGCCGCTCGCCTCGAGCGACTCGCCCGTCTCGGGGTCGATCTGCCCGACCGCGTGGAACTGGTCCGCGAGGTCGCGCCTGGCCGGCTCGAAGCCGCGGCCCTTCTCGGTGATCGCGTGCACGATGACGGGCGCGCCGTAGTTCTTCGCCTGGCGGAGCGCCGCCTCCATGGCGTGCTCGTCGTGGCCGTCGACCGGGCCGACGTACTTGATGTCGAGGTTCGAGTAGAGCGCCTCGTTGCCGCTGAAGCGCGCGAGGAAGCCGTGGAGGCCGCCGCGGACGCCGCGGTAGAGCGCCTTGGCCGGCGAGCCGAGGCGCTCGAACGCCCGGCTGCTCGAGAGGTGCAGGTCCCGGTACGACCGCTTCGTGCGGACCGAGTTCAGGAAGCGCGCCATGCCGCCGATCGTGGGCGCGTAGGAGCGGCCGTTGTCGTTGACGACGATCACGAGGTTCCGCGTGTTGTCGTCGCTGATGTTGTTCAGCGCCTCCCACGTCATGCCGCCCGTGAGCGCGCCGTCGCCGACGACGGCGACCACGTGGCGGTCGTGCTGGCCGGTCATCTCGAACGCCTTCGAGATGCCGTCGGCCCAGCTCAGCGAGCTCGACGCATGGGATGACTCGACGATGTCGTGCTCGGACTCCGAGCGCTGCGGGTAGCCGGCGAGGCCGCCCGTCTGACGGAGGTCGGAGAAGTCCTGCCGCCCCGTGAGCAGCTTGTGGACGTACGCCTGGTGGCCCGTGTCGAACACGATCGCGTCCCGCGGCGAGTGGAAGACGCGGTGGATCGCGAGCGTCAGCTCGACGACGCCCAGGTTCGGGCCGAGGTGACCGCCGGTCTTGGCCACGTTGAGCACGAGGTGCTCGCGGATCTCCTGCGCCAGCTGGTCGACCTGCTCCTGCGAGAGCGCGTCGAGGTCGCGCGGTCCGGTGATCGTCTCGAGGAGGGCCATCGCCACCGCCTTTCACGCCCCGCAGCCGGGGCATCATTGGATTCTACGCGACGAGGGTGTCGCCGCCCTGAAGCCCGGGCCGAGCTCCCGCATCGGGCGGAACGGCGGAAGCCGCCGTGCGGACACGCCAGCACGGCGGCTTCCGATCCGTCCCGGCGGCGCCGCGGCGCCGCCGGGACGGGATCCTGATCAGACCAGCGACCGCAGCACGTACTGCAGGATGCCGCCGTTGCGGTAGTAGTCGGCCTCACCGGGCGTGTCGATGCGCACGACCGCGTCGAACTCGACGGTCTGCTTGCCCTCGGGCGAGAACTCGCTCGGAGCGGCGGTGACCTTGACCGTCTTCGGCGTGACGCCCTCGTTCAGCTGCTCGATGCCCTCGATCGAGACGATCTCGGTGCCGTCGAGGCCGAGCGACTTCCAGCTCTCGCCGGCAGGGAACTGCAGCGGGACGACGCCCATGCCGATGAGGTTCGAACGGTGGATGCGCTCGAAGCTCTCGGTGATGACCGCCTTGACGCCGAGCAGGTTGGTGCCCTTGGCCGCCCAGTCGCGCGACGAGCCCGAGCCGTACTCCTTGCCGCCGAAGATGACGAGCGGCGTGCCCGCGGCCTGGTAGTTCATCGACGCGTCGTAGATGAACGACTGCGGGCCGCCGTCCTGCGTGAAGTCGCGCGTGAAGCCGCCCTCGACGACGTGGCCGTCGTTGACGGCCGCGACGAGCTCGTTCTTCAGGCGGATGTTCGCGAACGTGCCGCGGATCATGACCTCGTGGTTGCCACGACGCGAGCCGTAGGAGTTGAAGTCCTTCTGCGCGACGCCGTGCTCGGTCAGGTACTGCGCGGCCGGCGTGCCGGCCTTGATGTTGCCGGCCGGGCTGATGTGGTCGGTCGTGACCGAATCGCCGAGGGTCGCCATGACGCGCGCGCCGTGGATGTCGGCGACCGGGGTCAGCTCGAGCTGCATGCCGTCGAAGTAGGGCGCCTTGCGGACGTAGGTCGACTGGTCGTCCCACTCGAAGATCGGCCCGGTCGGGGTCGGGAGGTTCCGCCAGCGGTCGTCGCCGTCGAACACGGTCGCGTACTGGTTGATGAACTGCTCGCGCGAGATCGAGGAGTCGATGATCTCCTGGACCTCGTCGGGCGCGGGCCAGATGTCCTTCAGGAAGACGTCGGCGCCGGTCGAGTCCGTGCCGAGCGCGTCGGTCTCGAAGTCGAAGTTCATCGAGCCTGCCAGCGCGTAGGCGACGACGAGCGGCGGCGAGGCGAGGTAGTTCATCTTCACGTCGGGGCTGATGCGGCCCTCGAAGTTGCGGTTGCCCGAGAGCACCGCGGTCACGGCGAGGTCGTTCTCGTTGATCGCCGTCGAGACCTCTTCGATGAGCGGTCCCGAGTTGCCGATGCAGATCGTGCAGCCGTAGCCGACGGTGTAGAAGCCGAGGCCCTCGAGCGCCTTGTCGAGGCCCGACTTCTCGTAGTAGTCGGTGACGACCTTCGAGCCCGGGCCGAGCGTGGTCTTGACCCACGGCTTGGAGGTCAGGCCCTTGTCGAGCGCCTTCTTCGCGAGGAGGCCCGCCGCGATCATGACCGACGGGTTCGACGTGTTGGTGCACGACGTGATCGCGGCCAGCGCGACCGCGCCGTGGTTCAGCGTGAACGACGGACCGTCGGCGAGCGTCACCGGGGTCGGCTTCGACACCGTGTGCGGCGCGTGCGAGTGGTGGTGGTGCTCGTGGTGGTTGTACTCGTCCTCCGGCGAGAGGCCGGGCGGGTCGGAGGCCGGGAACGACTCGGAGATCGTCAGGTCGACCAGGTCGTGGTCGGAGTCCGCGTAGTTCGTCAGGTCGGCGTTGAACTGCGTCTTCGCCTCTGAGAGGAGGATGCGGTCCTGCGGGCGCTTCGGGCCGGCGATCGACGGGACGACCGTCGACAGGTCGAGCTCGAGGTACTCGCTGTAGGCGGCCTCGTTCGCCGCGTCGTGCCACAGCGACTGCAGCTTCGCGTACTGCTCGACGAGCGCGACGGTCTGCTCGTCGCGGCCGGTGAGGCGCAGGTAGTCGAGCGTCACGTCGTCGATCGGGAAGATCGCGGCGGTCGAGCCGAACTCGGGGCTCATGTTGCCGATGGTCGCGCGGTTCGCGAGGGGGACCGAGGCGACGCCGGCGCCGTAGAACTCGACGAACTTGCCGACGACGCCGTGCTTGCGGAGCAGCTCGGTGATCGTGAGCACGACGTCGGTCGCGGTGACGCCGGCCGGGATCTCGCCGGTCAGCTTGAAGCCGACGACGCGCGGGATGAGCATCGAGACGGGCTGGCCGAGCATCGCGGCCTCGGCCTCGATGCCGCCGACGCCCCAGCCGAGCACGCCGAGGCCGTTGACCATGGTCGTGTGCGAGTCGGTGCCGACGCACGTGTCGGGGTAGGCGCGGAGGACGCCGTTCACCTCGCGGTCGTAG
Organism: Agromyces sp. MMS24-JH15; assembly: GCF_043518605.1. Lineage (GTDB taxonomy): Bacteria > Actinomycetota > Actinomycetes > Actinomycetales > Microbacteriaceae > Agromyces. The sequence continues at coordinate 3,434,595 of NZ_CP171358.1, forward strand.
ATGACCTTGGCGAGGTGCTCGATGTTCACCTGGTGGACGATGCCGGTGCCCGGCGGGACGACCTTGAAGTCGTCGAACGCGGTCTGGCCCCAGCGGAGGAACTGGTAGCGCTCGCCGTTGCGCTCGTACTCGATCTCGACATTGCGCTCGAGCGCGTTCTCGGTGCCGAAGAGGTCGGCGATGACCGAGTGGTCGATGACCATCTCGGCCGGCGAGAGCGGGTTGATCCGGTTGGGGTCGCCGCCCAGGGCGGTGACGGCCTCGCGCATGGTCGCGAGGTCGACGATGCACGGCACGCCCGTGAAGTCCTGCATGACCACGCGCGCGGGCGTGAACTGGATCTCAGTGTCGGGCTCGGCGCTCGGCACCCAGGAACCGAGGGCCTCGATCTGCTGCTTGGTGACGTTCGCGCCGTCCTCGGTGCGCAGCAGGTTCTCGAGGAGCACCTTCAGGCTGAACGGCAGCTTCTCGTAGCCGGGGACGGTGTCGATGCGGAAGACCTCGTAGCTCTTCTCACCGACCTGGAGCGTGTCCTTCGCCCCGAAACTGTTCACTGCAGACACGATGTCCTCTCCTTCACGGGAAGCCGCCGCAGAGCGCGGCAACTCGATCTTCCTCGTCAGACGGGCCGGTCTGCCAGCAAGGCTCACCTAAGCGATCACGTCGGATCGGGCGGCGTCGACCAGGATTTATCTTGACGTCGAGATAATCCTATCACTCGCCGGAACGTGCCGACGGCCCCTCCGCGGGCGACCACGCGGCCCGGACGACGAGCCACGTGAGCACGAGCATGAGCGCGTACAGCGGCACGCCCATGAGCAGGCGCGTGAGGCCGAGCGCCTGCACGTTGTCGACGAGGTAGAGCGGGACCTGGACCACGAGGCGCAGCGCGAAGAACCCGACCCACGCGAACGTGAGGAACTGCGCGAGGCGCACCTTCCGGCGATCCCGGCGCCACGCGGTGCCGTCGCCGAGCAGGAATCCCACGACGATCCCGATCGCCGGCCAGCCGACGAGGATCGAGACGAGCAGGCCGACCGCGTACCCCGCGTTCGTGATGAACCCGAGGACGTAGTTGTCGCGCGCGTCACCCGTGAACAGCGCGAGCCCGGCCGAGAGCAGCACGCCCACGAGCCCCGCGATCGCCTGCGTGGGCTGCCCCTTCGCGACGACCCGCGCGAGCGTGAACGCGAGCGCGAGGCCGACGGATGCCACGAGCGAGGGCACGAGCGCAGCCTGCGGGTCCTGCCCGCCGAGGCTCGTGAGCACCGAGTAGGCCACCAGGAACACGAGCCCGGGCAGCAACGCCTCGAGGATGCCCCGGACCCCGCCGACCGCGGCCAGCACGTCGCGCGCGCTCAACCGCTCGTCGCGCGCGAGCGCGCCGAGGCCGCTCCGCTCGGCAGCGGCCTGGAACTGGCGCGCGAACTCCGCACGCGCCTCGTCCGACGCGGGCGCCTCGGGATGCTCCGAGCCCGACTCCGGGCCGTCGTCCGCACCCTCGGCCGGCAGGGCGCGCCCGTCGCGTTCCGCCTCCACGGCGCTACCGCGCGGCGGGGCCGGCGGTGCCGGTGGCGCCGGCCGGCATCCGAAGCGGGATGAGGTCGCGCGGCGGCATCGGCGTGGTGCCGCGCACGACGACGATCGAACGGAAGAGCTCCTCGATCTTCGCAGCCGCCTCGGGCTGGACCGCCGCCTCACCCGCGATGACGCCGCGGAGGAACCAGCGCGGGCCGTCGACGCCGATGAAGCGCGCGAGCCGGGTGTGGGCGGGCGCGGCGTCCGTCTGCGCGACCGGGATCTGCGCGAGCAGTTCGGGACCGAACGCGCCCTCCCGGACCGTCGTGGTGCCGCCCTGCCTGGCGATCTGGTCCGCGATCTGGTCGCGGATCTCGTGCCACAGGCCGCTCGAGCGCGGCGCGGCGAACGGCTGGACCTGCAACGTCGAGTTCGCGTAGTCGAGTCCGACCGCGACGATGCGCTTGGACCCCTCCTCGACCTCGAGGCGAAGGTGCAGGCCCTCGCGCGGGAGCACCTTCACGCCGCCCAGGTCGACGTACGGCCGGACCGGGTTCGCCTCCGCCTCGTCGAGGGGGCCGGCGGTCGCGCGGTCCTCGGGTGCCGACTTGGGCTGATCGGCGAATCCGTCGCCGCTGGTCTCGATGTCGCTCACGCGTCCACTCCTTGCTTGTGCTCCCCGAATCCGGTCGAGCCGAACCCCCCCTCGCCGCGCTGGCTGCCCGGCAGCCGCTCGACCTCGACGAACCGCGCACGCACGACGGGCATCACGACGAGCTGCGCGATGCGGTCGCCCGCCTCGATCGCGTACGACTCCTCGCGGTCGGTGTTCAGCAGCGAGACCCGGATCTCGCCGCGGTAGCCGGCATCGATCGTGCCGGGCGCGTTGACGATAGTGATCCCGTGCTTGAACGCGAGCCCGGAGCGCGGTACGACGAACGCGGCGTACCCAGCGGGCAGGGCGATCGACAGCCCGGTCCCCACGGACGCGCGCTCGCCGGGGGCGAGCACCACGGACTCTGCGGCATGCAGGTCCGCCCCGGCATCGCCGGGATGCGCGTACGTTGGAACCCGATCAGCCGTGATCAGGACCTCGACGGAATCAGTCACCGTTCGAGGGTAGTGCAGAAGTCTGGTCGAATAGTCCCATGCCCGAATACCGCGAACGCCTGTGGCCGACGCCGTGGATCTACGTCGCCAGCCTGCTGCTCGTGCCCGCGAGCATCCTGGTCCTGGCGCCCGTCTCGGTCCCGGCGGGAATCGTCACCGGGATCATCCTGTACGTGTCCGCAGTCGGCACGCTCTCCTTCACGGCCCCCATGATCGAGGTGCACGACGGACGCCTCCGCGCCGGACGCGCGGAGATCCCGCTCGCCCTGGTCGGCGAGGCCGTCGGAGCGGATGCCGATCGCGCGCGCCTGGAACTCGGCACCGGATTGGACGCGCGCGCGTTCCTGGTCATCCGGGGATGGGTGCGCACGCTCGTGCGCATCCCGATCGAGGATCCGACCGACCCGACGCCGTACTGGCTCCTGTCGACCCGCCGGCCAGACGAACTGGCCGCCGCGATCAATCGATCGCGACGGCCGGACGACTCGGGGCTCGAGCCCTAGGAGGCGCACTCCTGGCAGATCGGGCCGAGCTTGGTCTCGTGGTCGATCTGCGAGCGGTGCTTCACGAGGAAGCAGTTCACACAGGTGAACTCGTCGGCCTGCGGCGGGAGCACGACGACGTCGAGTTCGACGTCGGAGAGGTCGGCTCCGGCGAGGTCGAAGCTGCCCGGGTTGTCGGCGTCTTCGACGTCCACGACCCCGGAGAGCTTGTCGGGCACGCGCTCCTTGAGGGCCTCGATCGACTCGGAGTCGTCTTCGGTCTTCCGCGGTGCGTCGTAATCCGTGGCCATGCCCATCCGTTCCATCAGTTCGCCGAAATTCGGCGCGCCATAGTTTGCATGAAATCCATGCCGTTGGCAAACCGTTCGACGGCGTGCCGGGCGCGACCGATGCAACTTCCGGCGCGCCCGCGCTATTCCCCCATGCTGGGGGCGGCGCGTGGCATCCTTGGGCGCAGACGCAGGCACGGAAGGGCATGTCGTGATGCAGGAACTCAAGGTGATCGGAGTCGAGAACGGTGCGCTGCTCGCCGCCTCCGATGATGGCGCGCGCTTCCGGATCGAGATCGACGAGGTCCTCCAGTCGCGAATCCGACAGGTGCAGCCCGAAGTGCACCAGGGTCCACGGCTGTCGCCGCGGGAGATCCAGGCGCAGATCCGGGCGGGGCTCTCGGCCGAGGAGATCGCCCAGTTGACGGGCGCGTCGGTCGACTACGTTCGCCGGTTCGAGGGTCCGGTGATCGCCGAACGCGAGCACATCGTCGCGTCCGCGCTGTCCGTGACCGTCCACCTGCCGGACGACCTCGACCCCGCCGTCGACGAGCCCGCCTCGTTCGGCACGGTGATCCGGGACCGGCTCGCACGCCTCGGCGCGCTCGGCGAACGCTGGGCGAGCTGGAAGGACGAGGAGCGCGGCTGGATCGTCAAGCTCGAGTTCACGGCCGACGAGATCGACCACGACGCGCGGTGGGGCTTCGACCCCAAGCGCCAGACGCTGCAGCCGCTCAACCCCGAGGCGATCACGCTCTCGCACCAGCGCGAACCGGACGGCGGGATGATCCCGCGCCTGCGCGCGGTCGGACCGGACCACGAGGCGTCGAGGTTCGACAGCGGCGCGTTCTCGTTCGAGCCCGAGGAGGCGGTGATCGAGGATGTCCCGCAGCCCGAGCCGCTCCCCTACGGCCGGCCGGCACCGCTCGCGCCCGCGGCGTCGAGCCCGGCGGTCGCGCGCGCAGCGATCAAGCGCGCCGAGGAGCCGCCGCCTGCGATCGGCGAGACGGCCGACCTGCTCGAGGCGCTGCGTCGTCGGCGCGGCGAGCGCGAAGCGGCGGTCGAGTCCTCCGCGACGCCGCCGGCGACCGCACCCGCGGCGCCCACGTCGACCCAGGCGAATGCCGCGACTCCCGACGATGCCGGTTCGCAGCCGGTCGCCGAGGCCCCGACGGCCGCGGTCGACCCGTCGGCACGTCCGGTCGCGCCCGAGGAGCAGCCCGGCGCTGCCGCCCGCGCACTCTGGGGCGGACGAGGTGCGAACGGCAAGCCGACCCGCCGCGGGCGGGCGTCGATGCCGAGCTGGGACGAGATCGTGTTCGGCGCCCGCCCGGACGACGACCTCGCCTGAGCAGCGTCCGACTATCACGACGAAGGCCCGGCCGAACGCCGGGCCTTCGTCGTGTCGGCGGGCAGTGGTACTCTTCGAACATACGTTCGAATGCGAGGTGGCCATGGACGCTGTCAGGGAGCTGGTCGAGGTCTGGACCGACGACGGCGGTGCGCCCGTGCGGATGGTCTGGCGGGCGCGCCGGTTCCGCGTGAGCGACACGCCGACGACCCTCGTCGGGCCCGCGGCGTGGTGGGCGCCGTTCTCCGGGCACGATGCAGCGCCGGGTCACCCACCGCTCACGATCGCCGGATGGCGCTTCCAGGCGACCGCCGACGACGGCGAGACGCACGTGTTCGACCTCGAGCGGGTCGACGGCAGGTGGCGCGTGCTCCGGGTCTTCGACTGACCGGGCAGCCCGGGGACTGAGCGGACCGCCCAAAGACTGACCGAGCCGCCCGGACCACCCGAGTCGGTCGACTACGCCGACTTCTCCTGGCGGCGCGGCTTGTGCGGCACGATCGTCGGAGCCGCGTTCTCGCGCACCGCGGCCTCGGTGATCACCACGCGTGCGACGCCGGTCGTGGAGGGCACCTCGAACATGATCGGTCCGAGCACCTCCTCCATGATCGCGCGGAGGCCGCGAGCACCGGTCTGGCGGAGGACCGCGAGGTCGGCGATCGCCTCGAGCGCCGCCTCCTCGAAGTCGAGCTCGACGCCGTCGAGTTCGAACATCCGCTGGTACTGCCGGACGAGCGCGTTCTTCGGCTCGGTGAGGATCTCGATCAGCGCGTCGCGGTCCAGCGGCGACACGGTCGCGACCACCGGCAGGCGCCCGATGAACTCGGGGATGAGCCCGAACTTGTGCAGGTCCTCCGGGAGGACTTCGCCGAAGATGTCCGCCTCGTCCTGCTTCGAGTGCAGCGGGGCGCCGAAGCCGATCCCCCGCTTGCCCGCGCGCGACGAGATGATGTCCTCGAGCCCCGCGAAGGCGCCGGCCACGATGAACAGCACGTTCGTCGTGTCGATCTGGATGAACTCCTGGTGCGGATGCTTGCGTCCGCCCTGCGGCGGCACGCTCGCGACCGTTCCCTCGAGGATCTTGAGGAGCGCCTGCTGCACGCCCTCGCCCGAGACATCCCTCGTGATCGACGGATTCTCGGCCTTGCGCGCGATCTTGTCGACCTCGTCGATGTAGATGATGCCGGTCTCGGCGCGCTTCACGTCGTAGTCGGCAGCCTGGATGAGCTTCAGGAGGATGTTCTCGACGTCCTCGCCGACGTAGCCGGCCTCCGTCAGCGCCGTCGCATCGGCGACCGCGAACGGGACGTTCAGCTGCCTCGCGAGGGTCTGCGCGAGGTAGGTCTTGCCGCAGCCGGTCGGGCCGATGAGGAGGATGTTCGACTTCGCGATCTCCACGTCGTCGCGGTGGTCGGCCGCCGTGAGCGTCGACCGCGCCCGGATGCGCTTGTAGTGGTTGTAGACCGCGACCGCGAGGGTGCGCTTCGCGTCATCCTGGCCGATCACGTACTCCTCGAGGAAGGCGAAGATCTCCTTCGGCTTCGGGAGTTCGAACTCCCCCGCCTCGGCCTCACCCGACTCGGCGAGCCGCTCCTCGATGATCTCGTTGCAGAGCTCGACGCACTCGTCGCAGATGTACACGCCGGGACCGGCGATGAGCTGCTGGACCTGCTTCTGGCTCTTCCCGCAGAAATTGCACTTGAGCAGGTCGGCGCTCTCCCCGATGCGTGCCATCTGCTCCTCCTCTCGACGGGCCTGTTCCGAGCCTAACCCGTGGACGGCCCGATGCGCCGGAGCCGCGCGAATTCCCGCGGGCCGGTTTCGCCGAACGCGGAATCGCACGCCGACGGCCCCGAATCGGGCGCGTCGGACGCCTGCGCCGCACGCTCGGCCGACACGCGCGGATGCCCCGGGGAGACGACTCCCCGGGGCATCCGGTCGGTGCGTGCGCTCAGCCGGTGAGCGCGGCGACCTGCGTCTTGCGCGAGGTCAGGACCTGGTCGATGAGGCCGTACTCCAGCGCCTCGGCGGCCGACAGGATCTTGTCCCGGTCGATGTCCTTGTTGACCTGCTCGGTGCTGCGGTTGGAGTGCTTCGAGAGCGTCTCCTCGAGCCACCTGCGCATCCGCAGGATCTCCTGCGCCTGGATCTCGATGTCGGACGCCTGGCCGTGGCCGGCCTCGCCCATCGCCGGCTGGTGGATCAGCACGCGCGCGTTCGGCAGCGCCAGGCGCTTGCCCGGGGTGCCCGCCGCGGCGATGACCGCCGCGGCCGACGCGGCCTGGCCGAGCACGACCGTCATGATCTGCGGACGGATGTACAGCATCGTGTCGTAGATCGCGGTCATCGCCGTGAACGAGCCGCCGGGCGAGTTGATGTACATCATGATGTCGCGGTCCGGGTCCATCGACTCGAGCACGAGGAGCTGCGCCATGATGTCGTCGGCCGACGCGTCGTCGACCTGGACGCCCATGAAGATGATGCGGTCCTCGAAGAGCTTCGCGTACGGGTCCTGGCGCTTGTAGCCGTAGGCCGTGCGCTCCTCGAAGCTGGGCAGGATGTACCGCGAGCCCGGCATCTGCAGGCCGTTGTTCGCGACGCCGCCGAATGAAGGGATGTTCATGCTCTGTTCTCTCTTCCTCACGCCTGGGTGCCGCCGCCGCCGGCCACGTCGAGGGCCGATTCGCGGATGTGGTCGACGAAGCCGTACTCGAGGGCCTCCTGCGCGGTGAACCAGCGGTCGCGGTCGCCGTCGGCGTTGATCTGCTCGACGGTCTTGCCGGTCTGCGCCGCGGTGATCTCGGCGAGTCGCTTCTTCATGTCGAGGATGAGCTGCGCCTGCGTCTGGATGTCGCTCGCGGTGCCGCCGAACCCGCCGTGCGGCTGGTGCAGGAGCACGCGCGCGTTCGGGGTGATGTAGCGCTTGCCCTTGGTGCCCGCGGTCAGCAGGAGCTGGCCCATCGACGCCGCCATGCCGATGCCCACGGTCACGATGTCGTTCGGGACGAACTGCATCGTGTCGTAGATCGCCATGCCGGCCGTGATCGAGCCGCCGGGCGAGTTGATGTAGAGGTAGATGTCCTTCTTCGCGTCCTCTGCGGCGAGGAGCAGCAGCTTCGCGGCGATCTCGTTCGCGTTGTCGTCGCGCACCTCGGAACCGAGCCAGATGATGCGGTCCTTCAGCAGTCGATCGAACACACTGTTCGGCAGTGTCGGTTCGGCCATGGATGTCGCTCCGTTCGTTGTCGCGTTGCAGTCGAATCTATCCGGTGCAACACGGCCGGACGGGGCTGTTCGCCCTAGGCGGATGCTGCGTCGCGGACGGCGCCCGCCGGCCGCCTCGAGGCCGTCCCGGCCGGTCCGCCGCCACCCTCCCGCGGGGACGACGAAGGGCCGGACGTCCGTCCGGCCCTTCGTCGTCGACGGGGATTACTCCGCGTCGGCCTTCTTGGCGGCGCGCTTGCGCGGCGCCGGCTTCTCGTCGGCGGCGGGCGCCTCCTCGGCGTCGGCCTTCTTGGGGGCGCGCTTGCGGGCGGGCTTCTTCTCCTCGGCGGGCGCCTCCTCGGCGGCCGGCGCTTCGGCCGACTCCTCGTCCTCGTCGCCCGCGACCGCGGTGAACTCCGAGAGGTCGACGGCGTTGCCCGAGGCATCCACGACCTTCGCCTTGCCGAGCGCGATCGCGAGCGCCTTGTTGCGCGCGACCTCGCCGACCATGGCGGGGATCTGGCCGTTCTCGCTCAGGATCTGCACGAATTCCTGCGGGTTCATGCCGTACTGCGCCGCACCCTGCACGAGGTACTGGGTGAGCTCCTCCTGGCTGACCTGGACCTGCTCGGTCTCGGCGATCTTGTCGAGCACGATCTGGGTCTTGAACGCCTTGGTGCTGGCCTCGGTGACCTCGGCGCGGTGCTCGTCGTCCTCGAGACGTCCCTCGGACTCGAGGTGGCGGTGCACCTCGTCCTCGATGACGCTGTCGGCGACGGGGACCTCGACGAGCTCGAGGAGCTTCTCGACCAGCAGGTCGCGGGCCTGGGTGCCCTGGCCGAAGGACTTCGAGCGGGCGACCTGCTCGGTCAGGCTCTCGGTCAGCTCGGCGAGGGTGTCGAACTCGCTCGCGATCTGCGCGAAGTCGTCGTCGGCCTCGGGGAGCTCGCGCTCCTTCACGGCCTGGACGGTGACGGTGATCTCCGCCGTCTCGCCCTCGTGGTCGCCGCCGAGCAGCGTCGAGGCGAACGTCGTGGTCTCACCCGCGGTGAGCGAGTCGAGCGCCTCGTCGATGCCCTGGAGCAGCTCGCCCGAGCCGAGCTCGTAGGAGATGCCGCTCGCGGTGTCGACCTCGGCGCCGTCGATGACGGCGACCAGGTCGAGCGTCACGAAGTCGCCCGTCTTGGCCGGGCGGTCGACCGTGATGAGGGTGCCGAAGCGGCTGCGGAGCCGCTCGAGCTCGGCCGCCACCTCGTCCTCGCCGGCCTCGGCGGCGTCGACCGTGAGCTCGATGCCCTCGTAGTCCGGCAGCTCGATCTCGGGGCGGACGTCGACCTCGATCGACAGCAGCAGGTCGCCCGAGAAGTCCTTCTCGTTCGGCCACTCGACGATGTCGGCCGACGGGCGGCCGAGGACCCGGAGCTCGTGCTCGACGACGGCGGCGCGGAAGAACGCGTCGAGGCCCTCGTTGACCGCGTGCTCGAGGACGGCGGCCTTGCCGACCCGCTGATCGATGACGGGCGCGGGAACCTTGCCCTTGCGGAAGCCGGGAACGTTGATCTGCTCGGCGATGTGCTCGTACGCGTGCGTGATGCTGGGCTTCAGCTCCTCGGGCGTCACCGAGATGGTGACCTTCGCGCGAGTGGGGCTCAGCTTCTCAACCGAAGTGGTCGGCATGGGAAAGTTCTCCTGATTGATGGAAGTTCGTGTCGAGTCCGGCGACTCGTCGGGGCGACAGGATTCGAACCTGCGACCTCCCGCTCCCAAAGCGGGCGCTCTAGCCAAGCTGAGCTACGCCCCGAGTCGCTGACTCAACTCGTCGGAACCGCCCTCGCAGGCATGCAGCAGCAGGCGGATGCGCGGGATGGACCCCCGAAAGTCTACTGCACCCGCGCCGGACGCTCGGTCGCATCCGGGATCGGGTGCGCACTCGCGAGACCCGCGGCGCGTCCACCTGTGCAGAACGGGCTCCGAACGCGCTCCGACTGGCATCCTGTGCGCATGACCGACATCCCGACCGCGGGGCGCGACCTCCGTCGCTGGCCGAGCGATCCGTCCTGGTTCACCGACCTCTCGCGGTGCCCGGCGTGCTTCGAGCCGCTGGCCGGCGCACAGTGCGACACGTGCGGGCTCGACCTCGCCGGCGCCGCATCGGGCGAGCTCGCGACCCTGGGCGGCGAGCTGCGCGAGCTCGAGCGCCGCCGGCAGGGCGTCATCACGCGGATGCGGGACGAGCAGTCCGGCACCGTCGAGGGGCCGGCGGTCGCGCAGGTCGCGCCGGTGGCGCCGGTGGCGCCCGTCGCGCAGGCGGCACCCGTCGCGCAGGCGGCACCCGTCACGCAGGCCGCGCAGCCGGCGCAGCCGGATGCCCCGGCGCCGGCGCCTGCCGTTGCGCCGACGACCGTCGCGCCGACGGCCGCCGCCGCCCCGGCCGCGCCGGCCGTCCCGGCCGCGCCGACCGCGCCGGCCGCGCCGGCCGTCCCGACCGTCCCCGGCGGCGCCGTCCCGGCGCGGGCGCGCCGATCGAGCGTGCAGATCGCGATGCTCACGATCGGCGTCGTGCTCGTGTCGGTCGCCGCGATCGTGTTCCTCTTCGTCGCGTACCTGATCGCGACCCTCGAGGTGCGGTCGGCGATCATCGCGATCGCCAGCGTGGCCGTGCTCGGCATGGCCACCCTGCTCCGCCGTCGGCGCCTTCCGGGCACGGCCGAGGGCGTGGCATCCGTGGCCGTCGTCCTCCTCCTGCTCGACGTCTGGATCGTGCGCGCGAACGCGCTGTTCGGGACCGCGGACGTCGACGCCTGGGCCTACGCGGGCTGGGCCCTCGCCCTCCTCGCGGCGCTGCTCGCGGGCGCCAGGGCCGTCACCGGCCTGCGCACGACCGGGTACTCGGCCGCGGTGCTGGCGCCGACCTCCGCGTTCCTGCTCGGGTTCGCGGTCGATCCGCTGTCCGCGACCGGCTCGTGGCTCGGCGGCCTGGTCGCCGCGGCCGTCGGGATCGGCGCTGCGCGGCGGGCCGCGACGCCCGAGCCGACGGTGCTGCGCGCCGGCGGATTCGCGGGCCTCGGCATCGCGGGCCTCGCCGCAGCCTGGGCGCTTCCGGATGTCCCCGTCGGCGCGCTCGTCGCGTTCTGGGCGGTCGCCGCGATCGCCGGGGTCGCGTGTGCGCTCTGCGCGACCCCGACGCTGGGCACCTGGTCGCTCATCGCGGCGATCGCGGCCGGGGCCGCGGCCGCGCTCGGGCCGGTCGTCGCGGTCGCGCAGGAACTCGACGCCGAGCAATCCGTCTGGCTCGCACCGGCGCTGGCCGGCCTCGTCGCAGCGGCGTTCGCGGGTTGGGTCCGCCGCGCAGGCGGGCGCGCCGTCGCGCTCGGCGCCCTCATCGCTTCGTCGGCGGTCGCGGCGACCGCTGCGGTGCCGGGGCTCGTCGCCGGCCTCGAGTTGCTCCTCGAGCGCGCCACGTCGATGCTGTCGACACCGTCCTCGTCCGGGGTCCTCGGCCTGCTCGACGCCGGCCCGTGGCCGCCGACCTGGACCGCACTCGTGGCCGCGAGCGGCTCGCTGCTCGTGCTCGCCGTCCTCCGCGCGCTCCCCCGGTTCGGCGCACTCCCGTCGTCGTTCGTCGGCGCCGCGGCGCTGTTCGCCGCGTGCGCCGCGAGCCCGACGTGGGCGTCCAGCGCAGCATTGGCCGCCGTCGCCGCCGCGGCGCTGCTGGCCGCGGTCGGCTCGCTCGGTCGCGCGATCCCCGGTCGGAACGCCGTGCTCGCCGCGACCGGCATGACCGCGGCGGCGCTGGCAGTGCTCACCGGCGGACCGGACGACCCGGCGTGGCCGTGGGCGACCGTCGCCGTGATCGCGCTCGCGGTCCTCGGGCGAGCGGCGGTGAGGAGGACCTGGCCGACCACGGCGCAACCCTGGATCGGTCCGATCCATCTCCTCATCGCGGCCGGATCGACGATCTGGCTCACCGCGACCTCGTCGACCTGGGCCACCGCGATCGCCGAGGCCCCCGAGCCGTGGCACCAGGTCTCGACCTGGCTCGCGATCGTCGGTGCGGCCGGGTTCTCGCTCGCCTTCCTGCTTCCCCGGCTCACGGTCCCGGACCGGGCGGCAGGGGGCCTGCCGATGCTCGGCGCGGCCCTGCTCGGCGGGGTGGTGACCGCGTGGGGCGGCGCGCAATGGGTCGGCACGCCGTGGGCCTGGGCCTGGGTTCCCGTCGCGCTCGTCGCGATCGCCGGCATCGCCTGTCTCGTCCGCGCCGAGTCGGCCGTCGTCGCGATCCCGCTCGCGATCGTCACGCCGATCGCACTCGCCCACACCGCGGGTGCGGCGACATGCGGCGCCGAACCATTGCGACCGGACCTCGCGATCGCCGCCGCGGTCACCGCGTCGGCGGGCATCGGCCTGCTCATCGGACGCACGGCCGGCGGTCGTCATCGCGGCACGACGACGTGGGCGTTCACGACGCTCGCGCTCGGCGCCATCGCCGCAGCGGGGTCGTTCCTCGATCCCACGGCGCAGTGGCTCGTCCTCCTGCTCCTCGCGCCGGCGCCGATCCTCGCCGCCGCCTCCTTCGGGGATCCGATCGGCGGGAGCTCGCCGCTCCGACACCTCTCCTGGCTCGGCGCGACCGCGGCGATCGGGTCGGCGTGGGCCTGGTCGAACGCACGCGAACTCGATGCGGTCGAGGCGTACACCCTGCCCGCCGCGGCCGTGCTCTTCGCGTCGGCCGTGCTGATCGTCTGGCGTCGGCCCGTCGAGGCGCCCGTCGAGGTCGGCCGCACCGTGCTCGTCGCGGGCGCAGCCGCCGTCGCCGTCCTCCCGAGCGCCGGGATGGCGGGCCTCAGCGACCTCCGCACGCTCGTCGTCATGTCCGTGGGAGTCGTGCTCGTGCTCGCGGCGTCCTTCCTTCCCGTCGTCGACTTCGGCATTCCGCTGCGCCTGCTCGCCGTGGCGACGGCGTGGACCGCGGTGACCGTCACGGCAGCGGTCCGCGCGAGTGCGATCGCCCTCGGCGCGTCCAGCCCGCTTCCGGTCGAGTTCTGGCCGGTGATCGCCGTCGTCGCGGGAGCGGGCGCCGCCTGGGTGTGCGCCGCGGCGGGATCCGCCGGCGCACGCACCGCCCCGTGGCTGCTCGCGGGCACCCTCGCGGCGGCAGCCGTGCCGACCGGTCGTGCGATCGTCGAGGGCGGCGATGGAGCGGACCTGCGCGCCCTCCTGCTGTGCTCGTTCCTCGCCGCAGCGCACGTCGCCGCCGTGGTGTCGACCCGTCGACCGCTCGGTTCGCCCGTCGTGGCGTGGGCGTCGCTCGCGACCGCCGCCGTCGTCGCGATCGCGTCCCTGCTCACTGGGGTGTCGCCGTTCGAGTTCGCTACCGTGCCGGTCGCCGCCGCGCTCCTCGCGGCCGGCGGGGTCCGGATGCGTCGATCGCCCGACCTGCGGAGCATGCCCGCGCTCGCCTCCGGGCTGCTCGTCTGGTTCGTCCCGCCCCTCATCGCGGACTTCACGGATCCGGTGCTCTGGCGACTCGTCGCGCTCGGCGCGGCCGGCGTCATCGCACTCCTGGTCGGCCTCCGATTCCGCCTCCAGGCGCCGTTCGTGATCGGCGGCGGGGCGCTGCTCATCCACGGGATCGTCCAGCTCTGGCCGTGGGTGTCCTGGCTCTACGAGGCCGTCTGGTGGTGGCTGTGGCTCGGGCTCGCGGGTGCGCTGCTGATCACGCTCGCAGCGACCTACGAACGTCAGCTGCGGCTCGCACGCCGCACGGTCCGGGCGATCGGCGACCTGCGCTGACGCTCACCGGCCCGCGCCCGGGCACACCCGGGCCGCGTCGGGGTCGCCTTCGTGCGGCTCAGTCCATCCGCTCGACCCAGGGCGCGCGCCACTCCGGCGCCTCGAAGGGACCGGGCCAGTAGCCCGTCTCCTTCGCGATCCTGCCGTCGGCGAGCTCGAACACGAACACGCCGAGCACCGGGACCCCGTCCCCGTAGTCCAACGCGCCCTGCATGACCCAGTGGTCGCCGTCGCCGGTGATCGACCGGACCTCGATGTGCGGCAGCCTCGGGAACCGGCTGTACACCGCGCGGCGGTTGTCGCCGCCCACGATCCGCTCGCCCGACTGCGGCCACTCCATGACCGCGTCCTCGTGGAACACGGCATCCATGCCGGGCACGTCGCCCGCGTTGATCGTCGCGACGAGCGCCTCGACCACGGCGCGTCCGTCCATCGCACTCCCCCTTCGCCGCAGGAGTCGCGAGCCGACGACGCGCCGCGCCGTCCGGACGCACTCGCGGTCTGTACTACGATGTTCCGGGTGCCCTCGACAGGGCCACGCGGATGTAGCTCAATGGTAGAGCCTCAGTCTTCCAAACTGATTACGCGGGTTCGATTCCCGTCATCCGCTCCACGAAGAATCCCCGGCGAGCGAAGGTTCACGAGGTCGTCCGCCCTCGCGCACGCCAGGATCCGCACCCTCGCGGACGCCCCCGATCCGCACGCTCGTGCACGCGCCGCAGGCCTTCGCGCCGGGACATCCGCCGCCGATCAGCCGAGCCTTCCCTTCCTTGAAATACCGGGCACGGTGCGTAGCGTTGTCATCCACAGACGCTCCAGGGAAGGCACAACGATGACGGACATCCAGATCGCCCCGAAGACCGGCGCCTCCGCCGATGCGGCCGCCGCGGTCGCGCAGTACTTCACCCCCGTGCTCCACGAACTCATCGCGCTGGCCGTGAACGGCAAGCAGGCCCACTGGCACGTGCGCGGCGTGAACTTCATCGCCGTCCACGAACTCCTCGACGAGGTCGTCGACCACGCGCAGGAGTGGGCGGATCTCGTCGCGGAACGCGTCGTCGCGCTCGGCCTTCCGATCGACGGCCGGCTCGGCACGGTCGCCGCGGAGTCGGGCGCCGTGGTCCCGAAGCTCGGGTTCACGACCTACGACGACGCGATCGCCGATGTCGTCGCGCAGATCGACCTCGCGACCGAGAAGATCAACGCCGCCATCGAGGGGACGGCCGACATCGACCCGGCCAGCCAGGACGTCGTGATCGAGATCCGGCGCGGCATCGACAAGGACCGCTGGTTCCTCTCCGCGCACGTCGCCGTGAAGTGACGTTGCGCTGAGGTGACCTCGCGGTCGCGCCTCGCGCGACCACCGGGCCCGGTGCATCGGGCCGCTTCGGCGGCGGATGCCCCGGGCCCGATGCGTGCGCGGACCACGACGGCCGCGCAGGTCAGCGCTGCAGCCAGGCCAGCACGGCGAGCACGCGGCGGTGATCGGTCCCCGAGTCCTCGAGCGCGAGCTTCTGGAAGATCGACGTCACGTTCTTCTCGACCGCGCCGACCCCGATGAACAACTGCGCGGCGATGCCCGTGTTCGTCCGGCCCTCGGCCATGAGCTCGAGCACCTCGCGCTCGCGCGGCGTGAGCGCCGCGAGCGGGTCGCCGCGTCGCGACAGCAGTTCGCGCACGACCTGCGGGTCGAGGACCGTACCACCGGCGCTCACGCGCTGCACCGCATCCTCGAGCTCGTCGAGGGACGCGACCCGGTCCTTCAGGAGGTAGCCCATGCCGCCCTCGCCCGACGAGAGCAGCTCGTGCGCGTACGTGCCCTCGACGTACTGGCTGAGGAGCAGGATCCCGAGCTTCGGGAACCGGCGGCGCAGCTCGATCGCGGCCCGCACGCCCTCGTCGCGGAAGGTCGGGGGCATCCGGACGTCGAGGACCGCGAGGTCCGGGGCATCCGCGTCGATCGCCGCCAGCAGCGAGTCGGCGTCGCCGTACGCGCCGACCGTCGTGAACCCGGCCTCGTCGAACAGGCGCACCAGCCCCTCGCGAAGGAGGACGGAGTCCTCGGCGAGCACGATGCGGAGCGGGGTCGGGGTGGCCTGCACCCCATCACTGTAGCGAGGGCGGCGGGGTCGGCTCGGGCCGGTACGGGATGTGGGCGCCGATGATGGTCGGGCCCCCGACCGGGCTGTCGACGACGAGCTGGCCGCGGAGGCCACGGACGCGCTCGTCGAGTCCCGCGAGGCCGTGCCCGGCGACGGCGGACGCGCCGCCGCGGCCGTCGTCGGTCACCCACAGGTCGAGCACGCGGGCGGACGGTCCGAGCTCGCGCGTCGCGATCCGCAGGCGGATCGAACTCGCGTCGGCGTGCTTCTGCGCGTTCGTGAGGAGCTCGGCCGCGACGAAGTACGCGTTCCGCTCGATCGCGGACGGCAGCGGCGCATCCGCGCCCAACCGGTCGTCGTAGGTGACCGGCACGGGAGACCGGGCCGCGAGCGACGCGAGCGCGCTCGCGAGCCCGCGATCCTGCAGGATCGGCGGGGCGACGCCGCGCGAGAGCGCGCGGAGTTCGTCGAGCGCCTCGCGGGCCTGGTCGCGCGCCTCGACCACGAGCGCCTTCGCGGTGTCGGGGTCGTCGGCGAGCCGGCGCTCGATGGTCGCGAGGTCCATCTGCAGGCGGACGAGCCGCTGCTGCGGGCCGTCGTGGATGTCCCGCTCGAGACGTCGGAGCGAGGCATCCTCGGCCTGAACCGCGGCGCCGCGCGACGCGGAGAGCTCGGCCACCTCGACCTCGAGCGCCTCCGACCGCCACCGGCCCAGCGTGCCGCGCGCGATGACGTCGTGGAGGAGCGTCAGTCCGCGGAACACGTACGGCAGCGTGAGCGCGAAGACGACGCCGAGGATGAACTCGAGCACGCGCTCGCCCGCGACCACGTCGTAGTCGAAGCCGTTGCCGGGCACGACGCGGTCGACGATCCACTCGTTCAGCCAGAAGGTGCGGCGGTCGTCGGGGAGGAAGCCCTGCCAGAACCAGCCCGTGAGCCCCGCGAGCGCGCCGGAGATCCAGGTGACGGTGAGGCTCCAGGTGATGACGCTCACGATCGGGTTGATGACCATCGTGTGCAGCAGGTACAGCCAGTAGTGCCCGTCGACGAACGGCGCGAACGTGCTGCGCCAGAACCCCTGCACGCGCCCGTCGCGCGCCCAGTCGGGCTCGGCGATCGGCGGTCGGCCGGCCCAGCGCAGCCGCACGAGCTCGAGGACGCCGAACCCGCGCGCGACGTAGAACGCGGCGACGACGACGAAGATGCCGACCACGATCGGGATCATCCCGACGCCGGTGAAGAAGACGGTCGACAACACCGACAGGCCGATGATCGCGATCGGCATGGTGAGGATGAGGAATCCGAGTTCGCGCGGGACGGCGGCCCAGAGGGCGCCGTAGCCCGCGCGGCGGGCGGGCGTGCCGGCCGGCGGGCTGGCGGGCGTACTGGCGTCGGTCGTCGTCATGGGGCGTTCCTCGCTCATGGTCGCACGTCCGAGTGCATCGGCGGGGCCGGTCGTGGATGTGTCGGGCATGGTCCAAGCCTCGTGGCTGCGGGCCGTCCGCCCCAGCGGGCGGACGACCGGAAGCGGGCGGGGGTTATCCCCCGAGGGGGATCACCGAATGGGCGAGGCGACCGCCGAGGAGCGTCGCGGCCACCGGCATCGTGCGGAGCTCGTCGACGGATGCCGCGTACGGGTCGAGCTCGACCACGGCGAGGTCGGCTCGGATCCCGACGCGCACCTCCGCGCCCGCGCCGCCCGACGAGGCCGCGAGCGCGGCGCGCACGTCGATCGCCTGCTCGGGATGCCACGGCTCGCGCCCGTCACGCGTGCGGCCGACGGCCGCGGCGATCGCGACCCACGGGTCGAGCGGCGCCACGGGCGCGTCGGAGCCGAGTGCGAGCTCGACGCCCGCGGCCTGCAGGTCCGCGAGCATGAACGCGCGATCCGTGCGGCCGGCCCAGTACCGGTCGGCGACGTCGCGGTCGTCCATCGCGTGCTCGGGCTGGACGCTCGCGACGATGCCGAGCCTCGCGAAGCGCGCGACATCCTCGTGCCGGAGGAGCTGCGCGTGCTCGACCGAGCCGCGGCAGCCGACCTCCTCGAAGGCGTCGAGCACGCGCGCGTTCGCCCGGTCGCCGATCGCGTGGATCGCGGGCACGAGTCCGGCGTCGTTCGCCCGGCGCATCAGCGGCACGAGCTCGTCGTACGGGATCGTCGCGAGTCCGGAGGGGTGCGCGTGGCCCTCGAGGCCGGGGTACGGGTCGAAGCACCACGCGGTCCGCGTGTTGAGCGAGCCGTCGGTGATGGCCTTCGCCCCGCCGACCGACACGAGTCCGCCCGTGCCCGCGACCTCGTCCCCGGTCCGGAGGCCCTCCGCGGCGGCGCGGTCGAGGTGCTGCGGGTACACGCCGAACGCGACGCGGAGGGGCAGCCGCCCGGATCCCGCAGCCGCCGCGGCCCGGCGCGCCCAGTCGTCGAGGTTCCAGCGCATCTCGTAGTCGACGATGCCGACCACCCCGCGGGCCGCCGCCCGGTCGAGCGCGTCGGCGACCCAACCGTCGAGCACGTCGTCGGCGATGTCGTCCAGCGCACGCACGAGTGCGAAGCAGGGCTCCTCGCGGAGCATCCCGTCGGCCGGTGCCTCGATGCCGTGCAGGCGAGCGGCCGCCGAGTTCACCCAGCACGAGTGCAGGTCGGCGCTCACGAGCACGGTCGGCACGTCGCCCGTGCGCGCGTCGAGGAGCGCCAGGCTCGGGGCATCCGGCCAGAGCCCGTCCCGGAAGCCGAAGCCGACGACCTCGGGCTCGCCGCGCCCGACCGCCTCGCCCGCGAGGGCGGCGACCTCGGCGGCCGACGAGGCGCCCGCGAGGTCGAGCCGGCGCGAGACCATCGCCCACTGCGACGCGTGCACGTGCCGGTCGTGGAGGCCCGGCACGACCCAGCGGCCGCCGACGCGCAGCCGTTCCGCGGGCTCGACCGGCGCGCCCGCCGGCGTCGTGTCGGGCAGCGGCGCGCCGTGCGGGACGACCGCCGCGACCACGCCGTCGGCGACCAGCACGTCGACCGGCTCGGATGCCCCGGGCAGGCGCGCACCGTCGAGGATGCGGGCGCTCACGCCGACGCCGCCTGCGCCCTCGCCGCCCGGAGCGCCTCGTGGGTTCGGCGCATCTCGGCGGCGAGCGCCGGCTGCGCGTACGGGCCGTCGCCGTCGAGCTCGGCGATGATGCGGTCGACCGTCTCGGCGGGCCGGTTCTGGCTCATCTTGTTCTTCGCGGTGAAGCGCGTGATCGGGATGCGCAGGCCCACCGTGCCGGCGGCGATGCGGTCGGCGTAGGCGGAGTTCTCGAGCGTGCCCCGCATGCGGCGCGGCTCGGGCATGGCGTCCTCGAAGTGGTCGACGAGCGCCTCCAGCACCCGCAGGTTCTCCTCGTCCGACAGGATCTCCGGTGTGCCGTACAGGTGCGCGGTCACGAAGTTCCAGGTCGGCACGGCGGGATTCGCGTCATACCACCCGGGCGAGATGTAGCCGTGCGGGCCCTGCGCGATCACCAGCAGCTCATGACGCCCGAGCTCGTGGACCTGCTCGTCGGGTCGGCCCACGTGGGTGAGGAGCACGATGCCCTCTGCCGTCTCGTCGAGCAGCACCGGGTAGTGGGATGCCACGAGGCCCGAGGCATCCGTCATGCTCACGAGGGTCATCCAGGGATGCTCGCGGACCAGGGCCTTCACGCCCTCCTCGCTCGCGAGGGTGAAGCTGGGGTTCTGTCGCATGTCGGATCCTTCCGGGAACGGGCCGGCGGCCCGGTCAGGCCTGGCAGTTCGGGCACCAGTAGAGCTTGCGCGCGCCCATCTCCTCGAGCACGATGTGCGTCCCGCACACCCGGCACGGCAGGCCCTCGCGCTTGTAGACCCAGTGCCGGTCGGCGCGGTTCGCCATCGCGGCGCGGTACGCCTCGGCGTCGAGGCCGTCCATCGTCATCATCTGGCCCGTCTCGACGCCGACGCGCAGGAGCCGCGCCCAGTCCCGCCAGAGCTCGCGCACCGCCTCGGCGGGCACGTTCCGGCCGGGCGTGTGCGGGTTCAGGCGCGCACGGAACAGCAGCTCGGCGCGGTAGACGTTGCCGATGCCGCTCACGACGTTCTGGTCCATCAGGAGCAGGCCGATCGGCGTGGGCTTGCGGCGCACGACCGAGGCGAAGCGCTCCTCGGCCTCGGCGCCGTCGTCGACGAGCGGGTCGGGCCCGAGCTTCGCGACGACCGCCTCGACCTGCGCCGGGTCGAGCACCTCGCACGCCGTCGGGCCGCGCAGGTCGGCGCACACCGACTCGGTCAGCAGGCGCACGCGCACCTGGCCGACCGGCTCGGGCGGGAACGACTCGAGCGCGCCGCCGTCGCGCTCGGCCTCGCTCATGCGCAGCCGTGCCCGGCGCGGCGCGCCGATCGAGGTGAGGGAGTTCTCGCCCGCCCGGTCGAACACGAGGGCGCCGGGCGCCCCGGCATCGGGCGCGACCGCGTCGAGCGCGACCGCATCGGGATTCGGTCCGTCGAGGAAGGTGCCGCGCTGGTTCGTCTGCCCCATGCGCCCGTTCGCCGACGCGATCGTGGCATCCATCAGGATCTCGCCCGCGAAGTCCCACGCGCCGTACATGCCGAGGTGCACGCGCAGCCAGCGGTCGCCCTCGAACCCGAGGAACATCTGCTTGCCGAGCGCCCGCGCGTCGATCATGCGGCGGCCGTCGAGGTCCGCCGCGCCGGTCGCGAAGCGGCCCTGGGGGCTCGACGCGCGCACCAGCCGCCCGACGAAGTTGCGCTCGAACTGGCGGGTGATGCGATGGACGGAATGCCCCTCGGGCACGCTCAGGCCCCCCGCCGCGTCGCGGTCGTGCGAGGTCCGGCGCTACGCCGTGACATCCACGCCCTTCCCGGCGATGTCGCCGGTCCGCTCGTACTCGGCGAGCTGGGCGATGCGGCGCACGTGCCGGTCGTCGCCCGAGAACGGCTCGGCGATGAAGGCGTCGATGTACCGGACCGCCTCCTCGACGGTGTGCTGGCGGGCGCCGATCGAGATGACGTTCGCGTCGTTGTGCTGGCGCGCGAGGATCGCGGTGTCCATGCTCCACACGAGCGCCGCGCGGACGCCCTCGACCTTGTTCGCCGCGATCTGCTCGCCGTTGCCCGAGCCGCCGAACACGACGCCGAGCGCCCGGACGCCGGCGGCCTGGTCGCGCACGACCGCGAGCGCCGCGTTGATGCAGAAGGCCGGGTAGTCGTCGAGCGGGTCGTAGTCGGTCGGGCCGTGGTCGACGACCTCGTGCCCGCCGTTCGACAGGTGGTCGATGAGCGTGCGGCTGAACTCGAGGCCGGCGTGGTCGGTCGCGATGTGGATGCGCATGCAGGCAAGTCTAGGGAGTCGCGAACCAGCGGATGCCCCGCCCGTGCGGGTGCGCGCGGATCCCTCGGCAGGGTCCGTCGGATGCTTCCGCGCCCCGCGCGACCCGAAGAGACGGGGTTGTGACGGCGCCTGCGCGCCGCTAATCTGCGCCGTAACTGCACTCGGCGCCTGATCGTGCGGTCCGGCGCACCATTGCATCGGGTGACACCGGCGCAATCCATCATGAATCTCCATCTCGCCCCACCCGGGCGAACCGATGCTTGGCGGATCGATGGCTGATCGCTCGTTCACGGAAACCGACTGGGGGGTCGTGTCCCCGACGACCGGATGGCAGTTCGGTTCCGGCGCCTTCACGTCCTCGGGAACGGACGACGTCCTTGCGTACCACCCGATCAACGGCACGCTCTGGGTCCGGCGAGCGGGCGAAGCGTTCGGATTCGAACACTGGGCCACGGTGACCCCGTCGGAGGGCTGGTGGTTCGCGGCCGGCGATTTCGCGCCCGGACCGGATACGGACGTCATCGGATACCGGTCCGCGGACCGCAGTCTGTGGGTCGGTCGGAACGCAGGCACGCACTTCGAGTTCACCCAGTGGGGACAGGTGCCGACGGCGTCCGTGTGGCAATTCGGTGTCGGCCGGTTCACGGCGCAGGCGAAGGACGACCTGTTCGCCTACGATCCGGGCGACGGCGGACTCTGGGTCGCGAAGAACCTCGGCGGCGCGTTCTCCTTCAGCAGGTGGGCGTCGGTCGCCCGGTCGGACTGGCAGTTCATGGTCGGCGACTTCACGGGCAGCGGCCGTCCGGACGTCGCCGGGTACGATTCCAGCGACGGTTCGGTCTGGGTCGGCGAGAACGAAGGGGGCGCGTTCCTCCTGACCCGCCAGGGCACCCTGCAACCGACAGCCGGATGGCAACTGCGCCCCGGATACTTCACCCGACGGGCGAAGGCGGACCTGTTCGCCTATCACCCGAGCAACGGCAGCCTGTGGGTCGGCGCAGCCGGACCAGGCGGCTTCCAATGGGAGCAGTGGGACACGGTGTCGCCGATGGCGGGCTGGGAGTTCGTGCCCGGCCAGTTCACGGAAGACACCTGGACGGACGTGGTCGGCTATCAGCCGGCGACGGGCGCGCTGCGGCTGTTGCGATCGACCGCGCGGCCCGTGGAGGGCTATTGCTGGCCGATTTCCGCGGCCCCCGGCGAGCGCATCTCCTTCCGGACGTCTGGTGGCGACCGATGCACTGCCACGATCAGGCGCCACACCTCGGTCTCACCGGACGTCGAGTCCGAGACGGTGGCGGAGATCGAATTCGAGTCGCCCACGCAACCCACTCCCCCGGAGCCGTGGCATGTCGGGTGCGGTTGGGAGGAGACGTTCGCGGTCACCGTCGGCGACGACTGGAGATCCGGCATCTACTCGGCGACGTGCACCGACGTCGATGGGCGGAGCTCGGACATCACCTTCGTGATCAGGCCGAAGCAGACCGCCCGTTCCCAGGTCGCGCTGCTCGCGAACACGAACACCTGGCTCGCGTACGACGGGTGGGGCGGTGCGTCCAAGTACAGCGGCCTCGCTCGGATCAGCCTCATGCGGCCGATGCAGAACGCGTCGCCGCTGACGGCGTTCCCGACGGATTGGCACCTCGCCCGGGGAACTCTGGATCCACGGATGGCTCGAAGCCGAGGGGTACCGCCCCGACGTGTTCAGCGACCTCGACTTCCACGAGCACGGATGCGATCCGGGTCAGTACCGCATGCTCATCGTCGGGACGCACCCCGAATACTGGACCCCCGAGATGTACGACCACCTCGTCGCCTACCTCGACGCGGGCGGCAGCGTCGCCTACCTCGGCGGGAACGGCCTCTTCGAGGTGTGCACGTACGATGCCGCGGCCCGGGTGATGACGTACCTCGAAGGCGTCGAAGGCGGTGACCGCGTGCCCGCCCTGCTCCGGGCACGCGAGCCGCTTCGACCGGAACGCTCGGTGATCGGCGTCGCGACCGAGCGATGCGCGGTGACCGGCTCGCCGTACGAGGTCGTCGATGCCGCACACCCGCTGTTCCTCGGCACGGGGGTCTCCAACGGGGATCGGTTCGGCAACGCCGGCCTGAACACCGGGTTCGGCAACGGCAAGGCGAGCGCATGGGAGGTCGATACAGCGGACGGACTGGGCGCGATCTCGATGCCGTTCGGCTGCGCGATGGACTCGCCCCACGTCATCCCCCCGTCGACCCGTCCCGCCGGCTTGGCCTTCCTGGCGACCGGAGTGTTCGACGGCACGGGGCCCGGTGCCGACATGGTCTCCTACGACCACCCCGGGGGTGGGTTCGTGTTCTCCGTCGGTTCACTGACGTTCGGCGGGAGCCTCGTCGTCGACGCGACGATCCAGCAGGTGATGCGGAACGTGCTCGAGCGCGCCGGCGTCGTGCCGTAACCCGGAATCCGTTCAGCGCCGATCCGGGCCGAACCAGCGGATGCCCCGCCCGTGCGGGTGCGCCCAGGCGACCTGCACCCCGTCGAGCGCGAGGACGAAATCGGTGCCGTCGTTCGGCACGTCCTCCCGCGCGGAGATGCCGGGCATGATCGACCGGCCCTCGAACGAGACCCAGTGCCCGGGGAGCAGCGAGACCTGCTCCTCGAACCTGAGTCGGTCCGCTTCGCTCGCATACGCGAGCACGACCGTGTGGAAGACGACGAGCGTCGCGTCGACGGGCGCCTCCGCGGCGAGCGCCGCGAGCCGCTCGTTCAGGTCGCCGGCGACGAGCCGCGGCGGGTCGGCCGCGGCGATCGCGGCGGCCGCGCGAAGGCGAGCCCGCCGATCGTCGTGCTCGGGCCAGATGAGCGCGTCGAGCCACGCGAGGTCGTCGGCGTCGCGGAGGTCGAGCGGGTGCAGGTCGATCCCCGCGCGCCACGCGATCTCGGGCGGCGCGGCGATCGCGGGCAGCGGCGCGGATGCCTCGCACTCGAGCAGCACGTCCGACGGGCCGTCCACGGGGTCGACCCGGAGCTCCCCGCCGTCGGCCGTGGCGTACCGGTACGAGTAGCGGTCGGGGTACAGGCACAGCCCGGCGGACGCCCCGACCTCGATGAGCGCGAGCGGCTGGGGCAGGGACTGGAGCAACGGCAGCAGCACCGCGCAGCGCGCGGCCTCGTTCGTCTGCGTCGCGTGCGTCAGCGCGGTCTCGCGCACGTCGGCCCAGTGCTCGTGGAGCCACGCCCGGAACTCGGGGTAGGGCGACACCGGCGCGCCGCGGAACCGCGCGGAGGCGAACACGAGCGGCGGCTGGCGCTTCGCGGGCGGGAGCCCGTCGATGAGCTCGAGCGTCGAGGCATCCGCCGCGACGCCCGCGGCCCATTCCTCGTAGCAGGGGCTCATCCCCCGCGCCTCGACCTCCGCGAAGGCACGGTAGCGTTCGGCCGTTGCGGCCCGTTCGTCGAAGCTCGTCGGCACGGGCCCACGCTAGGGGCCCGGCGATAGGCTGGTCAATCGTGCGAGTGCGCCACGAGCGCCTCGATCGATCAGAGGAGAGAAGTCTTGCCAGGAGAGAACCTCACGAGGCTGGAAGCCGCCGAGCGCGCCGAGATCGTCACGGTCCACGACTACGACGTCGTGCTCGACGTGACGACCGGGCCCGACGTGTTCCGCTCGACCACGACCGTCCGCTTCTCGGGCGTGGAGGGCGCGTCGACGTTCATCGACGCGATCACCGCGACCGTGCACTCGGTCACGCTCAACGGGGCGGAGCTCGACCCCGCGGAGGTGAGCGACGGCGTGCGCATCCAGCTGCCGGGCCTCGCCGCCGAGAACGAGCTCACGGTCGTCGCCGACGGCCGCTACATGCACACGGGCGAAGGCCTGCATCGCTTCGTGGACCCCGCCGACGGCGAGGTCTACCTCTACACCCAGTTCGAGGTGCCCGACTCGCGCCGCATGTTCGCGGTGTTCGAGCAGCCCGACCTGAAGGCCGCGTTCCGCTTCACCGTGACGGCGCCGGCGCACTGGCAGGTCGTGTCGAACCAGCCGACCCCCGAGCCGACCCCCGCGGGCGCGTCCGCCGAGGGGCAGGAGATCGCGACGTGGGCGTTCGGCCCGACGCCGCGCATCTCGAGCTACATCACCGCGCTCATCGCCGGCCCGTACGACGTCGTGCGCGACGAGCTCACGAGCGCCGACGGCCGGACGGTCCCGCTCGGCGTGTTCAGCCGGAAGAGCCTGTCGGAGCACCTCGATGCCGACTATGTGTTCGAGAAGACGAAGCAGGGCTTCGCGTACTTCGAGGACAAGTTCGGCGTGCCGTACCCGTTCGACAAGTACGACCAGCTCTTCGTGCCCGAGTACAACGCGGGCGCCATGGAGAACGCGGGCGCGGTGACCTTCACCGAGGTCTACGTCTTCCGCTCCAAGGTCACCGACGCGGTGCGGGAGCGCCGGGTCGTCACGATCCTGCACGAGCTCGCCCACATGTGGTTCGGCGACCTCGTCACCATGAAGTGGTGGAACGACCTCTGGCTGAACGAGTCGTTCGCCGAGTGGGCCTCGACCATCGCCACGGCCGAGGCGACCGAGTGGGTGCACGCCTGGACCACGTTCAACTCGATGGAGAAGAGCTGGGCGTACCGCCAGGACCAGCTCCCCTCGACGCACCCGATCTCCGCGGTCATCAACGACCTCGAGGACGTCATGGTGAACTTCGACGGCATCACCTACGCCAAGGGCGGGTCGGTGCTGAAGCAGCTCGTCGCGTGGGTCGGCATCGACGCGTTCTTCGCGGGCGTCTCGGCGTACTTCCGGAAGCACGCGTGGGGCAACACGACCCTCGCCGACCTGCTCGCCGAGCTCGAGGTCGCGAGCGGCCGCGAACTCTCGGAGTGGTCGAAGGCGTGGCTCGAGACGGCAGGCGTGAACACGCTGCGCCCCGAACTCGAGGTCTCGACCGGGCTCGACCAGCAGGCGGAGGGGACGATCACCTCGTTCGCGGTGCTCCAGTCCGCTGTGGCCGAGCACCCGACGATCCGCCCGCACCGCCTCGCGATCGGCTTCTACAACCTCGTCGACGGCGCACTCGTGCGCGCGCACCGCGTCGAGCTCGACGTCGCCGGCGAGCGCACCGACGTGCCCGAGCTGGTCGGGCTCGCCCGCCCCGACCTGATCCTGCTCAACGACGACGACCTCGCGTACGCGAAGATCCGCCTCGACGAGGCATCCCACCGGTTCGCGCTCGCGAACCTGTCGGCGATCAGCGACCCGCTGGCCCGCGCGCTCGTGTGGAGCAGCGTGTGGGATGCCACGCGCGACGGCGAGACCGCCGCGAGCGACTACCTCGACCTCGTGCTCGGCAACGTCGCGAGCGAGACCGAGTCGACGACGCTGCGGATCATCCTCGCGAACGCCGTGCTCGCGGCGAGCTCGTACGTGGCGCCGGCGAAGCGTTCCGCCTCGCGCGCCCGCATCGCCGACGGGTTCTGGTCGCTCGCCGAGCAGGCGCCGGCCGGCAGCGACGCGCAGTTCCAGTTCGCGAAGGCCGCGGCCGCGCTCGCGGAGGCCGGCTCGCAGGCCGACCGCATCCAGGGCCTGTTCGACGGATCCGTCGTGCTCGAGGGCCTCGAGGTCGACACCGACCTCGGCTGGGAGCTGCTCTACGCGCTCGTCGCGGCGGGCCGCGCCGGCGACGCCGAGATCGACGCACGTCTCGCGACCGACCAGACCGCGACCGGCCAGGAGTCGGCCGCGTACGCGCGCGCCGCGATCCCGACGGCCGACGGCAAGACCCGCGCCTGGTCGTCGCTGCTCGACGTCGACACCGCGACGAACTCCGTCGTGCGGACGACCGCGGCCGGGTTCCTCCGCGCCGACGACACGTCCCTGCTCGCGCCGTTCGTCGGCCCGTACTTCGAGATGCTCGAGCGGGTGTGGGAGGAGCGCAGCTACGCGATCGCCGAGAAGCTCGTCGAGCTGCTGTACCCGTCGCCGCTCGCGAACCGCGCGCTCGTCGACGCGAGCCACAGCTGGCTCGAGTCGCACCCCGACGCACCGCCGGCGCTGCGCCGCCTGATCGTCGAGAACGTCGCCGGCGTCGAGCGGGCGCTCGTTGCACAGGCGCGGGACGCGCAGGGCGCGTAGCGGCCGCCGCCGCAACGTCCTCCGGGGCGGTGGGCGTGGTACCCCGGTACCACGCCCGCCGCCCCGGAACCGTTCCCGGCGCCGATGTGCGCGCCAGCTCCGGATCCGTAGCGTCGAACCCATGATCACTGCAGAAGGACTCACGAAGCGGTACGGACCCCGCACCGCCGTCGACGGCATCGACTTCACGGTGCGCCCCGGGCTCGTCACCGGATTCCTCGGGCCGAACGGCGCCGGCAAGTCGACCACGATGCGCATGATCGTGGGACTCGACCGCCCGACCGCTGGCAGCGTCCTCGTCAACGGACGTCCGTACGCCGAGCACCGGGCCCCGCTGCGCGAGGTCGGCGCCCTGCTCGACGCGAAGGCCGTGCACACCGGCCGCACCGCGGAGCACCACCTGCTCGCCCTCGCCGCGACGCACCGCATCGGCCGCCGACGGGTGCGCGAGGTCATCGAGCTCACGGGCCTCGAGTCGGTCGCCCGCAAGCGCGTCGGGGGATTCTCGCTCGGCATGGGCCAGCGCCTCGGCATCGCCGCCGCGCTGCTCGGCGACCCCGCGACGCTCCTGCTCGACGAGCCGGTCAACGGACTGGACCCCGAGGGCGTCCTCTGGGTGCGCACGCTCGTGCGCGGCCTCGCCGCCGAGGGCCGGACCATCCTGCTCTCCTCGCACCTGATGAGCGAGATGGCGATGACCGCGGATCACCTCATCGTGCTCGGTCGGGGCCGGGTCATCGCGGATGCCCCGGTCGACGCGGTCGTCTCGGCGGGCACCGCGCCGCGCGTGCGGGTGCGATCCCCGCAGTCGTCGAAGCTCGCCGACCTGCTCAGCGGCCCCGGCGTGAGCGTCATGCGCTCGGAAGCGGGCCTGCTCGAGGTCACGGGCCTCGAGGCGCACGCGATCGGCGACCTCGCCGCGTTCAACGCCATCGCCGTCCACGAACTCACCCCCGCCAACGCGTCGCTCGAAGAGGCCTACCTCGCCCTCACCGCCGACGCGGTCGAATACCGCTCGGAGGCACTCGGATGACCGCCATCACCCCCATCGCTCCCCCCGCGGCGAGCGCCGCCGGAACGGCGCCGCTCGGGTTCGCCGGCGTCCTGCACTCCGAGTGGATCAAGCTCCGGAGCCTGCGTTCGACGGTCTGGTCGTACCTCTCGGTGGTCGTGATGATGGTCGGCCTCGCGCTGCTCATCACGACCACCACGATCAACGGCGACGCCATCGCGCCGGACGCGCTGCGCGCCTCCCCCGAGGCGCAGGTCGGCCTCTTCGTCCAGGCGACGACGTTCGGGGTCTTCCTCGCGCAGCTCGTGGTCGCCGTGCTCGGCGTGCTCGTCATCGGCGGCGAGTACGGGACCGGGATGGCGCGATCCACGTTCGTCGCGGTGCCGAGGCGGCTCCCCGTGCTCGCCGGGAAGGCCATCGTGCTGTTCACGACGACGTTCGTCGTGGGCGTCGTCGGCGCGGTCGGCGCCTACGCGGTCGCCGCCGCGGTGTACGCGCCGCACGACGTCTCGGCGAGCCTCGCCGACCCCGACGTCCTCCTCCCGATGCTCGGATCGGCGCTGTACCTCGCGCTCCTCGCGGTGTTCTCGCTCGGCGTCGGCACGATGATCCGGTCGAGCGCGGCCGGCATCGGCATCGTGCTCGCGTTCATCCTCGTGCTCCCGACGATCCTGCAGCTCGTGCCCGCCGACTGGGCGCAGGACCTGCACCCGTACCTGCTCGCGACGGCCGGGACGAACATGTTCGCGCCCGCCGAGCTGACCGGCGACGAGGTGCTCTCGACCTGGGCGGACCTCCTGGTGGTGCTCGGCTGGGTGTCCGCGTCGCTCGTCGGCGCCGCGGCGCTCCTCGTCAAGCGCGACGCGTAGCATCCTTGTCCATGACCGTGGCGCAGCTCGCCCCCGACCAGCCCGATCCGGCGGTCGGGGGCGAGCTGCGCCTGCCGCGTCCGCCGGGAGTCGTCCGCCGGTTCTGGGCCGGCCACCCGCGCCTGGCCGACGCGCTCATCGCCGGGGCGTACACCGTCCCCACGATCGTCTCGGCCCTCGTCGCCGCCGTGGTCGCCGGGCAGTCCGCCTGGGTCCCGACCCTCGCGGTCGTCGGGGCGATCGCCGCGGGCCTCGCCCTGCTGCTCGCACGACGGACGCGTCCGCGCCTCGTCCTCGGCGTCGCGTGGGCGGCCTGCTTCGCCTCGACCCCCTCCGGATCGCTCGACGTGCTCGCCGTGTTCATCGCGCTGTACGGGCTCGCCGTGTACGGCTCGACGCGGGCCGGGTGGCTCGGCTACGGCGTGTCGGTCGCGCTCGGGGCGCTGGCCGCGCTCGCGGCGTCGTGGATCGCGCAGACCCCGGTCGTCGAGCCCTTCGACGCCGCGCCGCTCGGCACGGCCGCGGGGCTGGCCGTGATCCTGCTCATCGCGACCCTGATCGGCGTCAACGTCGGCGCCCGGCGACGCTACCTGGACGCGCTCATCGCGCGCGCCCACGACCTCGCCCGCGAGCGCGACCAGCAGGCGCGGCTCGCCGCGGTCGAGGAGCGTGCCCGGATCGCCCGCGAACTGCACGACGTCGTGTCGCACGGCCTGACCGTTATGATCACGCTCGCCGACGGATCGGCGGCCACGGTCGGCCGTGATCCCGCGCGCGCCGCCGACGCGATGCGGAGCGTCGCGGACACCGGCCGCGAGGCGCTCGGCGAGATGCGCCGGATGCTCGGCGTGCTCGCCGAGCCGTCGGAGGCCGCGGCCGACCGCACGCCGCAACCAGGGCTCGCCGGCGTCCCCGCGCTCGTCGACGGATTCCGCGAGGCCGGCCTGCCCGTCGCGCTCACGACCGCGGGCCCGCCGATCACCGAGCCCGCGCTGCAGCTCCCGGTGTACCGCATCGTGCAGGAGGGGCTCACGAACGCGCTCCGCCACGCCGCCGGCGCCCGGCGCGTCGACGTGCGCATCGCACGGCTCGACGACGTCGTGACCGTGAGCGTCGAGGACGACGGACACCGCTCGCCCGCGGGGCCCGCGACGACGGGCGCCGGCCGCGGACTCGCGGGCCTGCGCGAGCGCGTGGGCCTGTACGGCGGCACGCTCGAGGCAGGGCCCCGCGGATCGTCCGGCTGGCGCCTGCACGCGACGCTCGACGCGTCTCGAGGACCCGGAGGGGGATCATGACCGGACCGGAGCCGATCCGCGTGGCGATCGTCGACGACCAGGCGCTCGTGCGGACGGGATTCCGCATGGTGCTCGAGGCCGAACCGGACCTCCGGGTCGTCGGCGAGGCCGGCGACGGCGCCGCGGCCATCGAGCTCGCCCGATCGACCGGGATCGACGTGCTGCTCATGGACGTGCGCATGCCGGGCGTCGACGGCATCGCGGCCACCGCCGCCGTCACCGCCGCGGAGCGCGCGCCGCGCGTCATCGTCCTCACCACGTTCGACCTCGACGAGTACGCGTTCGCGGCCATCCGCGCCGGCGCGAGCGGGTTCCTGCTCAAGGACGCGCGACCGCACGAGCTCGTCGCGGCCATCCGCTCGGTGCACGAGGGCGAGGCCATCCTCGCCCCGCGCATCACGCGCCGCATGCTCGAACTGTTCGCGGCCGACCTCCCCGCGGCCGTCCCGGACCGGCCGACCGAGCTCGACGCGCTCACCGCGCGCGAGCGCGAGGTCCTCGCCGCGGTCGCCGACGGGCTGAACAACACCGAGATCGCCGCGCGATTCCACCTCTCCGAGTCGACCGTGAAGACCCACGTCGGGCGCCTGCTGCAGAAGCTCGCCGCACGCGACCGCGTGCACCTCGTGATCCTCGCGTACGAGCACGGCCTGACCTCCGGACGCCGGTCCGGGAGCACCCCGGCTCGTTAGGCTGGCTGGGCACACCCGAACGGAAGGTCATCGATGCCTGCTGCGAACCTGACCCGTCCCGAGGCCGAGGACCGCGCCGCGGTCGTCCGCGCCCCGGAGTACGACGTCGTGCTCGACCTGACCGGGCCCGATCGGTTCCGAAGCGACACGACCGTGCGATTCGAGGCGACGCCGGGCGCGGCGACGTTCATCGAGACGACGGCGACGGCGATCCAGGAGCTGGTCCTGAACGGGGTCCCGCTCGACGCGGCGTCCGCGTGGGACGGCCATCGCATCCGGCTCGACGCGCTCCGGGAGCGCAACGAGCTGCGGGTCGTGTCGACGCGCGAGTACACGAACACGGGCGAGGGCCTGCACCGGTTCGTCGACCCCGTCGACGGCGAGGCGTACCTGTACACCGAGTTCGCGGTCGCCGAGGCGAACCGCGTGTACGCGGTGTTCGACCAGCCCGACCTGAAGGCCGCGGTGCGCTTCACCATCACCGCGCCTGCGCACTGGTCGGTGCTGAGCAACGCCCCCTCCCCGGAGCCGGTGCCGGGCGAGGCATCCGACACCGCCGTCTGGGCCTTCGAGACCGGACCCGTGATCTCGAGCTACATCGTCGCGATCGTCGCGGGCCCGTACGCCTCTTGGCACGGAAGCGCCCGCAGCGTCGACGGACGGGACGTGCCGCTCGGCCTGTTCACCCGGGCCTCGCTCGCGCAGTACGCCGACGCCGACGTGATGTTCGACACCGTGCGCGCCGGGCTCGGGTTCTACGAGCAGGCGTTCGGCGTGCCGTACCCGTACGGCAAGTACGACCAGATCTTCGTCCCCGAGTACAACTGGGGCGCGATGGAGAACGTCGGCGCGGTCACGTTCAACGAGTCCTACCTGTTCCGCTCGCGCGTGTCCGACGCGCGCCGGGAGCAGCGCGCGATCGTCGTGTTGCACGAGCTCAGCCACATGTGGTTCGGCAACTCGGTGACGATGCGGTGGTGGAACGACCTGTGGCTCAACGAGTCGTTCGCGACCTGGGCGTCGACGCTCGCGACGTCGCAGGTCACCGAGTTCACGGGCGTCTGGGCGACGTTCGCGAGCGACGAGAAGACGCACGCCGCCGAGCAGGACCAGCTGGCGTCGACGCATCCGATCGTCGCCGAGATCCGCGACCTCGCCGACGTCGAGGTGAACTTCGACGCCATCACGTACGACAAGGGCGCCTCGGTGCTGAAGCAGCTCGTCGCCTGGGTCGGCCTCGACGCGTTCCAGCGCGGCGTGGGCGCGTACCTCGCCCGCCACGGCGGCGGCAACGCGACGCTGCGCGACCTGCTCGACGAGCTCGAGGCGGCCAGCGGCCGCGACCTCGCGCGCTGGAGCGAGCTCTGGCTCGAGACCGCGGGCGTGAACACGCTCCGCGCGGTGGTCGAGACGGATGCCTCGGGCGCGATCACGGCCGCGACGATCGAGCAGGCTGCGGCGCCGAGCCATCCGACGCTCCGCCCCCACCGCGTGGCCGTGGGCTGCTACCGGCGCACCGGCGATTCGCTCGTGCGCACCGAGCGGTTCGAGCTCGACGTCGACGGCGCGTCGACGCCGGTGCCGGAGCTCGTCGGCCTCGCCCGGCCGGACCTGCTGCTCGTGAACGACGACGACCTGACGTACGCGAAGATCCGCCTCGACGCGCCGAGCTTCCAGACCGCGGTCGAGCACCTCGGCCGCCTCGACGATCCCGTCGCCCGCGCTGTCGTGCTCGGCTCGGCGTGGGACGCCGTGCGCGACGCCGAGTTGCCCGCGAGCGACTTCGTCGCGCTCGTGCTGATGTCGGTGGGGCACGAGACGCAGTCCTCGTCCCGCGCGCTCGCGCTCTCGCGCCTCGAGTTCGCGCTCGCGCGGTACGTCGCCGACGGCCGTCGCGAGGCGCTCGCCGCCGAAGCCGGCGATGCGGTCTGGGCGCACGCGCAGCTGGCCGCCGAGGGCTCGGACGCGCAGCTCCAGCTCGTGAAGGCGCTCACCCGGCTCGCGTCGACCACCGCCCACGCGGACGTGCTCGCGGCCCTCGCCGACGGGTCGGTCGCGCTCGGGGGCCTCGAGGTCGACCTCGACCTGAGCTGGGAGATCGTCATCGCGCGCGCGGCGCTCGGCGCCGCCGACGAGGCCGAGATCGCGGCGCAGCTCGCGCGCGACGACACCGCGAAGGGCCGCCAGCTCGCGGAGACGGCGCGAGCGGCCCGCCCGGTCCAGCAGGTCAAGGATGCCGCGTGGCACCGCGTCGCGACGGATGCCTCGCTGTCGAACGACCTCGCGCGCGCGATCGCGGACGGCTGGCAGCGCACGGCCGACCCGTCGCTCCTGAAGACCGAGGTGCGCCGGTACTTCGCCATGCTCCAGGACGTGTGGGCGAACCGGTCGTTCACGATGGCCTCGCTCATCGTGCGCCGCCTGTACCCCGGACCCCTCGTGTCGGCCGAGCTCGCGACGCTCACGCGCGCGTGGCTGGAGGCCAACCCGGCGCCCGCGCCGCTGCACCGCCTCGTCTCGGAGCAGCTCTCCGAGCTCGAACGCGCGCTCGCCGCCCGGGCTCGGGACGAGTCGGCGCCGACCGCGCTCCCAGCGACCGCCGGTTAGACTCCCCGCCATGGCTGAACCGACCGACCCCGTGCTCAGCGCGGAGGCGTGGACTGGATTCGCCCAGTGGTGGGGGGACAACTGGGGCGTCATCGTCAGCAAGCTGGTGACGATCGTCATCATCGTCCTCGTCGCGCTGGTGATCCGCTGGCTCCTGCACTTCGTCATCGACCGCGTCGTGAACCGCGTCGTGAACGGCGTGAAACGCAAGCAGGACGTGACCGACACGCAGGCGCTGAACGCGTCGCCGCTCGCAGCGGTCCGGGTGGTGCAGCGCACGCGCACGCTCGGCTCGGTGCTGTCGAACATCGTGAACGTGACGCTGTTCATCGTCGTCGTGCTCATGATCGTCGCGACCATCAGCCAGGAGATCCTCGGCTCGTTCGCGCTGCTGTCGGCCGCGATCGGCGCGGGCCTCGGCTTCGGCGCGCAGAACATCGTGAAGGACTCCCTGAACGGGCTGTTCATGGTCGTGGAGGACCAGCTCGGCGTCGGCGACGTCGTCGACCTCGGGCCCGCGACGGGGATCGTCGAGGAGGTGCGGATCCGCATCACGACCGTGCGCGACGTGAACGGCACGCTGTGGTTCGTGCGCAACGGCGAGATCCTCCGCGTCGGCAACATGTCGCAGGGCTGGGCGCGCGTCATCATCGACCTCGCGGTCCCGTACGACGCGGACATCGACGCGGTCGAGGCCGCGCTCCTCGGCGCCGCCGTCGAGATGTCGCAGTCGTCCAAGTGGCGCTCCCGGGTCCTCGAGAAGCCGGAGGTCTGGGGCCTCGAGTCGATCTCGGCGGACGCGATGATCATCCGCGTCGTGATGAAGGTGCGCACGTCCGCGAAGGACGACGTCGCGCGCGAGCTGAGGATGCGCCTCAAGCACGCGCTCGACGCGATCGGCGTGAAGCTGCCGAGCCTGAACGCGGTCGTCCTATCGGGCTTCGACGGCGCGACGCGCGTGAAGGGCGCGCGCCCGCCGCGGACGGCGCCGAACAGCGTCCTGGTCGACGCGGTCGAGCCGTCGACGAAACGCACCCCGAAGCCCAAGACGACCAAGCCCGCTCCCCCGCCAGGAGGCTCCGAGTGACCGACCTGCCCATCCGTCCGGCCGCCGCGCGCGAGCCGGCCGCCGCGCGCGAGCCCGCCGCCGCGCGCGAGCCCGCCGCCGTCCCGCCCGCCTCCGTGCCGCTGCGCGGCAGCGAGCACGGCGCCGCGCTCGGGGCATCCTTCTACGAGCAGGTCGGCGGATCCGCGACGTTCGCGCGACTCGTCGACGAGTTCTACCGCGGCGTCGCCGAGGACCCGGTGCTCCGGCCCATGTACCCCGAGGAGGACCTCGGGCCCGCGAAGCTGCGCCTCCAGCTGTTCCTGGAGCAGTACTGGGGCGGCCCGGGCACCTACAGCGCCGAGCGGGGGCATCCTCGGCTCCGCCAGCGCCACCAGCCGTTCAAGGTGAACCCGGACGCCCGCGACCGCTGGCTCGCGCACATGCATGCCGCCGTAGGTACACTCGACCTGCCGCCGCTCGCGGAGGAGACCCTCTGGGACTACCTCCAGCGTGCGGCGTACGCGATGGTGAACACCTTCGACGCCTGATCCGGCCGGACCCGACCGCGCCGATCCCCCTGCCATCCCCGAGACGAAGGAGTCATCGTGGCAGCATCCCCCACCACCCCCGGCCGAGGCGCGGAGGACGCGGACCCGACCGCGTTCCGGGCCGACGCGATCGTCGTCGGCGC
This sequence comes from Agromyces sp. MMS24-JH15, assembly GCF_043518605.1. Taxonomy (GTDB): domain Bacteria; phylum Actinomycetota; class Actinomycetes; order Actinomycetales; family Microbacteriaceae; genus Agromyces. Next base: position 3,470,120 of record NZ_CP171358.1, read on the forward strand.
CGGCCTCAGCGGCCTCGTCGCGGCGGCGGAGCTCGTCGACGCCGGCAAGCGCGTCCTGATCGTCGACCAGGAGCCCGCTGCGAGCCTCGGCGGCCAGGCGCACTGGTCGTTCGGCGGGATCTTCCTCGTCGACTCGCCCGAGCAGCGCCGCATGGGCGTGAAGGACTCCATCGAGCTGGCCCGCGAGGACTGGGCCGGCACCGCCGGGTTCGACCGCGAGGACGAGGACGCCTGGGGCCGCAGGTGGGCCGACGCGTACCTCGACTGGGCGGCCGGCGAGAAGCGCGCCTGGCTGCACGAGAAGGGCGTGCGCTTCTTCCCGGTCGTCGGCTGGGCGGAGCGCGGCGACGGCCGCGCACGCGGCCACGGCAACTCGGTCCCGCGCTTCCACATCACGTGGGGCACGGGCCCCGGCGTGCTCGCGCCGTTCATCGCGCGCGTCCAGGCCGGGCGCGCGGCCGGGCTCGTCGAGTTCCGCCACCGGCACCGCGTCGACGGGCTGGTCGTGGACGGCGGCGCGGTCGTCGGCGTGCACGGGGCGCTCCTCGCGGACGACGCGGCCGAACGCGGCGAGTCGAGCAATCGCGACGTGATCGGCAACTTCGAGCTCCGCGCTCCCGCGGTCGTCGTGGCCTCCGGCGGCATCGGCGGCAACCACGAGCAGGTCCGCAAGCAGTGGCCCGCGCGCCTCGGCACGCCGCCCGCGGAGATGCTGTCGGGCGTGCCCGCGCACGTCGACGGCCGCATGCTCCCGATCGCCGAGGAGGCGGGCGCGCGGCTCGTGAACGGCGACCGCATGTGGCACTACGTCGAGGGCATCGACAACTGGGACCCGGTCTGGCCGATGCACGGCATCCGGATCCTCCCCGGGCCGTCGTCGATGTGGTTCGACGCGACCGGCAAGCGACTCCCGGTCCCGCTGTTCCCCGGCTTCGACACCCTCGGCACGCTCGAGCACCTCATGACGACCGGGTACGGCCACTCGTGGTTCGTCCTCACGCAGAAGATCATCGAGAAGGAGTTCGCGCTCTCGGGCAGCGAGCAGAACCCGGACTTCACCGGCAAGGACCTGAAGCTGCTCGCCCAGCGGCTGCGGGCCGGCGCGCCCGGCCCGGTCGAGGCGTTCAAGCAGCACGGCGCGGACTTCGTCGTCGCCGACACGCTCGAAGAGCTGTTCGCGGGCATGCGCGAGCTCACGGGCGACGCGCCGCTGGACACCGACGAGATCGAGCGCGAGCTCCGCGCGCGCGACCGCGAGCTCGACAACGAGTTCTCGAAGGACCTGCAGCTCGCCGCGATCCGGTCGGCGCGCACGTACCGCGGCGACAAGCTGATCCGGGCGGCGACGCCGCACAAGATCCTCGACCCCGCGGCCGGCCCGCTCATCGCGGTGAAGCTGCACATCCTCACGCGCAAGTCCCTCGGCGGCATCCAGACCGACCTCGACTCGCGCGCGCTCGGCGCCGACGGCGCGCCCGTGCCCGGCCTGTACGCGGTCGGCGAAGCCGCCGGGTTCGGCGGCGGCGGCGTGCACGGCTACCGCGCGCTCGAGGGCACGTTCCTCGGCGGCTGCCTCTTCACCGGCCTCAGGGCCGGGCGCGCGATCGCGCGCGGCTGAGCGGATGCCCCGCGCCGGGCGCCCCCGTGCGGGGCGTCCGGCCTGGGCGCCCGGTCAGGACTTCAGGGACCAGGGCTTCTGCCGGATGAGCACGTGGCCCCGGCGCGAACTGAGCCTGGTCCACGGCCCGGTCTCGAACACGCTGATGGGGTCCTCGCCGAGGAAGCCGAGGCTGTAGGCCGCGAAGGCGGCACCGGCGGGCACGTACTCGAGCCCCTCGATCCCCCGGCCCCAGATCTCGGACCGCACGCGCTGGACGAGCTGCTCCCCGGTCCCGGTCGGGATCGCCTGCGCGATCTCCTCGATGCCGGTGCGCGCGGCCGTCTCGAGCACGGATGCCTCGGTCTGCGACAGCGCCCGCCAGCCGCCGCGCGGCGGCGAGATGCCGGCCCAGGTGACCGTGCTGACCTCGTGCGGCCGGCTCATCGTGACGGGCCGGGACTCGTCGTCGCCGACCTCGGTGCGCGCGCGCGCGATCCGGTCGACCAGCGAGCGCATGGGCACGACGCTGTCGAAGTCCTCGGTGTCGACCAAGGCGAAGGTGCGCAGGCCCAGCACGGTCGGCGTCTCGTCGAGGATCCCCCGCGGGTACAGGATCGCCGAGTAGACCGCGAGGATCCCGGAACCGGCGATGAGCCGGACCGAGCCGTCCTCGACTCGACCGGCGCGCTGCAGGTAGGTGTGCAGGTCGCCGAGCGCGAGGCTGTCGGCGAGCGTGAAGTGCTGGACCATGGCCTGTCTAAACTACCAACGGAGCGCCGCGGCTCCCGCCGGGCACGCTCGCCCGCGGTCCAGCCCGCCCCGAGACGGAGGTCAACTTGTCCAACGCCCAGGAAGGCGCCCCCAGTCCGATCCAGGGCCTGCTCAACGCCCTGCGCCTCACCGACACCGGCGCCCGGACGAACGAGGACATCTTCACCGGTCCGTCGCAGTGGATGCCGATGGGCCGCGTGTTCGGCGGACAGGTGCTCGCGCAGTCCCTCACCGCGGCGACCCGGACGGTCGAGGACGACCGCCCGCTGCACTCGATGCACGGCTACTTCCTGCGCCCCGGCGACGTGAACCACCCGATCACGTTCGCGGTCGACCGCATCCACGACGGCCGCTCGTTCTCGACGCGGCGCACGCAGGCGTTCCAGCACGGCACGCCGATCCTGTCGCTCATCGCGTCGTTCCAGACGCGCGACGAGGGCCTGACGCATCAGGCCGAGATGCCCGCCGACCTCCCGGCGCCCGAGGACCTCCCGACCGCGGCCGAGGTGCTGAGCGGCATCGACCACTCGATCGCCCGGCACTGGTCGGAGCAGCGCCCGTTCGACGTCCGGCACGTCCCGTCGCCCATCTACCTGCGCGTCGACGGCGAGCGCGTCCCGCGCCAGGCGGTATGGATGCGCGCGATCGGGCGCCTGCCGGACGACCCGAAGCTGCACCGTGCGGCGCTCGCGTACGCGAGCGACTACTCGATCCTGGAGCCCGTGCTGCGCGGCCACGGCGTGGCGTGGGCGACGCCCGGACTCAAGGTCGCGAGCCTCGACCACGCGATGTGGTGGCACCGCGACGCGCGGGCCGACGAGTGGCTGCTCTACACGCAGGAGTCCCCCGCCGCAGGCGGCGGGCGCGGACTGTCGCTCGGGCGGATCCACACGCGCGACGGCGTGCTGGTCGCGAGCGTCGCGCAGGAGGGCATGATCCGGGTTCCCGGCGCCTGACCGGGAGGCGGTCAGCGCGGCACCACGTCAGCGCGGCACGTCGGCGCGCAGCACCACGGTGCCGGTGTCGATCTCCCGGATGTCGAGCGTCGCCATGTCGGCGATCGCGAGGGCCGTCGAGCCCTCGGCGCGCACGTCGTCGCTCGACCCGGAGCGCCAGCTCGAGACCATCGTCTGCCGACCGGACGTCGAGGTGACGTACAGCCCGTATCGCTCGCCGCTGCCGTATTCGCCGCCCGAGCCCGGGCCACTCGAGCCCTGGCCGCTCGCGCCGTCGCGGTGCGCGCAGTGCGTCGAGACCGCGGTCCCCCACGAGCGCGGTCGCAGGACGACCTCGGCGGTGACCGAGGTCGGCGCGTCCGCGCCGAGCGTCACCTCGACCGCGCTCGCGGAGGCGGGACCGAGCACGCCCGTGACGCCTGCGACGAGCACCCCCGCGACGAGGACCACGGATGCCGCGGCGGCCGACAGCAGAGCGACCACCCGCCGCCGCCGACCGCGCGCGTCGCGCAGGAGCCCCGCGAGGACCGCCGGCCCGGGTCCGGTCGAGCGATCCGACGCGACCGCGACCGTGTCGGCACCGACGCCCGCGAGCACGGGCGGGAGCCCGGCGAGCTCGGCGACCGCGTCGCGGCACCGCCGGCAGGTCGAGAGGTGCCGCTCGAACTCGCGGCGCTCGGCCGGCGACAGCGCCCCGAGCACGTAGGCGGCGTCCCAGTCCGCGTACCGATCGCTCACGGGGCCACCACCCCTCGCTCCTGCAGCGCGAGCCGCAGCGCCTTCAGCGCGTAGTGCAGTCGCGACTTCACGGTCCCGGCCGGGATGCCGAGCTCGGCTGCCGCCTCCGCGACGCTGCGCCCGCCGAAGTACACGCAGCGGAGCACTGCCCGGTGATCGTCCGTGAGGTCGCCGATCGCGTCGGCGACCAGCCACCGATCGAACGCCGCGTCCGTGGCATCCGCCTGCGCGCGTTCCGGCAGCTCGTCGACCGGGAACTCGCGGCGCGCGCGGGCGCTGCGCCGGTCGTCGATCACGAGGTTGCGCGCGACGGTGAACAGCCAGGCGCGCGCCGAGCCCTCGGTCTCGTCCAGCAGGCGCGGGCGCCGCCAGGCGCGCAGGAGCACCTCCTGGACGACGTCGTCGGCGAACGCGCGGTCGCCGGTGAGGTGCACGACGTACCGCCACAACGGCGATGCGTGCTCGTCGTGGATCGCCCGCAGCACCTGCTCGCGCTCGTCCGTGGCGTTCACCTCCATCGAATACACGAGTCCCGCGTGCATCCGGTTCATCGTCGCCCAGAGTTTCCGGCCCTCGGACGGCCGGCTTCGGCCGATGCTGAACCACGTGATGCCCCGGTTCGTGTTCTCCCCAGTGAACCGCTTGTCCAGCCCGTGTGCCACCGAGAGGACTCCACCATGGCCGCAGAGAACATCCGCGTCACCCGCCGCGCAGCGCTGAGCCTGACGGGGGCGGGAGCCGCCGCCGTCGCACTCGCCGCCTGCACCGCCGACACCGGGCAGTCGAACGGAAGCTCATCGGGCTCGGCCGACGGGTCGGGCGCGATCGCCGCGCTGTCCGAGGTGCCGGTCGGCGGCGGCATCAGCGCCACGATCGACGGCCAGCCGGCGCTCGTCGCGCAGCCGACGGCGGGGAAGGTGGTCGCGTTCAGCGCGATCTGCACGCACCAGGGATGCACCGTCGCCCCGGACGGCGGCGAGTTCCACTGCCCGTGCCACGGCTCGGTGTACGACCTCGCGACCGGCGAGGTCGTCAACGGTCCGGCAGTCAAGGCGTTGCCGGCCATCGCGGTGCGCGTCGAGGGCGACGACATCGTGGCCGGCTGAACGAGGACGACGAGGTCGCGGGCCTGCCGTCAGCGGCGCCGGAACGCGATGGGCTCGTCGACGTAGGGGCGCCACGCGTCGCGCTCGACCTCGGTGATCCGCCGGGGCGTACCGGTCGCCGCGTCCGTCAGCACGAGGGTCGTCGATGCACGCGTGTAGACCACGCGCGGCGCGGTCCCGGCGGGCGGGAAGACCTCGTAGCAGACCTCGAGGCTCGCGCCGCCCATCCGGCCGATCCAGAGTTCGATGTCGAGCGGCTGGCGGTGGTACGGGATCGGGCGGAGGTACTCGATCTCCTGGCGCGCGATCAAGGTGAACGTCGCGGTCCCCGGCCCCGCGTCGATGACCGCGGTGCTCGCGCCGACCGCGTGCTCCGACGTGTCGTCGGACACCCAGAACGCCTGGATGCGAGCCTCCTCGAGGAGGCTCAGCATCCTCGCGTTGTTGACGTGCCCGTACGCATCGAGGTCGCTCCACCGGAGCTGGGTCGGCACGTGCAGCCGCATGGTCAGTCCCGGGTGAGCTTGCGGTAGGTCGAGCGGTGCGGCTTCACGGCCTCGGGACCGAGGCGCTCGACCTTGTTCTCCTCGTAGCCCTCGAAGTTGCCCTCGTACCAGTACCACTTGGCCGGGTCCTCGTCGGTGCCCTCGTACGCGAGGATGTGCGTCGCGATGCGGTCGAGGAACCACCGGTCGTGCGTGATGACCACGGCACAGCCCGGGAACTCCAGGAGCGCGTTCTCGAGGCTCGACAGCGTCTCGACGTCGAGGTCGTTCGTCGGCTCGTCCAGGAGCAGCAGGTTGCCGCCCTGCTTCAGCGTGAGCGCGAGGTTCAGGCGGTTGCGCTCACCGCCCGAGAGCACGCCGGCCCGCTTCTGCTGGTCCGGGCCCTTGAACCCGAAGGTCGAGACGTACGCGCGGCTCGGCACCTCGGTCTTGCCGACCTGGATGTAGTCGAGCCCGTCGGACACGACCTCCCAGAGGGTCTTGTTCGGGTCGATGCCGCCTCGCGACTGGTCGACGTAGGAGATCTTGACGGTCTCGCCGATCTTCACGTCGCCGCCGTCGGTCGGTTCGAGGCCGACGATCGTCTTGAAGAGCGTGGTCTTGCCGACGCCGTTGGGGCCGATGATGCCGACGATGCCGTTGCGCGGGAGCGAGAAGCTCAGGCCGTCGATGAGCGTGCGGTCGCCGAAGCCCTTCTCCAGCTTCTTGACCTCGAGCACGATGTCGCCGAGGCGCGGACCCGCGGGGATCTGGATCTCCTCGAAGTCGAGCTTCCGCGTCCGCTCCGCCTCCGCGGCCATCTCCTCGTAGCGCGCGAGGCGCGACTTCGACTTGGCCTGGCGGCCCTTGGCGTTCGAGCGGACCCACTCGAGCTCCTCCTTGAGGCGCTTCTGGAGCTTCTGGTCCTTCTTGCCCTGCACCGTGAGGCGCTCGGACTTCTTCTCGAGGTAGGTCGAGTAGTTGCCCTCGTACGGGTAGAGGCGTCCGCGGTCGACCTCGCAGATCCACTCGGCGACGTGGTCGAGGAAGTACCGGTCGTGCGTGACCGCGAGGACCGCGCCGGGGTACTTGGCGAGGTGCTGCTCGAGCCAGAGCACGCTCTCGGCGTCGAGGTGGTTGGTCGGCTCGTCGAGGAGCAGGAGGTCGGGCTTCTGCAGGAGCAGCTTGCACAGCGCGACGCGGCGCTTCTCACCACCCGAGAGCACCGACACCGCGCTGTCGCTCGGCGGGCAGCGCAGCGCGTCCATCGCCTGCTCGAGCTGCGAGTCGAGGTCCCACGCGTCGGCCGCGTCGATGTCCTCCTGCAGCTTGCCCATCTCGGCGAGCAGCGTGTCGAAGTCGGCGTCCGGGTCGGCCATCGCGGCCGAGATCTCGTTGAACCGGTCGACCTTCGCCTTGATCTCGCCGACGCCCTCCTGGACGTTCTCGAGGACGGTCTTCGACTCGTCGAGCACGGGCTCCTGCATGAGGATGCCGACGCTGTAGCCGGGGCTGAGGCGCGCCTCGCCGTTCGAGGGCTGGTCGAGCCCGGCCATGATCTTCAGGATCGTGGACTTGCCCGCGCCGTTCGGACCGACGACGCCGATCTTCGCGCCGGGGAGGAACGCCATGGTGACGTCGTCGAGGATCAGCTTGTCCCCGACCGCCTTCCGCGCGCGCACCATCGAGTAGATGTATTCAGCCACACTGATCCCTTGCATCCCTGGGCGGACGATTCAACCCTCCACCCTACCCGGCGGTTCGCCACCGGGCTCACGGTCGGTCGAGCCGGCCGGGCGTCGGGGTGCCGCGCCTCAGCCGACCGGGACCGTGCTGCCGACGAGGCATCCGCCGGTGCCGAGCACGGGCCGGATCGCGCTGTGGTAGCCGCCCGCGGCCGGTCCGTACTGCCCGACCAGGCACTCGGCCTGGAACTCGACGGAGAACTGGATCGAGTCGGCCGGCGTGTTGAGCGTGGTCGTGTCGCTCGTCACCTGCATCTTCGAACGATCGAACCCTCCGGCGGCGAGCGCGTCGATGAACGCGCGCCCCTTGGCGTTCGGGTCCGCCGCGATGACCGAGAGGTTGACCCAGTCGAAGAACTCGAGGTTCTCCGACGCGGACAGCTCGGGCTTCAGCGCCGGGTCCGGCACCTCGACGGGCGGCGCATCCGCGGTCGGCACGGGCCGGCCGGTCGGCTCTGCGGTCGCGCTCGGAGTGGGTTCGGGCGCAGGACCGGTGCATCCGGTGAACAGCAGCGCAGCCGCGACGACCGCCGCGGAGAACGCGGGAGTCCGCAACCGCTCTCGCATACGTTCCTCTCCGTGCCCTCCGCCCGTGCCGAGTCTATGCGACCGGCACGGGCGGATCGGCAGTGCGCGGATGCCGCGTCGGCACCGCACGCGCGGCCTCAGCGAACGGATGCCCCGAGCAGCGCGCCGAACGCTCCGTCGGCGTCGGCGGCGTCGGCACCCTCGGCGTCGGCGTCGTCCTCGGGGTCGTCCTCGGCGTCGTCCTCGTCGTACGCCTCCGTCGGGAGCACGAGCGTCGAGCTCGCGACCTCGGACGCGCCGAACGGATCCTCCGATTCGCGCGCGCCGTCTGCGAGCGCGGGATCGTCGGCCGTGTCGGCGCCGACCTCGGCGGGCGAACCGCCGGTCGCGTCATCCGCGTCCGTCCCGACCGGCCGGGCGGCGGGCTGGAGGCGCCGGAGCGACGTGACGCCCCACGTCAGGTCGTGGCCGATCGCGTCGGCCTCGATCTCGACCGCGATGCCGCTGCGCTCGCCCGCCTGCCACTCGCGCAGCTTCAGGCGGCCGTGCACGATGACGTGCTCGCCCTTGCGCAGCGAGACCTGCGCGTTGTCGGCGAGCGTGCGGAACGCGGACACGGTGTACCAGTTCGTCTCGCCGTTCGCCCACGTGCCGCTCGCGCGGTCGAAGTAGCGCCGGGTGGAAGCGAGACGGAAGCTCGTGATCGCGAGTCGCTGCTGATCGGTGACGATGGACCGCGGGTCGCTGCCCACGATGCCGGTGATGGTGATGAGGTCGGTCATTCCTGCTCCTCGGGGTCGACGCCGCCGGGTGTCGACGGCTCGCGGCACCCGGGGCGCTCGTGCCGGAGGACGCCCCGGATGCCGCTTCGACGAGCATCGCCGCGTACCGCGGCGCACAGGATCGGGCGGCCGAACCCGTGGATCGACGGCGCGGAGCGCGACCTGTCGAGGAGTGCTCAGGCCGCGAGGTAGGCGGCGTACGAGCGGCGGATCTTGTTGACCTTCGGAACCGCGACGGCGAGGCAGTAGCCCTGGCCGGGATTCTTCGCGAAGAAGTCCTGGTGGTACTCCTCGGCCGGCCAGAACTCGCCGAGCGGCTCGATCACGGTGACGATCCCGCCGTCCCACCAGTCGCCCGCGCGATCGCGCGCGGCCTCGAAGAGCTCGCGCTGGGCGTCGCCGTCGAAGAACATCGCCGAGCGGTACTGCGTGCCCACGTCCTCGCCCTGCCGGTCGAGCTGGCGGGGGTCGTGGAGCGTGAAGAACACGTCGAGCACGACCTCGCGCGGCAGGACCTCGGGGTCGAACACGACCCGGACGACCTCGGCGTGCCCGGTCGCGCCCGTGCAGACCTGCTCGTAGGTCGGGTGCGCGGAGGTGCCGCCGCTGTAGCCCGAGACGACGTCCTCGACCCCGCGCAGCGTCCGGTACACGGCATCCAGGCACCAGAAGCATCCACCGGCCAGAACGAAGCTCTCCATCCTCCTAGGCTAATCGTCATGACCTTCCTCGCCGCCGCCGACCGCTACGACCGCATCCCCTATCGCCGTGTGGGCCGCAGCGGCCTGAAGCTTCCCGCCCTCTCGCTCGGCCTCTGGCACAACTTCGGCCACGATCGCCCGCTCGAGACGCAGCGCGCGATCGTTCGGCGGGCCTTCGACCTGGGCATCACGCACTTCGACCTCGCCAACAATTACGGTCCGCCCCCCGGCAGCGCCGAGGAGAACTTCGGCCGGCTGCTCGCGACCGACCTGAAGCCGTACCGCGACGAGCTCATCGTCTCGTCGAAGGCCGGTTACCACATGTGGGACGGCCCGTACGGCGAGTGGGGATCGCGCAAGAACCTCCTCGCCTCGCTCGACCAGAGCCTCGGCCGCCTCGGCCTCGAGTACGTCGACGTGTTCTACTCGCACCGCCCCGACCCCGAGACCCCGATCGAGGAGACGATGGGCGCGCTCGCGCACGCCGTCCGCCAGGGCAAGGCGCTCTACGTCGGCGTCTCGAACTACTCGCCCGAGCAGACCCGCCGCGCCGCCGAGGCGCTCGCGGCCGAGGGCGTGCCGCTGACGATCCACCAGCCGCGCTACTCGATGTTCGACCGCCACATCGAGGACGGCCTCTTCGACGCGCTCGAGGACGTCGGCGCGTCCGCGATCGTCTTCTCGCCGCTCGCGCAGGGGCTCCTGACCGACCGCTACCTCTCGGGCGACATCCCCGCCGGGTCGCGTGCCGCGACCAGCCACTTCCTGCCCGCCGAGCGGATCAGCGCCGGATACCTGGAGCGCGCCCGCGCGCTCGACGCGATCGCGCGCGAGCGCGACCAGACGCTCGCGCAGCTCGCTCTCACCTGGGTGCTCCGCCAGCCCCTCGTGGTGAGCGCGCTCATCGGCGCGTCGAGCGTCGCGCAGCTCGAGCAGAACGTGGCGGCGCTGGACGCGCCGGCGCTCACCGCCGAGGAGGTCGCGGCGATCGATCCGCACGCCGTGCACGGCACCGGGCTGTCCTGATCGCGGCCCGGCGCGCCGGGCCGCGTTCCCGGGCTCGACGGCCCGTGCGCGCTAGCCTGCCCGCATGGAGTGGTGGAACGACTTCCTGACCTGGCTCGACGCACCGAGCACGCGACCGACCCTGTTCGCCGCGGGCGTCCTGTTCGTCGCGGTCGTCGCGGCGGGACTGCTCGCGGCGTGGATCTCGACGGGGGCCGTCCGCCGCGTCGTCGCGCAACGCGACCGCGAACTCCGGTCGAACGCGATCGCCACGCTGGTCGATGCCGCGACCGAGGCATCCGTGTGGAACTCGCTCACGCCGCAGGAGCAGGTGCTCGCCGATCGCGCGGTCGGCCAGGCGGACGTCCTCGTCCGGCTCCTGCCGATCCGCGGCGCCGATGTCGCCGCCAACTGGTCGGCGCACCAGCTCCACGAGCTCAAGCGCGCGTCCGCGACGTTCGGCTACCAGCTCGACCCGGCGGTCGGCGAGTTCCGCGACCGCATGGTCGAGTGGCAGCGCCACCCGGGGCGCGCGAAGCGCGGGTTCCAGAACGACCTGGTGCGCTGGCGCACGCAGCGGCAGGAGCCCGAGCAGGACATCGTCGACGCCCAGGACCAGTGGGTCGCCGAGCAGCACCACGACCGCTACCGCGACACCGCCGCGTACGAGCAGCCGGTCACGGTCGCGACCTCGCCGACCGCGGTCGTCGTCTCCGACCCGTCGAAGCCCGCGGGGACCTGACCGGGCTGCGACCCGATCCGCGCACGAGGGAGGCGGCCGGCTCGATTCGAGCCGGCCGCCCCGTCGTCGCCCCGGGATGGGCCCTCAGGCGCGCCACCACGCGTCATGGATGGTCACGGGCGCGGCCCGCTTGTGCCGGGTCGCGAGGAAGCGCGCCTCGATCGCCTCGGCCTCGGCGGGATCGATGTCGCGGCCCTCGAGGTAGTCGTCGATGTCCTCGTACTTCAAGCCGAGGTTCGCCTCGTCGGCCTGGCCCGGGTCGTGGTCGAGCAGGTCGGCCGTCGGCGCCTTCTCGGAGAGCCGCACGGGTGCGCCGAGGTGCTCGAGCAGCGCGCGGCCCTGCCCCTTCGTGAGGCCCGAGAGGGGCAGGATGTCCGCGCCGCCGTCGCCGAACTTCGTGAAGAATCCGGTCACCGCCTCGGCGGCGTGGTCGGTCCCCACGACGAGGAGGTGCGCCTCCCCCGCGATCGCGTACTGCGCGACCATTCGCAGCCTGGCCTTGACGTTGCCCTTGCCGAAGTCGCTGATCGGCTGCCCGACCGCAGCGAGGTAGTCGGACACGGCACCGTCGACGCCGTCGTGGATGCTGAACGTCACCTGCTCCTGCGGACGGATGAACGCGAGCGCGAGCTGCGCGTCGTCCTCGTCGTGCTGCACCCGGTAGGGCAGTCGGACGGCGACGAACCGCGTCGGACGCCCCTCGGCCGTCAGCTCCTCGGCGGCGAGTTCGCTGAGTCGGCCGGCGAGCGAGGAGTCCTGCCCGCCGCTGATGCCGAGCACGAGTCCGGCGGCCCCGGTGGCCACGACGTACTCCTTCAGGAAGTCCACCCGCCGGCGGATCTCGGCGGCCGGGTCGACGGTCGGGCTGACGTTGAGTTCGGCGATGATCTGGGCCTGGAGGTCGCGCATGGGTCGACGATAGCGCCACCTCGTTTCGTGCATGCAACGCGCCGATCGGCGTGCTCGCGCGGCGCCGGCGCGGCGCCGTTCCGGAGTGCGGCGCCGCGCGCACAGGCGGGTTCGCTAGGCTGGATGCACCGGCCCCCGTAGCTCAGCGGATAGAGCAGCAGCCTTCTAATCTGTCGGTCGCAGGTTCGATTCCTGCCGGGGGCGCAGATTCCGGGTCATCCGGATGCCCCGTCCCGCACGGATCCCGGCCCCGCCGGCGGGGTCGGAGGCGGACGGTAGACTCGCGGCCATGGCATCTGCGACCGACCGACTGGTCTGGATCGACTGCGAGATGACCGGACTCGACCTGGACACGGACGAGCTGGTCGAGATCGCGGTCGTCATCACCGATTACGACCTCGTGCCCGTCGACGCGGGCCTCAGCATCGTCATCAAGCCCGACCGCTCGGCGCTCGAGAACATGCCCGAGCGGGTGCGCGAGATGCACACCTCGTCGGGCCTGCTCGAGGAGATCCCGAACGGCGTGAGCGTGGCCGACGCGGAGTACCAGGTGCTCGAGTACGTGCTGCAGCACGTCCCCGAGGAGCAGCGCGCACCGCTCGCGGGCAACACGGTCGGGACCGACCGCGCGTTCCTCGCCAAGCAGATGCCGCGGCTCGAGTCGCACCTGCACTACCGCAACGTCGACGTGTCCTCCATCAAGGAGCTTGCCAAGCGCTGGTTCCCGCGCGCGTTCTTCAACGCACCGCAGAAGGACCTCGGCCACCGGGCGCTCGCAGACATCCTCGAATCCATCCGCGAACTCGACTACTATCGCCGCGCGGTGTTCATCGCTGCACCGGGTCCCACGACGCAGGAATTGCAGGCGATCGCGGCCGGCGTCGTGAACGAACACGCCCCGAAGGTGGTGTAAACTCAGAGGGTTGCCACGGACGCGAGAGCGTCCGTGTCGCATGGTGGGTATAGCTCAGTTGGTAGAGCGCCTGGTTGTGGTCCAGGAGGTCGCGGGTTCAAGCCCCGTTACTCACCCCATGAGCGCCTGGCGGTGGTGCGATTTCCACGGCGAGGTCGCGGGTTCAAGCCCCGTTCCTCACCGCACGACAGCGCCAGGTCGTGGTGCAGCATCAGTGAGTCACCCGATCGGGATTCGTTCCGTCGAGCGGAGGATCCGTGCAACTTGATGCCGAAGCGTTCGAGGCGATCGTCGTGGACGAACTCGACCAGCTCCCCGACGACATGATCGACGGACTCGAGAACGTCGTGTTCGTCGTCGAGGACCGTCCGGAGGACGGCTCGCTCGACCTGCTCGGCCTCTACGACGGGACCGCGCTCACCGATCGCGACCGCTACGGGTTCGGCGAGATGCCGGACCGGATCATCCTCTATCGCGAGCCGCTGCTCGCCGTCTGCGACGACGAGGACGAACTTCGCGACGAGATCCACATCACGCTCGTCCACGAGATCGCGCACTTCTACGGGATCGACGACGACCGGCTCCACGAGCTCGGCTGGGCCTGAGCCGGGCGGATCTCCGGTCCGATCCCGGACCTCGGCGCCCACGGACCGGGGCGGAACCGCCGCGGAGTCGACGGCCCGCGCTCCCGCGCCGGGTTAGCCTGTCTGCATGGCGATCTCCCCCGGCCGCATCGTCGGCATCGTCGTCGGCAGCGTCGCGATCCTCGGCATCGGCGTCTACGGCCCGGCGATGCTCCTCGGACCCCTCCCGGCCGCAGCGGTCACCGTGGCATCCTCCGAGAGCACTGCGCCGGCGACCACCGCGATCCCGCTGCCGGCCGTGGGACAGTCCGCGGTCGCGGTGCTCGACGACGCGGGTGCGCCCACGACGGTCGCGCTCACCGGCGACGGGACATCCGTGCCCATCGGCGGCGCCGCCAAGCTCGTGACCGTGCTGACCGTGCTCGACTCCCTCCCGCTGCCTGCCGGCGAACCCGGGCCGGCGATCACGATCGGGCCCGAGGACTACACGGGCTACCTGCAGTACCGCGACGAGGACTCGCGCGTGCTCCAGGTGTCGCCCGGCGAGACCTGGAGCCAACGCGACGTCGTCCGCGCGATCCTGCTCGCATCGAGCAACAACCACGCGGACACGCTCGCCAGATGGGCCTTCGGCAGCGTCGACCGCTACGTCGACGCCGCGAACGCGTGGCTCGCCGAGGAGGGGTACGCCGGGACCCACGTCGCGGATGCGACCGGGCTGTCGGGCGACGACGTCGGGACGGCCGAGGAGCTCACGCGCCTCGTCGCCGCCGCGGTCGCCGACCCCGGAGTCGGCGACCTGTTCGTCCCGACGGCCGGCGGACGGACCGATGAGCGCCGCGTCCCCGACGTTGTCGGCCACCTCTCCGACCTCGGCGTGCGCACCGTCACCCGGAGCTACACCGACCAGGCCGCGCTCACCTACGCGTTCACCGCACAGGTGTCCGACGACGCCGGCAACGCGGTCCGGCTCGTGAGCGCGATGCTGCTGGTCCCCGACTACGAGACGCTCGACCCCGCGGTCGGCGCGGTGCTCGACGCCATGCGCCAGGCGGCGGCGCCCGTCTCGCTCATCACCGCGGGCGAGGTGTTCGCGACCGTGGAGACGGCATGGGGCGACCGCGCCGACGTGGTCGCGTCGACCTCGCGCGAGGGGTCGGGGTGGGCCGCCGCCGCAGGCGCGCCCGCGGTCGACGTCACGTCGTTCACGACGGCCCCCGCGGGCCGCGAGATCGGGCGGGTCACCGTGTCGACCGGCGCGGGCGAGATCGCGTCGCCGCTCGAGCTCTCCGGGGCGATCAGCGACCCCGGGCCGATCTGGCGACTCGCGAACCCGTTCGCGATCGTCGGCGCGTACCTCGCCCAGCAGGAGTCATCCGGAGCCTGACGCGCGCGCCCGCGAGCCCGCGCTCTACAAGGCGACGCGCTCGACCTAGTCGCTTTCCTCGTCGGACTCGACCGGGTCGGAGTCCGCGGGATCGAACCGGAACCGGACGCGAAGCTCGGACCCGACCGTGTGCTCGTCGATCGCGTCGTACCAGAAGAGCGATTCCAGGCCGTCGACGGCGGCCACCATGCCGACGCGCCGCTCGGGCTTGCCGCCGACGAGCGCGCGCCGCTCGAAGTCGCCCTCGAGCGGGCCGTCGAGGAACTCGGCGACGTACTCCGTGCGGGCCGTGTCTGTCATAGCCCTACGCTAGCCCTCGATCCCCGCAGCCGTCAGGGGTTCGGGCGCACCTCGCGGACCCCGGACACCCGGAGGTCGGCCGCGCGGTCCGGGCGCGTGCGCGCCGTGTGCCGTCGCCACTGCCGGTCCCAGACCTCCCAGTACGGGTCGAAGGCGCCCGCGTCGCGCCCGAGCGCGGCCGCCTTCCGCACGTCGTCGGGCGCATGCACCCACACCCGCAGGGCGGGAAGGCGATCGGTCGCGGCGAACGCGCCGCATCCCTCGACGATGAGCGGATGCCCCGGCCGCACGCCCTGCCGCGGCCCCGGCCGATCCCCGGCCCAGTCCCATCGGGCCAGCACCCCGACCGCGTCGCGCGCGATGGGCGCGACGAGTCCCCGCCGGACGGCGTCGGCGCCGCGCTCCAGGCCGTGCCATCCCGGATACGCGTCGTCGAGGCGCACGAGCACCGGCCTCGCGCTCGGCCACGCCGCCGCGAGCGCACGCGCGAACGTCGACTTCCCCGCGCCGCTCGGGCCGTCCACCGCGACGATCCGGATCCCGCCTCCCGCGACCGCCCTCCGGATGGCGCGCAGCGCGGCCGGTGCGACGACGCTCACGCCCAGACCGGGTGGAACGTACCGGCCGCGACGGCCGCGGCGATCGAGACCGCGGCGATCAGCGCCGCGAGCACGATGAGCACCGCGTCGGGCCACCCGACCGGCGAGGGTCGCGCCCAGGTCCGCGGATGATCCGAGCCGAAGCCGCGCGCCTCCATCGCCGTGGCGAGCTTGCTGCCGCGGCGGATCGCGAGGACGAGGAGCGCGAACGCCATCGTCGCGAAGCGGCGCACCGCACCGTGGTCGCCGATGCCGCGTGCGCGCCGCGACAGCGACATGGACCGCCAGTCGTCCATGAACAGGCCGACGAGCCGCGCGCCGGCGAGCGCCCCGAGCACGAACCGGCTCGGGAGCCGCCAGACCTGCGCGAGCCCGTCCGCGAGGTCGGTCGGATCGACGTCGAGGAAGAGCAGCACCGCGGGAAGGCCGATCGCGAGCACGCGCACCGTGACGGCGATGGCCAGCTCGATCGAGCCGTCGGTGATCCGGGCGAGCCAGAACTCCGCGTACACCTGCCCCGACGGCTCGCCGTAGAGCAGCATGGAGAGGCCCGTGATCGGCGCCGCGACCAGGATGGGCCAGGTGCGGCGCACGAGCAGCGCGGGCGTGATCCCGGCGAGCAGGAACAGCGCGACCTGGATGCCCAGCGCGACCGCCGCGCTCACCCAGTCCACCGTGAGCAGGAGCGGCGTCGTGAGCACCATCGCCGCGGCGAGCCGGCTCACCGGGTTCACGCGGCCGAGGAACCGCAGCCGACCGTGCGCGCGGACGGCGGCATCGGGCGTCGTGGTCTCGGATGTCGTCGTCATGCCGCCCTCCGGTCCACCGCGCGCGGTGCGGACAGCTCGAGCCTGAGATCGCCGAGCGCTTCGCCGAAGGCGGCGTCGTGGGTGACCGAGAGCAGCGTCGTGCCGTCGTCGACGAGTTCGCGCAGCAGTCGCACCAGCTCGATCCAGGTGACCCGGTCCTGTCCGAATGTCGGCTCGTCGAGGATGACGACGCCGGGCTGCGCGACGAGCACCGAGGCCACCGTGAGCCGTCGCTGCTCGCCGCCCGACAGGGTGAACGGATTCGCCGCCGACAGCGGCGACAGGCGCAGGCGTTCGAGCACCTCGTCGATGCGGCGTTCGGCGGCCCGGTCGAGCCGGCCGAGGGCACGCGCCGCGACGGCGACCTCGTCGCGGACGGTGCGCGCGACGAACTGGTGCTCGGGCTCCTGGAACACGGTCCCGATGCGGGTGAGGAGCTCGCGCGAGCGCCAGCGGAGCGGGTCGGCGCCGAGGCCGCGCGCGAGCGCGGGCGACGCGGCGACCGTCCCGGCGAGCGGCTCGATGAGGCCGCCGAGCGTCAGCGCGAGCGTCGACTTCCCCGCGCCGTTCGGGCCGGTGAGCACGGTCGACGCGCCGAGCGCGAGGTCGATCTCGAGTCCGGACTGCACGACGTGGTCGCGCGTCCGGCCGATCGAGAGCGCGCGTGCCGACAGCACCGGGCCCACCGACCGCGGCGCGCGCGCGACGCCGACGCCCGTCGGCGCGCCCGGCACCCACACCCCGGCGTCGAGCAGGTCCGCGCGGTGGCGCGCGAGCACGTCGTCGGGGCGCCCGTCGGCGAGGAGCCGGCCGTCGCGCCCGAACACGACCATGCGCGTCACGAGGTCGAGCCAGGCCTCCACGCGGTGCTCGACCACGACGAGCGTGGCGCCCGTCGCATCCAGCACGCGCCGCACCGCCTCGCGGACCTCCCCGACGCCCTCGGGGTCGAGGTTGGCGGTCGGCTCGTCGAGGAGCAGCAGCCCGGGCCGCATCGCGAGCGCGCCGGCCAGCGCGAGCCGCTGCTTCTGCCCGCCCGACAGCGCGCTCGACGAATGGTCGAGCGGGAGGTCGAGGCCGACCTCGTCGAGCGAGCGCCGCACGCGGTCCCAGATCTCGCCGCGCTCGATGCCCAGGTTCTCGCAACCGAACGCGACGTCGTCGCCGACGCGGGCGAGGATCACCTGGGCGTCGGGGTCCTGGAGCACCAGCCCGGCGCGCCCGCGGGCCGCCGCGGGCGCGACGCCGTCGACGAGGAGGCGCCCCGCGGACTCCCCCTCCTCGGCACCGCCCTGCACGCCCGCGAGGGCGTGCAGGAAGGTGGACTTGCCCCCGCCGGACGGGCCCGCGACGAGCACGCGCTCGCCGGGCTCGATCCGCAGGTCGACGCCGTCGACGGCCCACCGGCGACGGCCGGCGTGGCGCCAGCCCCATCCGATGGCCTCGACGCCGGCCGGAGCCGACGCTGCGATCGCGGTCACGTTCAGACCCGCTGCGTGACGTCCTGGCCCGCGGCGAAGCGGTTGAGCGCACCGGTCGCGGCGAGGGCGCGGACGATGAGCCAGCCGAGCAGGCCTGCGAGCACCGCGCCCGACACCACGACGGTCGTGAAGTAGAGGCCGAGGAACTCGCCCGACTTCTGCAGGTTCCCCGAGAGGAAGAGCTCGAGGACCCACGCCGCGGCACCCGCCGCGGCACCCGCGAGGACGGCCGTGACGACGCCGAAGCGACGGTACCCGGCGAGTGCGAAGACGAGCTCCGCGCCGAGGCCCTGCGCGAGGCCCGAGTAGATGGTCTCGATGCCCCACTGGTTGCCCACGAGCGCGGACACGATCGCGGCGACGAGTTCGACGAAGATCGCTGCGCCGGGCTTGCGGATGATGAGCCCGCCGAGCACGCCCCCGATCAGCCAGATGCCGACCGCGACGCCGCCGAGGCCGGGCGTCAGGGCGTCCGCGGCGGAGAACCAGGCGTAGCCGACGGTGTTCCAGAAGAGGAAGAGCAGGCCCGTCGCGACGCCGAGGACGGCGGCGACGACGATGTCGACGACCCGCCAGCGCAGGTTGCGCTCGCGGCCCGCGGGAGCGTCGGTGGTGGCGGATGCTGCTGCAGTGTGCACTGTTCGTGCCCTTTCATTCGACGGAAAGCGGCACGGGTTCGAGATGGGTTGCCCTCCCTGCGCTGGCATGACCCAGATCAGGTTCGACGGTCGAAGGTTGGAGAACCTTCCTCTCAGCCCGGCTCACCGGACTCCCGTGTTCGCCGACGAGTATACGCGCGCCGACACCGCCTCCGGCGCACATGACGCCGGGCTGCCGGGCCTCAGCGCTTGAGCGCGCGGATGATCCAGCGCAGCGACTTCCCGACGACCCAGACGAAGGGCGTCGCGGCCAGGAGCAGGCCGATCAGGTTCGGTTCGAACCGGACCTCGCCGCCGCGCCCCACGTATGCGCCGAGCGGAATGGAGAGCCCGCCGCCACCGCCGCCGCCGGCCTCGTCGCCCGAGTCGTCCTTCCCGCTGCCCGCGCCGAACCCGTAGTAGCTGAGTGCGACGGGCACGATCGATGCGCCGTCGAGGTCGATCGGGTCGCCGTAGGACGTGCTCACGCCGACGCCCGCCACCTTGTCGGCGATCTCCACCAGGAGTTCAGTCATGCTCGCAAGGCTAGTGACGGATGCGGCGCCCGGCCAACCCCTTGCGCGGAGTGCTACGACGTGCCCGGCGGGTTCCGGCGGACCCACTCGGTCCGTTCGGCGTCGGACCGGACGAGCGCCGCGGGGCGCACCGCGCCGCGACCGAAGCGCGCCACGACCTCGTCGACGGCCCGCTCGGCATCGCGCCATTCCTCGTCCGGGTCCCAGAGTGCCGCGGCGTCCCCGGACGGCCGGAGTTGCTCGGCGCGCACGCCGATCAGGCGCACGCGTTCGCCGTCGTCGATGAGCGGCCCGAGCGCCGCCGCGGCCTCCTCGTAGATCCGCCGGGCGACGTCGGTGGGCTCTGCGAGCGTGCGGGAGCGCGTGACCGTGCGGAAGTCGCCGTAGCGCACCTTGAGCACGACCGTGCGCCCGAGCAGGCCCGCGCGGCGCAGCCGCACGCCGACGTTGTCCGCGAGCCGGAGCAGCTCGCGCCGGATCTCGTCGGGATCGACCAGGTCGTGCAGGAACGTCGACTCGTGGCCGATGCTGCGCTCCTCCCGCCCGGTGACGACGCGGCGCGGGTCCCGCCCCATCGCCAGGCTCGCGAGGCGCGTCGCGAGCGCCGGACCGACGGCGCGCTCGAGTGCGTCGGCGGGCATCGCCGCGACGTCGCCGACGGTCCGGAGCCCCAACCGGGCGAGGGATTCCTCGGTCACGCGGCCGACGCCCCAGAGCGCGGCGATCGGGAGCGGATGCAGGAACGCGACGGTGTCGGTCGCCGGCACCACGAGCAGGCCGTCCGGTTTCGCGCGGCTCGACGCGACCTTGGCCACGAACTTCGTCGCCGCGACCCCGACCGAGCACGTGAGGCCCGTCTCGCGACGCACGCGTTCGCGGATCGTCCAGGCGATCTCGGCGGGGCTGCCGTGCAGTCGCCGCGCGCCCGAGACGTCGAGGAACGCCTCGTCGATCGACAACGGCTCGACCTCCGGGGTCAGGGACTCGAAGATCGCCATCACGCGCTTCGAGTACTCCGAGTAGCGACCGTGGTCGCCCCGGAGCACGATCGCGTTCGGGCAGAGGCGCAGCGCCATCGACATCGGCATGGCCGAGTTCACGCCGTACTTGCGCGCCTCGTAGCTCGCCGCGGAGACGACCCCGCGCCCGGCTGTGCCGCCCACGAGCACGGGCTTGCCCCGGAGTTCGGGCCGTGAGAGCAGCTCGACCGAGACGAAGAACGCATCCATGTCGACGTGCAGGATCGGGGTCGCCGAATCGTCGACCGGGCCCGTCGTCACCTGTCGTGAC
Organism: Agromyces sp. MMS24-JH15; assembly: GCF_043518605.1. Taxonomy (GTDB): domain Bacteria; phylum Actinomycetota; class Actinomycetes; order Actinomycetales; family Microbacteriaceae; genus Agromyces. The sequence goes on from NZ_CP171358.1 coordinate 3,490,725, forward strand.
GAGCCGTCCTGCTTGCTCACGACTCGACGCTACCCGGACCCGCCGACGTCCGGCCCCGCCCGTCGACCACGGGACGCACGGTCAGAAGCCGAAGTCGCCGCCGCCGCCGAAATCGCCACCGCCGCCGAAGTCGCCGCCGCCGCCGAAGTCGCCGCCCCCGCCGAAGAACCCGCCGTCGCCGCCCCACGAGTCGCCGCCGGAGGCATCCACCGAACCCGCGTCCGCAGCGCCCGCGTCAGCCGAGGCATCCGTCGCGTCCGCCCCGCCGAGGTCGGCGCCGATCGGAGGCAGGAACGCGTCGGCGATCGCCGAGCCGATGACCACGCCCGTGATCGTGCCGAGCAGCGAGGCCCCGAATGTCCCGCCGAAGGAGGGACCCGCGGGCCGTGCGCCGGAGGGGCCCGGCGCCGCACCCGCGGTCGCGAACGCGCGCTCCATGCTGCCGGGCTGACGGAACTCCTGCCGCGTCGCCGCGCGCGCGAGCGCGGCCGGCTGGTCGGAGACGAGCCGCTCCCCCGGCGGCGCCTGGTCGGCCAGCGCGCGGAACACCTGCTGCCGCTGCACGGGGCTGAGCTGCGCGAACGCCTCGGCGTGCACCTGCTCGATCGCCTCGGGCGGAGCCGTGCGGAGCAGGTAGCGGTAGCGCTCGATCGCGATCCGGTCCTGGTCCGCCTGCGGCGCACCGGGCTGCCACTGCTGCGCCGGCTGCCACTGCCGGGGAACCGGCCGTACCGGTTGCGAAGGCCGGCCGGTGCCGAACAGTCGGTCGAAGAAGCCCATCGTCCTCATCCTCCATCGGGTGGCCTGTCAGGCTAGTCTCGCCAGCCTTGAGCGCGCTGTGAACCGGGCGGCGGATGCCCCGGGGACGCGAAGGGGCGGCCGGCGTTCGCCGACCGCCCTCCCGTCTGGTGCCTACGCCTGGCCGGCGCGCTCGAGCACGAGCTCGCGCACGCGCGCGGCATCCGCCTTGCCCTGCATCGCCTTCATGACGGCGCCGATCACGGCACCCGCAGCCTGCACCTTGCCGTCGCGGATCTTCTCGAGCACGTCGGGCTGCGCCGCGAGCGCCTGGTCGATCGCCGCGATGAGCGCGCCGTCGTCCGAGACGACCGCGAGGCCGCGCGCGTCGACGATCTCCTGCGGCGATCCCTCGCCCGCGACGACGCCCTCGAGCACCTGGCGGGCGAGCCGGTCGGTGAGCGTGCCGGCGTCGACGAGTGCGGCGAGCTGGGCGACCTGCTCGGGCGACGCGAGCGCGGAGGCATCCGTCTCCTGCTGGTTCGCGAGGCGCGTGAGCTCGCCCGTCCACCACTTGCGGGCGGCTGCGGGCGAGGCGCCCGCGGCGATGGTGGCGGCGACCTCGTTCAGCAGGCCGCCGTTCACGACGTCCTGGAACTCGAGGTCGGTGAAGCCCCACTCGCCCTTGAGCCGGCGCCGGCGGGCGGCGGGCGGCTCGGGCAGCGCGGCGCGGAGTTCCTCGATCAGCGCAGGCGACGGCACGACCGGCAGCAGGTCGGGCTCGGGGAAGTAGCGGTAGTCGTCCGCGTCGGACTTCGGACGCCCCGGACTCGTGGTGCCCGTGTCCTCGTGCCAGTGGCGGGTCTCCTGCGTGATCGTGCCGCCCTTGGCGAGGATCGCCGCCTGCCGCTGGATCTCGTAGCGCACCGCGCGCTCGATCGAACGGAACGAGTTCACGTTCTTCGTCTCGGTGCGGATGCCGAGCTTCTGCTCGCCGCGCGGGCGCAGCGACACGTTCGCGTCGCAGCGCAGGTTGCCGCGCTCCATGCGCGCCTCCGAGATCGCGAGCGACAGCGCGATGTCGCGGATCGTCGACACGTAGGCGCGCGCGAGCGCGGGGGCGTCCGCCTCGGCGCCGAAGATCGGCTTCGTGACGATCTCGACCAGCGGCACACCCGCGCGGTTGTAGTCGACGAGCGAGTACTCGGCGCCCTGGATGCGGCCGGTCGCGCCGCCGACGTGCGTGAGCTTGCCGGCGTCCTCCTCCATGTGGGCGCGCTCGATGGGCACCTGGAAGATCCGGCCGCCCTCGATCTCGACCTCGACCGAGCCCTCGAAGGCGATCGGCTCGTCGTACTGCGAGATCTGGTAGTTCTTCGCGAGGTCGGGGTAGAAGTAGTTCTTGCGCGCGAACCGGCTCGACTCGGCGATCGAGCAGCCGAGCGCGAGGCCCAGCGAGATCGACGAGCGGACCGCCTCGCCGTTCACGACGGGGAGCGACCCGGGCAGGCCCAGGCACACCGGGCTCACGAGCGTGTTCGGCGCGGCGTCGTGGAACTCGCTGTTCGCGGGGTTCGGCGCGGGCGAGAACATCTTCGTGCGCGTGTTGAGCTCGACGTGCACCTCGAGCCCGATGACGGGCTCGAACAGCTCGAGCGCGCGGTCGTAGTCCATCAGTTCGACGCGGGCCATCAGACGGCACCTTCCTCGCTCGCGAGCATCTCATGGCTGGAGAGGTCGGGGGCCCGGTCGAGCAGGCGACCGCCCCACTCGGCGACGAGCAGGTGCTCGAGCGCCCCGCCGACGTTGTAGAGGCGGGCGTCCTCGCGCGCGGGCGCGAGGAACTGGATGCCGACCGGCAGGCCGTCCTCGGGTGCGAGGCCGACCGGCAGCGAGATGCCCGGCACGCCCGCGAGGTTCGCCGGGATCGTCGCGACGTCGTTGAGGTACATCGCGAGCGGGTCGTCGAGCTTCTCGCCGATCTTGAACGCGGTCGTCGGCGCCGTGGGCGTCGCGAGCACGTCGACCTGCGCGAACGCGGCGTCGAAGTCGCGCTGCACGAGCGTGCGGACCTTCTGCGCGCTGCCGTAGTAGGCGTCGTAGTAGCCGGCCGACAGCGCATAGGTGCCGAGGATGATCCGGCGCTTCACCTCGGGGCCGAAGCCGGCCTCGCGGGTCGCAGCCATGACCTGCTCGACCGTGCCGCCGCCCTCGGGCGAGACCCGCAGGCCGAAGCGCACGGAGTCGAACTTGGCGAGGTTGCTCGACGCCTCCGCGGGCAGGATCAGGTAGTACGCGGCGATCGCGTACTCGAAGTTCGGCGCGCTGACCTCGACGATCTCGGCGCCGTTGCGCGCGAGCAGGTCGAGCGCCTCGTGGTAGCGCTGGCGCACGCCGGACTGGAAGCCGTCGCCGTCGAGCTCCTTCACGACGCCGATGCGCAGGCCCGAGACGTCGGCGCGGCGGACCGCCTCGGCCATCGAGGGCCACGGGTCCGGGATCGAGGTCGAGTCGTGCGGGTCGTGGCCCGCGATGACGTCCTGGAGCAGCGCCGCGTCGAGCACGGTGCGCGTGACCGGGCCGATCTGGTCGAGGCTCGACGCGAGCGCGATCGAGCCGTACCGGCTCACCGCACCGTACGTCGGCTTCACGCCGACGGTGCCCGTGACGTGCGCGGGCTGGCGGATCGAGCCGCCCGTGTCGCTGCCGAGCGCGAGCGGCGCCTCGAAGGCCGCCACGGCCGCGGCAGAACCGCCGCCCGAGCCGCCCGGGATGCGCTCGAGGTCCCAGGGGTTGAACGTCGGACCGTACGCGGAGTGCTCGGTCGACGAGCCCATCGCGAACTCGTCCATGTTCGTCTTGCCGAGCGGGATGAGCCCCGCCTCGCGGACCTTCCGAACGGGCGTCGCGTCGTACGGCGGGATCCAGCCCTCGAGGATGCGCGAGCCCGCGGTCGAGGGCATGCCCTCGGTGACGAGCACGTCCTTGACGGCGATCGGCACGCCCGCGAGCTCGCCGAGCCGCTCGCCCGCGGCGCGACGCCGGTCGACGTCGGCCGCGTCGGCCAGCGCGCGGTCGCGCGCGACGTGCAGGAACGCGTGCACGGCGCCGTCGACGGCCGCGATGCGGTCGAGGTGCGCCTGGGTCGCCTCGACGCTCGAGACGTCGCCGGCGGCGAGCTTCGACGCGAGCGCGCTCGCGTCGAGACGGGTCAGGTCGTCGGCGTGGGTCACTGCTCCTCCCCCAGGATCGCGGACACGACGAACCGCGAGCCGTCGGTCTCCGGCGCACCGGCGACGGCCTGCTCGGCGGTGAGCACCGAGTCGCCCACGACGTCCTCGCGGAACACGTTCTGCATCGGGATCGGGTGGCTGGTCGGCGGGACGTCCGGCCCCGCGACCTGGTTCACCTGCTCGACCGCCTGCATGATCTGGCCGAGCTCGGCGGTGAGGTGCGCGATCTCGTCCTCGGTGAGCGCGATACGGGCGAGGTTCGCGAGATGCGCGACCTGCTCCGCACTGATTTCGGACATGCTGCTCCGTCGTGTCGTGGTGGGGATCCCGTCAATCCTATCGAGGCATCCGGATGCCCCGTCGCCGGGTCTGCGCGCACGCGGCGACGTTCACGAGTCGGTGCCGAACAGCCCGGCGCCGTACTTGTGGAGCAGCCGGTACGCGTCGGCGTACGTCTCGGGCTCGGGCTCGCCCGGCGCGCCGTACTTCGCCATCAGGAGCCCGAGGAGGCCCTTCGCGGGCGGGCTCAACGGCTTGTCCTTGTGCGCGTGCGCGGGGTGGGGGGCGAGCGCCTGGGGGTTCGGCGGCACGTACTGCGGCGTGGTCTCCGGCCAGTCCGACGGATGCCTCGGCGCCGGCAGGTTGATGATGCCGAACAGGTCGTTCGCGCCCTCGTCGCGCCGGGACAGCGGCTTGAGCCCGTGCAGCCTGGAGAGCGTGGCGATCACGGCCGCGTGGTGGAGTTCGTCGTGGATGATCGTTCCGGCGCGCGTGTACGCCGAGACGGCGATGGCCGGCACCCGGCATCCGAGCCGGTCGAACTGGAAGCCCATCTCCCCCGGGTCCTCGTCGACGTGCGGCGGGGTCGCCGCGGGCGGTGGCACGTGGTCGTAGGTGCCGCCGTGCTCGTCGAACGTGATGAGCAGCAGCGTGTTCACCGCGTTCGACCCGCCGGACGTGCGACTCGTGCGGATCGCCTCGTAGACGCGATGCACGAGGGCCTCGCCGGCGCGGACGTCCGACACGGCGCTGTCGACGATCTGCTGACCGTCGACGACGGACGTGCGCAGCACGCCGAACGGCGGATGGAAGTCGTTGTGGTTGTAGGTCATGCGCGGCTCGATGAACGCGTACGCCGGCAGCTTCCCGGTCCGCACGTCCTTCTCGAACTGGTCCATCGTCGCGAAGTGGTCGGTCTTCCAGTACCGCTGGAGCGTCGGCGCGTGCAGGACGCCCGTGAAGGAGACGAGCTGCAGTTCGTCGAAGTAGATGCGCCAGCTCACGCCCGCCTCCTCGAGCCGGTCGAAGATCGTGGGCACGGGGTCCGCGTCGAGCCACTTGTCGTAGCCGCCGCCGTGCTTGTTCGTCACGAATCCGTGCGAGGTCGACGCGTGGAAGAACGAGCGGTTGCAGAACGTCTGGGAGGGCACCGCGCAGAACCAGTTGTCGAACACCGCGAAGTGCTTCGCGAGCGTGGAGAGCACGGGCAGCATCAGCGGCGCGAACGCGCCCATGATCTGACGGGTCTCATCGGGATCGGGGACGGCGCCCTTGTGCAGCCGCTCGGAGTTGTTGATGTAGTCGCGGACGAACCCCTCCATCGTCGGCGTCTGCCCCGCGGACGGCGCATTGTACGGATGCGCCATGTCGCCCACGCCGACGCTCGCGTTGCCGCCGGGGTCGACGATGCCGAACAGTTGCGTGTTGACGTGCGGGTACTCCTCGCCGGGGTCGGGGTCGGGCCGGCCCATGATCACGTCGGTCGCGCCGTCGTACACGTGGGCGGCGTAGACCGTGCCGTCGGGCGCGGTGTTCGCGTAGTCGCCGAACGCGAGCCCCTCGAAGCGCTGGCCCGCGGGCACGTCGTCGGGCGTGTAGAGCCAGCCGAGCAGGTTGTCGAACGACCGGTTCTCGCCCATGAGCACGACGAGGTGGTCGAACCCGGGCTCGGCGCGCGGCTCGAGGTCGGCGAAGTCGTCGGACCCGAGGTCGAAGCCGGCGCGGTACCCGATCGCGCCGCCCGCGACCGCGCCGGCGGCGCCGCCGACCACCGCGCCCGCGGCGGCGATCCCGCCCCACTTCAGGAACTCGCGCCGGCTCCCGCGCTCGCGCCCGCCCGTCGGTCCGGCGTCGCGCGCGCCCCCGGCGTCGGGCGCGGGCTCGCCCGACGAATCGGATGTCGCGTGGTCCCCACTCCCCGCCATCCCACCATTGTGCTGGTCGAGCGCCGGGCAGGTCGAGTGCCGGGCAGGTCGAGCGCCGGGCAGGTCGAGTGCCACCACGCCCCGGGCGGCTCAGCCGTCGAGCGCGGACGGCCCCTCGGCGACCAGGATCGCGAACTGCGCCGCATCGAGCACCCGGATGCCGAGTTCCTCGGCCTTCGCGAGCTTCGAACCCGCACCGGGACCGGCGGCCACGAAGTCGGTCTTCTTCGACACGCTCGACGCGGCCTTGCCGCCGGCGCGGATGATCGCCTCTTGGGCGCCCTCACGCGTGAACCCCTCGAGCGATCCGGTCGCGACGACCGTCAGCCCGGCGAGCACGCCGCCCGCCTCCGCGGCCGCGCCGGGGCCGGGATGCCCCTCGGTCCTCCACTGGACGCCGGCCGCGGTCCATCGGTCGACGATCTCGCGATGCCACTCCTCGTCGAACCAGTCGACGACCGCATCGGCGATGATGCCGCCCACGCCCTCGACCTGCGCGAGTTCGTCGCGCGACGCCGCACGGATCTCGTCGAGCGAGCCGAACCAGTCGGCGAGCGCTCGTGCCGCGACCGGGCCGACGTGCCGGATGTTGAGCGAGACGATGAGCCGCCAGAGCGGCTTCGACTTCGCCTTCTCGAGTTCGGCGAGCAGTTTCTCGGCGGCGCCCGAGGGCAGGAGCTCGCGGTGGCTCTTGCGGATGCCGAGCCGCCGGCGTTCGGCGGCGTCGAGGCCCTCCGTGCCGGGCGGGTAGGTCGCGGGACCCCACTTCTGGAAGGGCGCCCGGCGCACGGGTTCGCCCGTCTCCTCGTCGACCTTGGGTTCGCCCGTCTCGGCGTCGCGCACGATCACCTCGATCGGGACGAGCTCTGAGAGCGTGAGGTCGAACAACCGCGCCTCGGTGCGCAGCGGCGGCTCGGCGGGCACGAACGGCTGCGTGAGCGCCGCGGCCGTGACCTCGCCGAGCGCCTCGATGTCGAGCCCCCCGCGCGAGCCGATGTGCTCGACGCGGCCGCGCACCTGCGCGGGGCAGGACCGCGCGTTCGGGCAGCGCAGGTCGATGTCGCCCTCCTTCATCGGTCGCAGGGGCGTGCCGCACTCGGGGCAGGCCTCGGGCATGTGCCATTCGCGCTCGCTGCCGTCGCGCAGCTGCTCGACCGCGCCGAGGATCTCGGGGATCACGTCGCCGGCCTTGCGCAGCACGACCGTGTCGCCGATGAGCACGCCCTTCGCCTTCACGACCTCCTGGTTGTGCAGGGTCGCCTGGCGCACGGTCGAGCCTGCGACCTTGACGGGCGCCATGATCGCGAACGGGGTCGCCCGCCCGGTGCGGCCGACGCCGACCGCGATGTCGAGGAGCTTCGTGTGCACCTCCTCGGGCGGGTACTTGTACGCGATCGCCCAGCGCGGCGCGCGGCTGGTCGCGCCGAGTTCGTCGTGCAGGTCGAGTTCGTCGATCTTGATCACGATGCCGTCGATCTCGTGCTCGACGTCGTGGCGGTGCTCGCCCCAGTGCGCGATGAATCCGGCGACCTCGTCGATCGACCCGAACACGCGCGTGTGCGGCGAGACCGGCAGGCCCCAGCTCGCGAGCAGGTCGTAGACGCCCGACTGCGAGTCGACCGGCGGGCTCTGCCAGGCGCCGATGCCGTGCAGGTGGAGCGAGAGCCGGCCGAGCCGTTCGCGCATGAGCTGGAGCTGTTCCGGCGACTTGTTCTCACGGCGCTGCCGCAGGCTGCCGGCCGCGGTGTTGCGCGCGTTGGCGAACTCGGGGAAGCGGACGGGGACGTCCGCCTCCGCCCTGCCCCTGGCACGCTGCTCGTCGGCATAGGCAGCCTGCAGCTCGTGCTGGCGCTCGTTCAGCGCCTCGAAGTCCACGCTGCGCAGGAACACCTCGCCGCGCACCTCGAAGAACGCGGGCCAGCCGTCGCCAGCGAGCGTGCGCGGGATCGCCGGGATGAACTCGACGTTCTCGGTGATGTCCTCGCCGACCCGGCCGTCGCCGCGCGTGGTGGCCGTCTCGAGCACGCCGTCTCGGTAGGCGAGGCTGATCGCGAGCCCGTCGATCTTGAGCTCCGAGAGCCAGCGCACCTCGCGGCCGGCCGCCGACCGCGCCTTGCCGGCCCACTCGCGGAACTCGTCGATGCTGAACACGTTGTCGAGGCTCAGCATGCGCTCGGCGTGCTCGTGGGTCGGGAACCCGGCCGCCACGATCGCCGCCCCGACCTGCTGGGTCGGGCTGTCCTGTCCCGCGAGTTCGGGGTGCGCGCGCTCGATCGCCTCGAGCCGGTGGAAGAGCGCGTCGTACTCGGCGTCGGAGAGCGCCGAGTCCCCGTCGGCGTAGTACGCGAGACGGGCCCCCTCGATACGCTCGCGGAGCTGCTCGGATTCTGCGCGGGCATCGTCGAAGTCTGCGGGGATGTCGCTCACGGAGTCATCCTAGGAGCCGCCTCCCACACCGCGCCGCCTACGCGTCGACCGGCACCGCGCTCGTCGTGCGGTCGATCGTGCACTGGCCGAGCACGCGCGTGCCGACGTAGACGACCGCGGTCTGGCCGGGCGCGACGCCGTCGAGCGGCGACGCCGGCGTGACGACCAGCTCGGGTGCACCGGCATCCGTCGTCGCGATGCGCGCGACCGCAGGCACGGGGTCGGCGTGCGCGCGGATCTGGACCTCGCAGTCGAACGCGTCGCCCTCGTGCTCCACCAGCCCGGATGCCACGGGGTCCGCGCCGGCCCACGAGAACCGGGAGCCGGCGATCTCGGCGACCGCGAGCGCCTCCTTCGGGCCGACCACGACCGTGTTCTCCTTCGGCCGCACCTCGAGCACGAACCGCGGCCTGCCGTCGGGCGCCGGGGTGCCGAGCCGCAGCCCGCGGCGCTGGCCGACGGTGTAGGCGTGCGCCCCCTCGTGGCTGCCGACGACGGCGCCCGTGCGGTCGACGATGTCGCCCGACTGCGTGCCGACCTTCTCGGCGAGCCAGCCCTTGGTGTCCCCGTCGGAGATGAAGCAGATGTCGTAGGAGTCGGGCTTGCGGGCGACCGACAGCCCCCGGCGCTCGGCCTCCTGGCGCACGAGCTCCTTGGAGGGCGTGTCGCCGAGCGGGAAGTACGCGTGCTCGAGCTGCTCGGCCGTGAGCACGCCGAGGACGTAGGACTGGTCCTTCGCCTCCGCGCTCGCGCGGTGGAGCTCGCGGCGGCCCGAGGCATCCGTCTCGATCTTCGCGTAGTGGCCGGTCGCGACCGCGTCGAAGCCGAGCGCGAGCGCCTTCTCGAGCAGCGCGGCGAACTTGATGCGCTCGTTGCAGCGCATGCAGGGGTTCGGCGTGCGCCCGGCCGCGTACTCGGCGATGAAGTCGTCGACGACGTCGGCCTTGAACCGCTCCGAGAAGTCCCACACGTAGTACGGGATGCCGAGCGCGTTCGCGGCGCGCTGCGCATCCATCGAGTCCTCGATCGTGCAGCAGCCGCGGCTGCCCGTGCGCAGGGTGCCGGCGTTGCGGCTGAGCGCGAGGTGCACGCCGACGACGTCGTGCCCCGCCTCGACCGCGCGCGCGGCGGCGACGGCGCTGTCGACGCCGCCGCTCATCGCTGCCAGGATCCGCATGGTCCCAGCGTACGCGGCGGGCCTGAGCGGATGCCCCGGGTCAGCGGTCGAAGCTGGTCGCGCGTGCCGCGAGGCCCGCCCGCGTCGCCCGCTCGACCGCCTCGGGCAGCGCCGCGAGGAACGCGTCGACGTCGGCCGCCGTGGAGTCGTGCCCGAGCGTGATCCGCAGCGCTCCGCGCGAATCGGCCTCGGAGCGGCCCATCGCCAGCAGCACGTGCGACGGCTCGGGCACGCCCGCCTGGCACGCCGAACCGGTCGAGACCGACACGCCCGCCGCATCCAGCAGGAACAGCAGCGAATCGCCCTCGCGGCCCGGGAACGCGAAGTGGGCGTTGCCGGGCAGTCGGCCCGCCGGGTCGGGATCGCCCGAGAGCACGGCGTCCGGCGCGATCGCGGCGACCCCCGCCACGAGGCGGTCGCGCAGCGCCGCGACGCGCACCGCGTCGGCCTCTCGCGCGGCCTCGGCCGCGACCGCGGCCGCGGCGAACGACGCGGCCGCCGCGACATCCTGCGTGCCCGAGCGGATGCGCCGCTGCTGGCCGCCGCCGTGCAGGAGCGGCTCGATCGCGGCTGTGCGGTCGAGCACGAGCGCGCCGATGCCGGCCGGCCCGCCCACCTTGTGCGCGGAGACGCTGAGGGCGACGAGCCCGGCGCCCGGCGGGGCATCCGTCTCGCGCCGAAGCGCCCGGAACCCGATCGGGACCTGCCCGTAGGTCGCGATCGCGTCGACGTGCAGCGGCACGCCCGCGCGCGCCGCGAGCGTCGCGGCCTCGGCGACGGGCTGGATGGTCCCGACCTCGTTGTTCGCCCAGAGCATCGTGACGAGCGCGACGGATGCCCCGTGCCGGTCGAGCACCTCGGCGAGCGCGTCGAGCCGGACCCGGCCGACGCGGTCCAGCGGGACCTCGACGAGTTCGGCGCCCTCGTGCTCGGCGAGCCACTCGACCGTGTCGATCGTCGCGTGGTGCTCGCCCGCGGGGAACACCACGACCGGGCCCCGCGCGTCGCGGCGCCGCCGCCAGTACATCCCCTTCAGCGCGAGGTTCACCGCCTCGGTGCCGCTGCCGGTGAGCACGACCTCGATCGCGTCGGCGCCGAGCGTGGCCGCCACCTGCTCGCGGGACTCCTCGAGGAGGCGCTTCGCGCGCTGGCCGTCGCTGTGGATCGAGGCCGGGTTCCCGACGAGTGCGAGCGCCTCGGTGAGGGCGCGGATCGCCTCCGGGCGCATCGGCGTCGTCGCGGCGTGGTCGAGGTAGGCCACCGTGCGCGCTCCCTCCGTCCAGCGTGCTCGAATGTGAGCGCTCTCGATCGAACTACTCTAGAACGCATGCCCGAACAGCCGTCCGATCCGCTCCACGACCTCGGCGTCCGCCCGGGTCCGGACGGCGGGCGCATCCGCGTCTGGAGCGGGCACGCCGAGACGGTCGAGCTCGAGGTCTTCTCGGCCGAGGACCTCGACTGGGCCGTCGAGCGCGTGCGGCTCGAGCGCGACGAGCACGGCGTCTGGGAGGGCACCGCGGCCTCGCTCGTGCGCAACGCCCGGTACGGCCTGCTCGTCGACGGGCCCTCCGGGCCCGAGCACGCGTTCAACCCCGCGAAGACCCTGCTCGATCCGTACGCCCGGGGCATCCTGCACGCCGGCCCGCGCTCGTGGCGCGGGATCGCGCTCGGGTCGCTCGCCGACGAGGGGTTCGACTGGGGCGGCGTCGAGAAGCCGCGCATCGGGCTCGACCACACGGTCGTCTACGAACTCCACGTCCGCGGCTTCAGCCGGGCGAACCCGGCCATCCCGGCCGAGTTGCGCGGCACGTACGCCGGGCTCGCGCACGACGCCTCGATCGGGCACCTGCGCGACCTCGGCGTCACGACCGTCGAGCTCCTCCCCGTGCACGCGTACGTGACCGAGGACCGCCTGATCCGCCAGGGCAAGGTCAACGCGTGGGGGTACAACACGCTGTCCTACTTCTCGGTGCACTCGCCGTACGCGAGCGCCGCCGCGCAGTCCCAGGGACCGGCCGCGGTCCGCCGCGAGTTCGCGGGCATGGTGCGCCGGCTGCACGAGGCCGGCATCGAGGTGATCCTCGACGTCGTCTACAACCACACCGCCGAGGAGGGGCGACAGGGCCCGACCTTCAGCTTCCGCGGCATCGACAACGCCGGCTACTACCGGCACGACGCGCACGGCCGCTACGTCGACACCACCGGCTGCGGGAACTCGCTCGACTTCTCGCACCCCGCGCCGATCCGGCTCGTGCTCGACTCCATGCGGTACTTCGCGGACGAACTCCAGGTCGACGGGTTCCGCCTCGACCTGGGCGCGACGCTCGGCCGCGACGGCCGCAACGCCTACACCCCCGACCACCCGCTCCTGCAGGCGATGCTCGCCGACCCGGTCCTCGGCCGGTCCAAGCTCATCGCCGAGCCGTGGGACGTCGGCCCCGGCGGCTGGCAGACCGGCAACTTCCCGATCGGGTTCAGCGAGTGGAACGACCGCTACCGCGACCGCGTGCGCGACTTCTGGCTCGGCGACCTGCGTCGCGAGCGCGAGCACGGGACCGCCGGCAGCGGGATCGGCCGGCTCGCGAACCGGCTGGCCGGCTCCTCCAACACGTTCGCGGCCGTGCGCGGACCGCTCGCGAGCCTCAACTTCGTCACCGCGCACGACGGGTTCACGCTCGCCGACCTCGTCGCCTACGACGCGAAGCACAACCTCGGCAACGGCGAGGAGAACCGCGACGGCACCGACGGCAACAACTCGTACAACCACGGCGTCGAGGGCCCGACTCGCGACCCGGAGATCCGCGCGGCACGGCGGCGGAGCATCCGGAACCTGCTCGGCACGCTGCTGCTGTCGGCCGGCGTTCCCATGCTCACCGCGGGCGACGAGGTCGCGCGCACCCAGCGCGGCAACAACAACGCGTACTGCCACGACAGCGAACTGACCTGGCTCGACTGGTCGCGCACCGACGACCAGCGCGCGCTCCTGGCGACGGTCCGCCGGCTGATCCGGCTGCGCGCCGAGAACCCCGCGCTGCGCCCGGTGCGCTTCGGCAAGTTCGGCGAGACCACGCCGAGCGCGACGCAGATGGACTGGTACAACGCCGACGGCGACACCATGACGATCGACGACTGGAACTCCCCCGCCGAGCGCACGCTGCAGTACCTGGCCGCGTCGACGCCCGAGTTCGAGGCGTTCAACCGCATCCTGCTCGTGATCCACGCGAACGAGGCCGAGACCGCGGTCGTGCTCCCCGAGCACGAGGGCATCGGCCACTACACGCTGCTCTGGGATTCGGCGAGCGAGTGGCCGGACGTCGTCGGCGAGGACGCCTACCCCGGCGACCGTGTCGAGATCGCGCCCATGTCGATCCAGCTCTACCGCGCGGAGGGCGACGCCTGATGGCCCGTCGCCCCGAGACCGCGGGCACGCCCGCGACGCTCGCGCTCCAGCGCGCCGGCATCGCGTTCCGGGCGCTCGCGTACGAGCACGACCCGAGGGCCGCGGCGTACGGCCTCGAGGCGGCCCGGAAGCTCGGCGTCGAACCCGAGCGCGTGTTCAAGACGCTGCTCGCGACGGTCGACGGCGCGCTCGCCGTCGGCATCGTGCCGGTCGCCCTGCAGCTGGACCTCAAGGCGCTCGCCGCGGCGGTCGGCGGGCGCCGCGCCGAGATGGCCGACCCTGCGGTCGCCGAGCGCCGGACCGGGTACGTCGTCGGCGGGATCAGCCCGATCGGGCAGAAGACGTCGCTGCCGACCGTGCTCGACGACTCGGCGATCCTGTGCGAGTCGATCCTCGTGTCGGGCGGACGGCGGGGACTCGACCTCGAGCTCGCGCCGGACGACCTGCTCGCCGTCACGGGCGGGCGCTACGCGCCGATCGCCCGCGCGCGCTGAGCGGATTCCGGGAACCGGAGCCTTCCGAGGGGGCGCGCCGGGAACCGGAGCCCTCCGACGGGGCGCGCCGCACCGCGGGCGCCCCGTCGATGGCTACTCCGCGGTCGCGACGAGCCCTAGCTCGGCGGTGCTGAGCAGCATCGGATGCCGCGGCACGACGCGCACCGTGTAGCCGAACGCGCCCGCGCGATCGAGCGCGATGGCCCCGCCCCACGTCGCGGCTCCGCCCTTGGACGGCGACTTGGCGAGCGCGAGCTCGGCGATGCGCACGTCCGCGAGCGTGTCGTCCGCGCGGCTCCGCCCGTAGACGACCTCGACGGCGACGTCGGCCGGGTCGAGCGATCCGAGGTCGATGCTGGCCCGCAGCTGCAGCTCGTCGCCGACGTGCGGGGTCTCGATGCCGCCGGACTCGACGTGCACGACCCGCACCTTCGGCCACGCCTCGCGCACGCGCGCCCCGAACGCGGCGAGCTCGCGGGCCCCGCGAGCGTCGTCCGCGCCGACCGCGACCGCGTGCCGCCACGCGTGCCGGTACAACCGGTCGACGTACTCCCTGACCATGCGGTCCGCGCCGAGCTCGGGGACGAGCGTCGCGAGCGTGCTGCGCAGCATGCGCACCCAGTCGACGGGGACCCCGTCGTCGTTCCGGTCGTAGAAGCGCGGCGCGATCCGGTGCTCGAGGAGGTCGTAGAGCGCCGCGGCCTCGATCGCGTCGCGCTCGCCCTCGTCGCCGGCCGCGTCGGCCGACGGGATGACCCAGCCGTAGTCCTCCTCGGCGAACTCGGCCCACCAGCCGTCGAGGATCGACAGGTTGAGCGCGCCGTTCATCGCGGCCTTCATGCCGGACGTGCCGCACGCCTCGAGCGGACGCAGCGGGTTGTTCAGCCACACGTCGCAGCCCGGGTACAGGAGCGCCGCCATGCCCATGTCGTAGTCGGGGAGGAACACGATCCGGTCGCGCACGTCGTGGTCCTGCGCGAAGCGGACGAGCTCCTGGATGAGCCGCTTGCCCTCGTCGTCCGCGGGGTGCGACTTGCCCGCGATGACGAACTGCACGGGCCGATCGGGGTGCGTGAGGATCCCGCGCAGCCGGTCCGGGTCCTTCAGCATGAGCGTGAGCCGCTTGTAGGTCGGCACCCGGCGCGCGAAGCCGACCGTGAGCACGTCGGGGTCCAGCACCTTCCGGAGCCACTCGGGCGCGGCCGCGCCCGAGTGCTGCTCGACCCATGACTCGGCCAGGCGCCGACGGGCGTCGTCGACGAGCTGGTCGCGCATCCGGCGCTTCACGGTCCAGAGGTCGCCGTCGTCGAGTGCGGGGCTCAGCCAGTCGGCGTGCTCGGTGTCGACGGTGCCGAGCGTCTGCTCGGTGAGCGAGATGAGCGCGGGCGCGGTCCACGTGGGCGCGTGCACGCCGTTCGTGACCGACGTGATGGGCACCTCGGCGGCGTCGAAGCCCGGCCAGAGCGCTCCGAACATGCGCCGGCTCACCTCGCCGTGGAGCTTCGAGACGCCGTTCGCGTGCTGCGCGAGCCGCAGGCCCATGACCGCCATGTTGAACGCGCCGGTCTCGGGGTCGGCGCCCGGTTCGAGGCCGAGCGGCAGCACGTCCGCCGGGTCGACGCCCGGCAGCAGCATCGGCGTCAGGAAGCGCTCGACGAGCGCGCGGTCGAACCGGTCGATCCCCGCGGGGACGGGCGTGTGCGTGGTGAACACGGTGCCCGCGCGGACCAGCTGCAGCGCGTCGCGGAAGCTGAATCCCCGCCCGATGAGCGAGGAGATCCGCTCGAGCCCGAGGAAGCCCGCGTGCCCCTCGTTCATGTGGAAGACCTCGGGCCCGGGCCGGCCGGTGATCTCGGCCCACAGCGCGAGCGCGCGGAACCCGCCGATCCCGAGCAGCAGCTCCTGGAGGAGCCGGTGCTCGCCGCCGCCGCCGTAGAGGCGGTCGGTGACCGTGCGCAGCTCGTCGGAGTTCGCGGGGAGGTCGGTGTCCAGCAGGAGAAGGGGCACGCGCCCGACGTCGGCGACCCAGATCCGCGCGGCGAGCGCGCGATCGCCGGGCAGCGCGAGGACGACCACGGCCGGGGTGCCGTCGGGTCGGCGGAGCAGGGTGAGCGGGAGCCCGTCCGGGTCGTGCACCGGGTACCGCTCGCGCTGCCAGCCGTCGGGCGAGATCGACTGCGAGAAGTAGCCCGACTTGTAGAAGAGGCCGACGCCGACGATCGGGACGCCGAGGTCGCTCGCGGCCTTCAGGTGGTCGCCCGCGAGGATGCCGAGGCCGCCCGAGTACTGCGGCAGCGCCTCGGTGATCCCGAACTCGGGCGAGAGGTAGGCGATCGTGCGCGGGGCATCCTCGCCGAGCCCCTGGTACCAGCGCGGGTGCTCGAGGTAGGCGCGCAGGTCGGCGCGCTCGCGCTCGGCCCACGCGACGTACCCGTCGTCGGCGGCGAGCGCGTCGAGGCGCGACGGATGGACCTCGCCGAGCAGCGCCACCGGATCCCGCCCGATCGCGGCCCAGGATTCGGGATCGATGTGCTCGAAGAGCCGCCTGGTGGGCTCGTGCCAGGACCAGCGGAGGTTGCCGGCGAGCTCCTCGAGGGCCGACAGCGGGGCGGGTACGACCGCCCGGACGGTGAACTTGCGGATCGGCTTCACCTTCCTCACCCTATGAGCGATGTGTGTCGCGCGGATGACGGAATCGTGACTCACCCGCGCGACGCATTCCGCGCTACGGTCGACTCGTGACGTCCCCCTCCGCCCTCACCGGGCGCATCCCGGTCCTCCTGGTCACCCCGGCCGTCCCCGATGGCGCCGCCCGGCCGAAGGCCTTCGAGGGCGAGGTCGTCCCGTTCCGCGCGACCGTGTTCCGCGAGGGGCACGACCTGGTCGGCGCGCTCGTGGAGGCCGTGTCGCCGTCGGGCCGACGCGTCGTCGAGCGGATGTCGCCCATCGCGCCGGGCACCGACCGGTGGGAGGCGCTGCTCCAGCTCGACGAGGTCGGCGTGTGGCGGTGGACGGTCGTCGGATTCGGCGACGAGATCGGCACCTGGCGTCACGACGCGGCCATCAAGGTCGACGCGGGCGTCGACGTCGCGATCATGTACGAGATCGGCGCGCGACTGCTCGACCGGGCGGTCGGCGAGACCCGCCGGCCGATCGCGTCCAGGCGGCGGCTCGCCGACCTCGCGAGCGCGCTCCGCGACGCCGAGCAGGCGCCCGCCGAGCGGCGGGCGCTGATCGACGACCCGCGCTTCGAGGACTTCCGGATCCGGCCGCTCGCGCGCCTGCGGACCGAGGCGCCGGAACGCGAACTGCTCGTCGAGCGCCGGCGGGCCGGCGTCGGCGCCTGGTACGAGCTCTTCCCGCGCTCGGAGGGCGCCCGGCGCCAGAAGGACGGGACGTGGAAGAGCGGGACCTTCCGCACCGCGCTCCGCCGCCTCGACGGCGTCGCCGCGATGGGGTTCGACGTGGTGTACCTGCCGCCGATCCATCCCATCGGCGTGACCAACCGCAAGGGGCGCAACAACTCGCTCGACCCGAAGCCGGGCGATCCCGGCTCGCCGTGGGCCATCGGCGGCCCGCTCGCCGACGGGACCCCCGGCGGACACGACGCGGTGCATCCCGACCTCGGCACGCTCGCCGACTTCCGCGCGTTCGTGCGCCGCGCGCAGGCGCTCGGGATCGAGGTCGCGCTCGACCTCGCGCTCCAGGCCTCGCCCGACCACCCGTGGGTGACAGCGCACCCGGAGTGGTTCACGGTCCTGCCGGACGGCACGATCGCGTACGCCGAGAACCCGCCGAAGAAGTACCAGGACATCTATCCGATCAACTTCGACGACGACCCCGAGGGCCTGTTCGCCGAGGTCCTGCGGATCGTGCGGCACTGGATGAAGCAGGGCGTGCGCATCTTCCGCGTCGACAACCCGCACACCAAGCCGCTCTGGTTCTGGGAACGGCTCATCCGGACCGTCCGGGAGGAGGAGCCCGGCGCGGTCTTCCTCGCCGAGGCCTTCACGCGGCCCGCGCCCATGGGCGCGCTCGCGGCGGCGGGATTCCAGCAGTCGTACACGTACTTCACGTGGCGCAACACCAAGGAGCAGCTCGAGGAGTACCTCGTCTCGCTCGCCGAGTCCACCGCCGACTACCTGCGGCCGAACCTCTGGGTGAACACGCCCGACATCCTCACCGAGTACCTCCAGTTCGGCGGGCCGGCGGCGTTCAGCGTGCGGGCCACGATCGCCGCGACCGCCGCGCCGTCCTGGGGCGTGTACTCGGGCTTCGAGCTCTTCGAGGCCGTCGCGCGCCCCGGCGCCGAAGAGGCGATCGACAACGAGAAGTACGAGTACAAGCCCCGCGACTTCGCGCTCGCCGAGCGCGAGGGCCGGTCGCTCGCGCTGTACCTCGGCATCCTGAACGGCATCCGGGCGGCGCATCCGGCCCTCGGCCAGCTCCGGAACCTCCGCCTGCACCGCACCGACGACGACGCCGTGCTCGCCTACTCGAAGCACCTCGACGCCCGCTTCACCGGCACCGGCGTCGCGGACACCGTCATCGTCGTGGTCAACGTGGACCCCCACTCCGTGCGCGAGACCGCCGTGCACCTGGACCTCGAGGCGCTCGGCCTCGAACCCGGGCAGCGGTTCGCGGTCGAGGACCTCGTCAGCGGGGATCGCTGGGACTGGTCCGCGGACAACTACGTCCGGCTCGACGCGTTCGAGCGGCCGGCGCACGTGCTGCAGGTCATCCGCGACCGACCCCGGGTTCGCGGCGAACGGAAGCGGAGCTAGCTTGGCACAGGACGACACGGGCCCCCGGATCGACGACGGCGTCCTCGCCGCCCTCGCCGAGGGGCGCCACTCCGACCCGCACGCGGTGCTCGGTCGGCACGACCTCGAATCAGGTGCCGCAGGGCGACCGCGCTCGGTGATCCGCGTGCGGCGCCCGCTCGCCGAGACGGTCGAGGCGATCCTCGAGGACGGCACGACGGTCCCGCTCGGGCACGTGGGCGCCGGCATCTGGGCGGGCGCCGGCGAGTTCGGCGACACCGGGTACCGCGTGCGCGCGACCTACGCGGGCGGCGTCGACTGGACGGCCGACGACCCGTACCGGTTCGCCCCGTCGGTCGGCGAGCTCGACCTCCACCTCATCCAGGAGGGACGCCACGAGCAGCTCTGGCACGTGCTCGGCGCGCACCGGCGCTCGCACTGGGCGACCGGCGGCCCGGTGACCGGCATCTCGTTCGCGGTCTGGGCGCCGCGTGCCACGGGCGTCCGCCTCGTGGGCGACTTCAACAGCTGGGACGGACAGTCGCACGCCATGCGGAGCATGGGCGCGAGCGGCGTCTGGGAGCTCTTCGTGCCCGACCTGGCGCCGGGATCCGTGTACAAGTATCAGATCCGGACGCAGTCGGGCGAGTGGGTCATGCGCGCCGACCCGATGGCGAGCATGGCCGAGGTCGCGCCGGCGACCGGATCGATCGTCTTCGAGGCCGCGCACGACTGGAACGACGGCGAGTGGATGTCCCGCCGCGCCCACGCGAACCCGCACGAGCTCCCGATGAGCATCTACGAGCTCCACCTCGGCTCGTGGCGCCCCGGCAAGGGCTACCGCGAGATCGCGGACGAGCTCATCGAGTACCTGCAGTGGCTGGGGTACACGCACGTGGAGTTCCTGCCCCTGGCGGAGCATCCGTTCGGCGGGTCCTGGGGGTACCAGGTGACCGGCTACTTCGCGGCGACGAGCCGCTTCGGGACACCCGACGACCTGCGGTACCTGATCGACCGTCTGCACCAGGCCGGCATCGGCGTGATCATGGACTGGGTCCCCGGCCACTTCCCGAAGGACGAGTGGGCGCTCGCGCGCTTCGACGGCGAACCGCTCTACGAGCACCCGGACCCCCGGCGCGGCGAGCAGCGCGAGTGGGGCACCTACGTGTTCGACTACGGCAACCCGCGCGTGCGGAACTTCCTGGTCGCGAACGCGCTGTTCTGGCTCGAGGACTTCCACGTCGACGGCCTCCGCGTGGACGCGGTCGCCTCGATGCTCTACCTCGACTACTCGCGCAAGGACGGCGAGTGGGAGCCCAACGTCCACGGCGGACGCGAGAACCTCGAGGCGATCTCCTTCCTCCAGGAGGCGACCGCGACCGCGTACAAGCGCAACCCGGGCGTCGTCGTGATCGCCGAGGAGTCGACGAGCTGGCCCGGCGTGACCGCGACCACGAGCTCGGGCGGGCTCGGCTTCGGCTACAAGTGGAACATGGGCTGGATGCACGACACGCTCGAGTACATCCAGCGCGACCCGATGTACCGCGCGTACCACCACAACGAGCTCACGTTCGGGTTCCTGTACGCGTTCAGCGAGCACTTCATCCTGCCGATCAGCCACGACGAGGTCGTGCACGGCAAGGGGTCGCTGCTGCGCAAGATGCCGGGCGACCACTGGCAGCAGCTCGCGAACGCGCGTGCGTACCTCGCCTACATGTGGGCGCACCCCGGCAAGCAGCTGCTGTTCATGGGCCAGGAGTTCGGACAGCTCTCGGAGTGGAGCGAACAGCGCGGACTCGACTGGTGGATGCTCGACCAGCCGTCGCACCGCCGGCTCGCCGAGTTCGTGCGCGCGCTCAACGCGCGCTACCGCGAGACGCCCGCGCTCTGGCAGCTCGACGACGACTCGGACGGCTTCGACTGGGTCGAGGGCGGCGCCGCGGATGCGAACGTCATCGCCTTCCTGCGGCGGGACCGCGACGGCAACCCGTTGCTGTGCGCCGTGAACTTCGCAGGCCACCCGCACGAGGGATTCCGCCTCGGACTCCCGTCGGCCGGGCGCTGGATCGAGATCCTCAACTCCGACGCCCTCGAGTTCGGCGGGTCGGGAGTCGGGAACCTCGGCGCGGTCGAGGCGACCGAGGAGCCGTGGGGCGGCCGTCCCGCGTCGGCGGCGTTCACGCTGCCGCCGCTCGGCGCGGTCTGGTTCCGCTTCGAGGGCTGAGGCCGGACGCGGCCGTCGGCGCCGCGGCACCTGAGTGCGCCGCGGCGCCCGGGGTGCTTCGGCGGCGGAGGCCGCGGGTCGGCTCAGTACAGGAGGCTGGCGAGGCGTCGGCGCGCCGCGACGACCCGCGGGTCGTCCACGCCGACGACCTCGAACAGCTCCACGAGCCGCTCGCGCACGAGGTCGCGCGACTTCTGGTCGAGCTTCGGGAACAGGTCGAGCAGCCGCGCGAACGCGTCGTCGACGTGCCCGCCCGAGAGGTCGAGGTCGGCGACCGCCAACTGCGCGTCGAGGTCGTCGGGCGCCGCCGCCCCGGCCGAGCGGATCTCGTCGAGCGTGCGGCCCTGCAGCCGGCCGAGCAGATTCGCCTGCGCGAGCCCCGCCACGGCGAGCGCGTCGCGCGGGTCCTGCGCGATCGCGGTGCGGTACGCCTGCGCCGCGGCGGCGAAGTCGCCGTTCGAGATCGCGTCGAACGCCTCCTGGTGCAGCGGCGGCAGCGGCTCCTCCGCGGGCTCCGCATCGGCAGGCGCATCGCCGCCGTCGCCCGCGTCCACGGTGCCGGTCACGCCGTGTTGCTCGGCGAGGGCGAGCAGCTGGTCGAAGACCTGCTCGATCACGTCGGCGGGCTGCACGCCCTGGAAGAGCGGCACCGGCTGCCCCGCCACGAGGGCGACGACCGTCGGCACGGACTGCACCTGCAGGGCCTGCGCGACCTGCGGGCTGCGCTCGCCGTCGACGGCCGCGAGCACCAGCCGGCCCGCACGGGCCCGGACGAGCCCGGCCAGCGCGTCGACGAGCTCGACCGACGGCTCGTTCCAGTCGGCCCACACGACGACGACGACCGGGACCGTGCGGGACCGCTCGACCACGGGGCCGAACGTCGCGTCGTCCGCCTCGAACACGAGGCCGTCCGCGGCGGCGCCCGCCGCGTCGGGCGCGGACGCCCCGGTGGGCGCGGGGCCGCGCTGCACGAGCGACGAGAGGTCGATGGCGCCGCGAAGGCCGGGCTGGGGCGGGGTGGCGTTGGTCACGGTATCTCCGATGCTCCGATGAGGCTCTCCGACCAGCCGAGCACGCTGATCAGCTCGTCCGAGCCGACGCTCGGAATGTAGAACAGGATCTGGATGCCGATGACCCGCTGCACGCCCTTCGCGCTCTTGCCCGTGAAGCCGCTCAGCGCAGCCCCGGGCGCGCCGGCCTGGAAGCCGATGGTGCCGCCGTCGTTCGGCGCGACGTGCTCGGTCTGCTGGATCGACACGCTGACGAGCGCACCCGAATCGTTCGTCGCGAGCGCGACCGCCGGGCTGTCGCCGACCGCATTCGAATACGTCGCGGTCGCGGTGGGCGGCAGCTGCGCGCGCTGCGCAGCCTGGCCCTCGACGCCGAGCTGCTGGCGCAGCACGTCGCCCTCGGGGTCGAACAGCGCGGCGAACTGCGAGGCGTCGCCGTTGATGAGCACGTCCGCGTACGCCGCCGCGACCTGCCCCGGCGGGAGCACGAGCCCCTTGAACTCCGGTGAGATCAGCGGGGCGCCGATGCTCGCGGGCGCGACCTCGGGGAACTCCGCCTCGGGGACGAGCGACATCGCGTAGAGGATCCGGTAGTCCGCGCGCGGCGACTCCTGCGTCAGCACGAGCGCGCTCGGGGCGACCGTCGGGTCGTCCGACGCGTTCGCGACGGCGAGCACCGTGCGCGGCCATCCCTTCGCCTGCTGCGGCAGCGTGAGCGTGAGCGGCTCCGACGGGATCGCGGGCAGTGCCGCCTGGTCCGGCAGCTGCGCGCGGATCGCGTAGTTCGCCTGGCGGGCGACGAGCGCCGGGCCGACGAAGCGCGTCGCGGCGAGCTGGCCGTCGAGCGCGGCGTCCGCGTCGGCCGCGACGCCGGCCACGCGGCCCATGATGGTCTCCATCTGGGACTCGGTCACGGCGGGAACCGCGGGCTGGTCGTCCTCGGACTCCTCCCCCGCGTCCGCGCCCGCCTCGCCGGTCGGCTCGGGCGTCGGGGCCGGCGTCGTCGGCGCGGCCGACTCGGCGGGCTGCTCGAAGCTCGGCCAGTAGTCGGCCGAGCATGCCGAGAGCGCGAGTGCGGGGACGAGCACGGATGCCGCGACGAACGCCCGGCGGCCGCCGGAGCGGCGCCCGGCGGTGCCGCCGCGACGCGTCCCGGCGCCGAGCTGGAGTCGCGGCCTCGGACCCTTCGGGAGGTTGCGGCGCGGGCCGCGCGAACGACGGTGGTGGAGGATTCCGGAGACGAGGAGCGCGATGCCCGCGAGGAACACGATGGCACCCGCGGTGATGAGCGGGCCCGCCCACGGCGTGGCGTTGTCCACCGGCCAGGCGATCGACACCTCGTCGGGCAGCGGGTCGGCGCTGCCCGAGGCGACGATCACCGAGACGTCGTCGGGCACGTCGGCGTTCAGCACGACCTCGCCGTCGCCGGTGATCTCGTCGAGCCAGAGGTCGCTGCCTGCGGGCGAGACCGCTTCCGCGGCCTCCGCTCCCGGGGCGGGCGTCGCCGGTGCGGAGGCATCCGGGGCCGGCGCCGTCGTGGCCGGGGCATCCGTGGCCGGGGCATCCGTCGACGGGGTCTCCGCGTCCTCGTCGCCGCCCGCGTCGGCGAGCAGTTCGCCCGCCTCGGCGTCGTAGTGCACCGTCACGAACGGGTCCTCGCCGATCCACGCCTCGACGTCCGAGCTCCGGCCGTAGGCCAGGAACACGCTGCCCTCGCCCGAGACGCGCAGCGACTGGTGCCCGTCGTGGGCGGAGAGCGCGTCCGGCGCGATCACGGCGTAGTCGGCCTCGTCGGAGTCGATCTTCACGGTGAGCGCCACGCGGTCCGGCTCGAGGAACACCGTGCGCTGGGCGATGCCGAGCCCGATCATCACGGCCGCGGCGAAGAACGCGACGATGGCGAAGACGAAACGCACTGGCACTCCAATGGGGCCGCGAACGTGCGGCCATCGAACACAGACTCGCCCACACTACCGGTCACCGCTGGGAGCGGCCTCCGCGTTCGCTGGAAACGGGGGTTGGGCCGCGGGGCTGCTGTGTCCGTACAATCTTCAGGGATCCCGCGGAACCCCCCGCGCGCGGGACACAGACCCGGAGGAAAGATGGCCGTCGAAGAGACCGAGTTCACCCAGGTGTTCCGCGGATACGACAAGGACGAAGTCGATCGGGCCATCAACGGCCTGCGTCGGGACGTCATCACCGCGAACAGCCAGAGCGGCGAGGTCCAGAAGGAGAACAAGCGGCTCCTCGCGCGCATCGAGGAGCTCGTGGCCGAACTCGAGGAGGTCGGCAGCCCGACGTTCTCCGGCCTCGGCACCAAGCTCGAGAACACGCTGCGCGTCGCCGAGGAGCAGTCGACCCGCCTCATCGCCCAGGCGGACATCGACGCCGAGAAGCTCCGGCGCGCCGCCGAGGACGAGGTCCACCTCCTCAAGTCGGACGCGCAGGAACTCGCCGACCGCACGCTGAGCGAGGCCCGCGCCCAGGCCGCCCGGGTGCTCGAGAACGCGCGCGTCGAGGCCGACGACATGGTCGCGCGCGCGCAGGAGTCGAGCGAGCAGCTGCGTCAGGATGCCACGCGCGACGCCGCCGCGATCCGCGGCGCCGTCACCACCGAGGCCGCCGAGGCGCGCTCGAGCGCGAAGCGCGACGCCGCCGCGAAGGTCGCCGAGGCCGAGCGCAAGGCGCAGGAGATCCTGGTCATCGCCAACACCGAGGCGAACGAGGCCCGCGCGACCGCCGCCGGCCTCACGCAGGAGACCGAGCAGACCCGGGCCGAGGTCGCCGCCGAGCTCGACCGCCAGCGCGCGGAGCTCGCGAAGGAGACCGAGCAGGCGCGGATCGATCTCGCGACCGAGACCGAGCAGGCCAAGCTCGACCTCGCGTCCGAGACCGCCGACGCGCGTGCGGGCATCGAGGCCGAGATCGCGGAGCGCCGCCTCTCCTTCGAGCAGGAGCTCGAGCAGGCGCGCACCGACCTCGAGCGCGAGCTCGCTTCGGCCCGCGACGAACTCGCCCAGGAGCGCGAGCAGGTGCGCGTCGACCTCGACCGTGAGACCGAGACCGCCCGCCTGAAGCTCACCAACGAGCTCGAGCGCATCCGCCTCAAGCACGCCGCCGAGCTCGAGCAGACGCGCGCCGACCTCACCCTCGAGCAGGAGCAGGCGCGCGCCGACTTCGAGGCCGAGGCCGAGCAGTCGCGCATCGACCTCGACAACCAGCTCACCGCGATGCGCAAGAAGTCCACCCACGAGGTGAACCGCATGCGCCGCGAGGTCGAGCAGGCCCGTCTCGACCTCGACGCCGAGATCGCCACCAAGCGCGACGAGGCCGAGCAGGAGCTCCTCACGCGCCACCGCGAGGCGGTCGCCGAGACCAAGAAGTTCGTCGCGGACGCCACCGCGGAGCTCAACGAGGTCACCGCACGCACCTCCGAGGCCCGCGCCGAGGCCGACCGCCTCCAGAACGAGGTCCGGTCCGAGATCTCCGCGATCCGCGACCGCGCCGACGAGGAAGCGAGCAAGCGGGTCTCCGACGCGCACGGACAGGCGCGCAAGCTCATCGCCGACGCCGAGGAGCGCACGCGTGCGCTCGTCGCCGACGCCGAGGACCGGCTCGCCGAGATCCGCATCGAGCGCGACGCCGTCGCGGGCTACTTCGAGAGCCTCCGCGGCGTGCTCACGCAGGCGGAGCAGGTCGCGGCGCAGTCCGCACAGCGCTGAGCCGGGCGAGGGGGCCGGCGTGCGGATCCAGAACGCGTTCCGGGTCGGCCTCGTCGGCACGCTCGGCGTGGGCGTCGGCCTCCTCATCCTCTACTCGATCGCCAGTCTCTCGACGATCCTCACGTACGTCGGAGCGGCGCTCTTCCTGGCCCTCGGCCTCGAACCGGCAGTGTCCTGGTTCGAGCGCCGGGGGCTTCCCCGTTGGGCCGCCATCCTGGTCGTCATCGCGCTCGTCGCGGTGGTCGCGGCCGGCCTCCTGCTCGCCGTCATCCCGATCATCGCGGACCAGGTGACCGACCTCATCGAGGCGGTGCCCGGGATCGTCCTCCGATTCAGCGGCACCGAGTGGCTCGACGCGCTGCAGGAGCAGTTCCCGATGATCCGGGTCCGCGACATCTACGACTCGCTGTCGGACGCGGTGCTCGAGTTCGTCGGGAATCCGAGCAAGCTGAGCGAGCTCGCGGGCGGCGTGCTCGTCGTCGCGGTCGCGGTCGGGAGCGGCCTGTTCGCCTTCGTGATCGTGTTCATCCTGACGCTCTACTTCACGGCGTCGATCAACCCGATGAAGCGCGGCCTGGTCCAGCTCGTGCCGGCCTCGCGTCGCGATCGATTCGCCGACCTCACCGAGCAGATCACGGACTCGGTCGGCCACTACGTGATCGGCCAGGTCTCGCTCGCCGCGATCAACGGCGCCGCGAGCTTCGTCTTCCTCTCGATCATCCAGGCGCCGTTCCCCGCGGTGCTCGCGTTCGTGGCCTTCGTGTTCTCGCTCGTGCCGCTCGTCGGCACGCTCACCGGATCCATCCTCATCGTGCTGATCTGCCTGCTGCCGGGACTCGGCTCGCCGCTCACGGCGCTCGCCGCCGCGATCTGGTACCTGCTCTACATGCAGGTGGAGGCATACGTCCTCTCGCCCCGCATCATGAACCGCGCCGTGAAGGTCCCGGCGGCCGTCGTCGTCGTCGCCGCGCTCGCGG
Organism: Agromyces sp. MMS24-JH15; assembly: GCF_043518605.1. Classification (GTDB taxonomy): domain Bacteria; phylum Actinomycetota; class Actinomycetes; order Actinomycetales; family Microbacteriaceae; genus Agromyces. Next base: position 3,517,094 of record NZ_CP171358.1, read on the forward strand.
GCGGCACGCTGCTCGGCATCCTCGGCGCCCTCATCGCGATCCCCGTCGCCGCGGCGATCCTGCTCATCGTGCGCCAGGTCGTCATCCCCTGGCAGAACGCGCGCTGAGGCTCGAGCGGAGCCCCCTTCAGGCGGACGCGACCGGCCAGGTCGTCGGCAGGGGCGCGGAACCCGGCACGACCTCGTCGACGATCTCGTCGAGCACGCGCCGCGTCTGCGCCTCGCCCACCCAGAGGTGCTTGCCGCCCTCGACCGCGACGACCCGCGCGTGCGGCACCGCGGCGAACCGCTCGAAGGCCTCCTTCGGCCGGAGGAAGTCGTCGTGCTCGGGGACGATCGCGAGCAGCGGGACATCCTGCCCGTTCCATCCCGCGAGCTCCTCGTCGCTCGTGCGGCGCAGCGGCGGCGACAGCAGGATGACGCCTTCGATGTCGTGCGCGAGGCCGTACTTCAGCGCGAGTTCCGTGCCGAACGACCAGCCGACGAGCCACGGTCGGGGAAGCCCGCGCTCGTGGACGAACGCCATCGCGGCCGCGACATCCGCTCGCTCGTGGACCCCGTCGCCGAACTCGCCCTCGCTCCGACCGCGCGGCGAGACGGTGCCGCGCGTATTGAAGCGCAGCACGGCGAGCCCCGCGAGCGCGGGCAGGCGCGCCGCGGCCTTGCGCAGGATGTGCGAGTCCATGAACCCGCCGTGCGTCGGCAGCGGATGCAGCGTCACGAGCGTCGCGACGGGCGCCCGGTCCACCGGCACGGCGAGCTCGCCGACGAGGGTCAGCCCGTCGGCGGTCCGCAGCTCGATGTCCTCGCGCACGGCGGGCAGCTCGACGCCCGACCTGATCTCGATCACCTCGTCGTTCACGGGTTCGCCGTCCTCCAGCAGCTCGTGTGCCAGTGCCGGCGACCGGCGAGGTCCGCCGCCTCGCCCAGCACGCCGTCGGCCCGCCAGACGACCACGTGCGCGACGCCCGGCGGGATCTCCCGCCCGCACTGCGGGCACGAGTAGCTCTTCAGCGCCTGCGCCTCGGAGACGGGCTGGACGTTCCACTCGCGCCCGCCCCGGGCCTCGGAGCGACGCCAGCCGGCCGTCAGCCGCTCGACGTCGAGTTCGGGATGCCCCGCCCTGGCTCGGGCGGCCCTGCCGTGGGATCGGTTCGAGGGGGCCATCCCCCAATCCTACGAGGGGGACGCGAGGAGCGGACCGCGCGCCGTCGTGCGCCCGAGGGCGGCCGTTCCGGTGCTCGGGGGCTCAGTACCAGCCGCTCTCCTGCGAGTGCGCCCATGCGCCGCACGGCGTGGCGTACCGGCCCTGGACGTAGCCGAGGCCCCACTCGATCTGCGTCGCGGCGTTCGTCTCCCAGTCGGCGCCGGCACTCGCCATCTTCGAACCCGGCAGCGCCTGCGGGATGCCGTAGGCCCCGGAGTTCGCGTTGTACGCGTTCACGCGCCAGCCCGACTCCTTCGACCACAGCGCGACCAGGCAGTCGAACTCGGTCGTCGGCCACCCCCGCGCCGCGACGGCGCCGGCGGCGTACGCCTGTGCGGAGCCCGGATCGGGCGTGATCGCGGGCGGCGCCCAACCCGACGCGGCGGTCTTCGATGCCTTCGCCTTCTCCTCGACGACATAGCCCTCGCGCTGGACGGTCACGTCGTACTCCCCGCCCGCCTCGACGGTCTGCACGTCGAGGCCGCCGAATCGGTCGCCCGAGGCGAATCCCGACGAGGCCGAGGCGCGCACGAACGGATCCGCGAGGTTCACCACCACGAGGCCGAAGACCGAGAGCGTCGCGAGCACGACCGTGGTTCCCTGCTTGACGCGTGCGCCCACCGTGCGCGTCGGCCGACGCACCGGCTGCGGCGAGCGGGGCAGGTCGATCGCCGTGGACCTCCGGGGGACGGCGCGACGTCCGCGGCCCCGGCTCCCGCATGCCTACCCACGAGCAGCCGATCGGAGTGGAACCGGATGCCCCGGTCGACGTCGATCCGTCATCGGACGGCGAGCATGACGTCGACGACGGCGTCGAGCACGAGGTCGACCTGGGCCTCGCGGTAGCCGCCGCGCTGCGCCCGGAACGTCACGGTCCGCACGTCGTCGACGCCGATCGGCCACCCGTCGCGGAAGTACCGGGTCAGCTTGTCGGCGAAGCGGTCGACCTCGTCCACGCGATACCCGAGCACGAGCGGGCCCACGCGGTCGAACCGCGCACGCTCCGGCCGGGAGAGCCGGTTCGCGACGACCTGGGCGGTGGTCCTCGCCTCGGCGAGCCACGCCTCGTCGCCCTGCAGGCGGGCCGCGATCTGCCGCTCCTCCGCCGCGAAGGCGTCCTCGAGCCGTTCGAGGGCCCCGTCGACGTGGGCGGTGGAGTATCCGCCCTTCTGCATCGCGAAGGCGGTCAGGCGGATCGTCTCGGCGGACACGGGCGGGTCGTCGGGCAGCGCGGCGCCGTCGTAGGCGCGTCTGGCGACCTTGAGGAACTCCTCGACCTGCTCGATGCGATAGCCGAGCTGGCCGCGGTGCGCGCGGGGGAACGTCGAAGGCACCGACCCATTATCTCCGATGGTCAGCCGAACAGGCGGAACGCCACGTACGCGACGGCCGCCGAGGGCAGGATCGAGTCCAGCCGGTCGAGGAATCCGCCGTGCCCCGGGAGCCAGGAACTCATGTCCTTGATGCCCAGGTCGCGCTTGATCAGGGACTCGGCGAGGTCGCCCAGCGTCGCGGTGAGCATGATCGCCCCGCCGAAGAGGAGGCCGAACCACCACGGCTGGCCGAGCATCAGGACTGCGATGACCACGCCCGCCACGAGGCTAGTCCCAGCGGCGCCGGCGAAGCCCTCCCACGTCTTCTTCGGGCTGATCACGGGAGCCATCGGGTGCTTGCCGAACGCGAGCCCGAACGCGTACGCGCCGGTGTCGGACGCGACCGCGATGATGATGAACGCGAGGGTCCAGTACTGGCCGCCGTCGGCCGCCGTGAGGACCACCGTGAACGTCGCCAGGAAGGTCACGTACCCCTGGACGAACGCCGACGCGGTCAGGTCGCCGAGCAGGCCGTTCCGGCTGGGGGCTGCGGCACCGCCCTCGATCGCCGCCTCGACGAGCCGCCAGAGCACCACGAGCACGGTGCCCGCGAGCACGGCGATGAGCTGCCCGCCCGGGCCGAAGTAGTACGCGATGGGCACGGTGATCACCGCGACCGCGACCGACGGCACGAGCGGCACGCGGATCTGCGCCTTGCGGAACGCCTGCGTGAGCTCGAGGCTCGCGAAGGTCGCCACGACGACTGCGAAGAGCATGAACAGCTCTTTCACGACGAGCAGGCTCAGCAGCAGCGCACCGCCGAACGCGACGCCGATCACGATCGCGAGGATCAGGTTCCGGCCGGTCCTGGCCTTGATCTTCTCCTGCGCCTGGTCGAACTGCGCGCGCGACGCCTCGAACTGACGCTCGAGGTCGACGCGCTTGGCGTGCACCTGTGCCCGGAACTCGCCGCGCCCGTTGGGATCAGGCCCATCGGCGCCCGGCGGCTCCCCATCCTCGACGCCCGACATGGTCCCCCTAGACCTCGAGGAGTTCGGCTTCCTTGCGCTTCAGGGCCTCGTCGATCGCGTCGACGTTCGTCTTCGTGATCTGCTCGAGCTCCTTCTCCGCGCGGGCCACCTCGTCGTCCCCGACCTCGCCCTTGAGCGAGTCCAGGTCGTCCTTCGCCTTGCGACGGATGTTCCGGACCGACACGCGCGCGTCCTCCGCCTTCGCGCGGACGAGCTTGACGAACTCCTTGCGGCGTTCCTCGGTGAGCTCGGGGAGCGTCACGCGGATGATGCTGCCGTCGTTGGTGGGGTTCGCGCCGAGGTTCGGCATGTCCCGGATGGCCTGCTCGATGTCCTTCAGGGCGCTCTTGTCGTAGGGCGTCACCACGAGCGTGCGCGCCTCGGGGTTGTTCAGCGAGGCGAGCTGCGCGAGCGGCGTCGGGGTGCCGTAGTAGCTCACCGAGATCTTCTGGAAGAGCTGCGGATTCGCGCGACCGGTGCGGACCGTGGCGAAGTCCTCCTTCGCGACCTCGACGGCCTTGTGCATGCGTGCGGTGGCATCGGACAGTACATCCGCGATCACGGGAGCTCCTTCGTTCGCTACTCGGGTCAGTCTATCGGCCGAGCACCGGCGCGCCGTTGCGCACCACGGTGCCGAGGCTCTCGCCGAGGATCGCCTTCGTCACGTTTCCCGCGGGCTCCATGCCGAACACGAGCATCGGCATCCCGTTGTCCATGCAGAGGCTGAACGCGGTCGAGTCGACGACCTTGAGTCCGCGCTGGAGCGCCTCCTGGTACGAGATCTCGTCGATCTTGTGCGCGTCGGGGTTGGTGCGCGGGTCGTCCGAGTACACGCCGTCGACGCCGTTCTTCGCGACCAGGACCACGTCCGCGTCGATCTCGAGTGCGCGCTGGGCGGCCACGGTGTCGGTCGAGAAGTACGGCAGGCCCGCTCCGGCGCCGAAGATCACGACGCGCCCCTTCTCGAGGTGGCGCTCCGCGCGCCGCGGGATGTACGGCTCGGCGACCTGGGTCATCGCGATGGCGGACTGGACGCGGGTCTCCGCGCCGGCCTGCTCGAGGAAGTCCTGGAGGGCGAGCGAGTTCATGACCGTGCCGAGCATGCCCATGTAGTCGGCGCGCCCGCGGTCCATGCCCCGCTGGCTCAGCTCCGCCCCGCGGAAGAAGTTGCCGCCGCCGACGACGATCGCGACCTCGACGGTCCGCGCGGCGTCCGCGATCTCACGGGCCAGCGAGCTGACGACGTCCGGGTTGACGCCGAGGGCCCCACCTCCGAACGCCTCCCCCGAGAGCTTCAGCATCACCCTGCGCCTGCGTTCGGTCATCCCCAACCGTCCTTTCGGTCCCGTGTCAAAGGTAGTGGCTCATCCCGGTTCGCGCCGGGTTCGTGCAGCGGATGCCTCGTCGGCGGAGTCCGCGCACAGGAAAGGGGAGCCCGGTCGCTTGCGCGGACCGGGCTCCCCTCACGTCGACTTACGCGCCGACCTTGAAGCGGGCGAAGTCGGAGACCGTCAGGCCGGAGTCCTGGAGGACCTTGGCGATGACGAGCTTGTTGTCCTTCGCGTACTCCTGCTCGAGGAGGGCGACCTGCTTGAAGAAGGCGCCGAGACGACCCTCGACGATCTTCGGGAGGGCGGCCTCGGGCTTGCCCTCCTCGCGGGTGATCTGCTCGACGAGCGCGCGCTCCTTCTCGACGGCCTCGGCCGGGACGTCCTCACGCGTGAGGTACTCCGGCGCGGCGAACGAGATGTGCTGCGCGATCGACCGGGCGGTCTCCGCGTCGGCACCGGCGTACCCGACGACCACGCCGACCTGCGGGGGCAGGTCCTTCGAGGTCTTGTGCAGGTAGATCGCGAACTGCTCGCCCTTGACGAGGCGGACGCGGCGGAGCTCGACCTTCTCGCCGAGGATGGCGGCATCCTCGTCGATGACGGCACCGACGGTCTTGCCCTCGGCCGGCGCGGCCAGGGCGGCCTCGACGGTCTCGGCGCGCGACGCGGCGACCGCCGCGAGCACGCGGTCGGCGAGGCCGACGAACTTCTCGCCCTTGGCGACGAAGTCGGTCTCGCAGGCGAGCTCGAGGAGCGTGGCGGTGCCGTCGCCGTTGTCGACGGCGGCGACGAGGCCCTCCGAGGTGGAGCGGTCGGCGCGCTTCGCGTTGCCCTTGGCACCCTTCAGGCGGAGGATCTCCGTCGCCTTCTCGAGGTCGCCGTCGGCCTCGACGAGCGCGTTCTTGGTGTCGGTCATGCCGGTCCCGAGCTGCTCGCGGAGCGCCTTGATGTCGGCGATGCTGACGTTGGCCATGTGGAATGGACTCCCTGTCGTGTCGGAGTGGTGGAAGAGGGTGCGACTACTCGGCGTCGGCCTCGGCGACGACCTCGGTCGCCTCCGTCTCGACGACCTCGGCAGCCTCGACGACCTCGGCCGTCTCGGCGACGACCTCGGCAGCCTCGGCCTTGGCCTCGGCCTCGGTCTCCGCGACCTTCTCGGTCTCGGCGGAGGCCTGCTCCGGCGTGGTGGCGGCGCCGGCCTGGAGGAGCTCCTGCTCCCACTCGGCGAGCGGCTCGGCCTCCTGGCCCTCCTCGGGCTTCTGGTGGCGCTGGATGAGGCCCTCGGCGGCGGCGTCGGCGATGATGCGGGTGAGCAGGCTCACCGAGCGGATCGCGTCGTCGTTGCCGGGGATCGGGAACTGGACCTCGTCGGGGTCGCAGTTCGTGTCGAGGATGCCGATGACGGGGATGCCGAGCTTCTTGGCCTCGTCGATCGCGAGGTGCTCCTTCTTGGTGTCCACGACCCACAGCGCCGACGGCGTCTTGGTGAGGTTGCGGATGCCGCCGAGCGACTTGTGGAGCTTGTCGAGCTCGCGCTTCTTGAGGAGGAGCTCCTTCTTGGTGAAGCCCGAGGTGGTGCCCTCGAAGTCGAGCTCCTCGAGCTCCTTCATGCGGGCGAGGCGCTTCGACACCGTGGTGAAGTTGGTGAGGAGGCCGCCGAGCCAGCGCTGGTTCACGTAGGGCTGGCCGACGCGCGTGGCCTGCTCGGCGATCGACTCCTGCGCCTGCTTCTTGGTGCCGACGAAGAGGATGGTGCCACCGTGGGCGACCGTCTCCTTGACGAAGTCGTACGCCTTGTCGATGAAGGCGAGCGACTGCTGCAGGTCGATGATGTAGATGCCCGAGCGCTCGGTGAAGATGAAGCGCTTCATCTTCGGGTTCCAGCGGCGGGTCTGGTGTCCGAAGTGGACGCCGCTGTCGAGCAGCTGGCGAATGGTGACGACGGCCATGACCGTCCTCCTTCTCGTTCTCAGTTGGATGCCCCGGCCGGCGGCCGGAAGCCCTGGTGCCCGGCACGGCTCCGCCTGCTCGCGCTCCTGGGAGCGTTCGCGGGACTGAATGGAGTCGGTGGCCGAATGGGCACGCGTAGTCGCCCCGATGCACGAGGCGCTCTCGCAACTCTAGCACCCGGAGGCATCCTCCCCAATTCGCGGACCGGTCCCGCGCTCCCCTGCTCGGACGGCTCCGCATGCGACGTCGGGCCACACGCGCGATGCTCTCGGGATGTCCCGTCGCCGATGCTCCCCCGCCGGTTCGGCCGCAGCCCGCGCCCGACGGGTTCCCCGAGCTCGCGCGGGCGGCCGCCTGCTCGTGCTCGTGGTGGTGGTCGTCGCCGCGATGCTCGCCGCACCGGCGACGGGCGCGCTCGCCCTCGTGCTCGCCCTCGCCTGCCCGGAGCCCGCGCGAGCCGTCGAGACCGGCGCACGCGAGGCCGGCGCACGCGAGGCCGGCGCACGCGAGGCCGGCGGAAGCCAGACCGGCGCCGGCGAGGCGGATTGGAGCTGGCCGGTCCCCGTGCCGATCCGCGTGCTCGCGCCGTACCGGGCTCCGGCCACCGCGTACTCGGCCGGCCATCGCGGCATCGACGTCGCCGCGACGCCGGGCTCCGCGGTCGCCGCCCCGGCGCCCGGCGTGGTCGCGTTCTCGGGCATGGTCGCCGGTCGGCCGGTGGTCACGATCGACCACGGCGACGGCGTCGTGAGCTCGATGGAGCCGGTCGCCGGCCTCGTCGAGGTCGGGACCCGCGTGGCGGAGCGGGCCGTGATCGGCACGGTCGCCGGCGGAGGGCACTGCGACGGAGCCTGCGTGCACCTGGGTGTCCGGGTCGACGGGGCGTACGTCTCGCCGTTCCGCTTCCTCGGCGGCGTGCCGCGCTCGGTGCTGCTGCCCTGGCGCGACGTGCGCTGACCCGCCCACGCGTCCGGCCGGGCGTCGGGCCGACATCGGTCGGCCGGCACGGGTCGAGCCGCGCGCGGTGCGTGCGACGTCGGCGGCCTTGCTGGCCCTCGCGCGGTTCGGCCCCGCGCGGATCGGGTGGCCGATCAGGCCCGCGGATGCGCGAGGCGGTAGCTCTCCTTCAGCCGCTCGGAGGAGACGTGCGTGTACACCTGCGTGGTGCCGAGACTCGCGTGTCCGAGGAACTCCTGCACGGCGCGCAGGTCCGCCCCGCCGTCGAGGAGGTGCGTCGCGGCGGTGTGCCTGAGTGCGTGCGGGCCCGCGGGCCCGGATCCGGGAAGTTCCGACAGCAGGCCGGCGACGAGCCGGTGCACCGCCCGGACGCCGATGCGCGCTCCGCGCGCGCCGAGGAACACCGCGGGCTCGGATGCACCGCCGTCGTCGCGTGCGGCGAGGAGCGCGACGCGGGCGTGGTCGAGGTAGCGGTCGAGCGCCGCGGCCGCGGGCGCGCCGTACGGCACGACGCGCTCCTTCGCGCCCTTGCCGAGCACGCGGAGGGTTCGACGGCCCCGGTCGACCCCGGCGCGGTCGAGCCCGGCGAGTTCGGACACCCGGATCCCGGAGGCGTAGAGCACCTCGACGATCGCGAGGTCGCGCACGGCGATCGGATCCCCGCCTGCGGCCCCGGCCGCGAGCCCGGCGAGCAGCTCGTCCATCGCCTGTCGGCCGACGACGCGCGGGAGGGTCCGGTGCGCCCGCGGCGTGCGGAGGCGCGCGCCCGGATCCGCGGGCAGGCTCCCGCGGCGCGCGAGCCAGGCGGTGAACCCGCGCGCGCTCGCGGCGCGCCGCGCCAGCGTGGTGCGCGCGAGCCCACGATCGGCCGCGTCGCCCAGCCAGTCGCGGAGCAGCGGCAGTTCGATTCCGTCGACCGCCTCGACGCCCGCGCGACGCGCGAACGCCCGCAGGTCGCGCAGGTCCGCGCGGTACGCGGCGACGGTGTTCGGCGACAGCCCGCGCACGGTGCGCAACCGTTCGAGGTACGTCGCGACGGCCGGCTCGAGGTCGACGTCGGGCGGGGCGTCGCCGCTCATGCCGACGCCTTGCGCGAGAACCGCTCGAAGCGGGCGTCCGGATCGAGGCGCTCGATGCCGTCGAGGTAGGCCGCGTCGAAGCGCGCGACGACCTCGAACGGTCCGACCGGGACCGCGCTCGAGACCACGGAGCCATCGGCGAAGCAGTGCACGAGCGAGAAGCTGCGCCCGCCGTCGACGCCGATGAGTTCGCGCGGGTCCGCCGACACGTCGATCGCGTACGCGAGCGCTCCGGCGACCGTCACGGGGATGCCCGCGAACAGGCCGTTCGTCGGGTAGTGGAGGTGTCCCCCGAGGATCGCCCGCACGTCGCTTCCTCGGAGGAGGTCGGCGAGCGCGTCCTGCGCGCGGAGCTCGAGCAGGTCCATGAGCGCGACCGGGGACGGGATCGGCGCGTGGTGCATCGTGAGGAGCGTGCCGGCGGGCGCACGCTCGGCGAGCACCTCCGAGAGCCAGTCGAGCGAGGCCGGCGATGCCTCGCCGTGATGCCAGCCCGGCACCGACGTGTCGAGCGAGACGATGCGCAGCCCGCCGCTCCATGCGACGTGGTCGACCGGGGTGTCGTCGTCGGGGTCGCCGCCGAGCAGCACGGCGCGGAACGGCCCCCGCTCGTCGTGGTTGCCGATGGTCCACACGAGTTCGGCGCCGGCCGCGGCCGCGACCGGTGCCAGGTGCTCGCGGGCGATCCGGTACGCGTCGGCCTCGCCCACGTCGGCGACATCACCCGTGACGACGATCGCGTCGAGCGACGCCCCCAGCCTGCCGAGCTGCCGCACCGCCCCGGCGAGCGCCGCCACGGTGTCGACGATCCCGCCCAGGGGTGCGCCGCCGGCGCGCAGGTGCAGGTCGCTCACGTGGGCGACGACGTGCTGCGCCGTCGGGTATCGGCCGAGCCGGGGTGCGTCCATGTGCCCTCCTCGGCGCCAGCCTAGGGTGCCCGTCGGACGAACCCGGGTGGTCCGCCCGGCGGGGCGCGGCGGCCCGGAACCTGCCTCAACGCGCGAGCCAGCCGGACTCGCGGCGTGCCGCGCGCCCCTCCGCTTCGAGCGTTCCGAGGATCCCCATGACCCGCCTGGGATCGAGGCCGCTCCGGCGCGCGACGTCGTCGATCTCGCGTGCGGAGCGCCGGCTGAGCGCATCCAGTACGCGCACCGCGTCGGGCGCCGGGCGCGCCTGCGGTCCGCCCGCGTCGGCCGGGCCGTCCGGCGGCACCGCGTCCGTCCGCCCACCGCCGATCCCGATCGACGCGGACGCGCCGACGAGTTCGGCGACCTGGTCGGCATCGGTCACGCACACCGCGTCGTACTCGCGGAGGAGTCGGTGGCACCCCGCGGAAGCCGCGCTCGTGACGGGTCCCGGCACCGCACCGAGCGGTCGGCCGAGGGATGCCGCGTGGCCCGCCGTATTGAGCGAACCCGATCGCCATCCTGCCTCGACCACGACCGTGGCGGCGCTCGACGCCGCGATCAGCCGGTTCCGTTGCAGGAATCGCCACCGAGTGGGTGCGGCGCCGCACGGGACCTCGGAGGCCAACGCGCCGGACGCCGTGATCCGCGTCAGCAACTGCTCGTGCCCTGCGGGGTAGAAGCGGTCGACTCCCCCGGCCAGGTACGCGACGGTGGTCCCGCCGCTGCCGAGCACCGCGCGGTGGGCCATCCCGTCGATGCCGTAGGCACCGCCCGACACGATCGTGAACCCGCGATCCGACAGGCCCGCGGCGAGCTCGGCGGTCACGTGCTCGCCGTAGCCCGTCGCGGCCCGTGCGCCGACCACCGCGATGGCGGGCCCGGTGCCTCGGAGCGCGGCGGGGTCCCCGCGCACCCAGAGCGCGAGCGGCGCGTGCGCGCCGAGGTCGTCGAGCCCGGTCGGCCACGCCTCGTCGGTCGGGAGCACGAGCCGGGCCCCGATCCGTCCCGCCTGCGCGAGCGCCCGCTCGGCGCTCGGCAGGTGCAGTCGAGGCATCCATCGCGCGATGCCCTCCTCGAGGGCCTTCGGCCGGACCGCGATCCCCGAATCGCCGACCGCCCGGACGAGCGCCGACCCGTCGCGGGCGGCCAACAGGAGGTCCGCGAGCCCGTCGGCGCCGAACGCCTCGACGAAGGTGCCCATGAGGCCGTCCCCCGGCTCCGCGACGCCGCCGAGGAGCGCTCGGGCGGCCGCCGGACGGTCGTCCGATTCCCGACCGACTCCGGCGACGAGGCTCCCGATCCGGTCCAGCCATCCGGCGAGGCCGCCCGGCACACCCGTTCCGCTCATGCCGCCAGTCCCTTCCGCAGGTAGAGCGCGCGACCGACCGCCGCCGCATCGGGTCGTTCGGTGCCCTCCAGGTCGCTCATCGTCCACGCGACCTTCAACACGCGGTCGTAGCCGCGCATGGTGATCACGCCGCGCTCGAGCGCGCGGTCGACCGGAGCCGTCGCGCGACTGCCGAGGCGCCGGTCGCCGTGCCGGAGCCACGGCCCGGGGACCTCGGCGTTCGTCCGCCACGGCGTCTGCGCGAGGCGCTCGCCCGCGATCGATCGCGCCCGGGACACGCGGTCGCGCGCCTCGGCCGTGCTCAGCCCGGGGCGCTCGGCCGCCACCCGCAGCATCGCCGCGGTCATGCGCGGCACGCGGAGCTGCACGTCGATCCGGTCGAGCAGCGGGCCGGAGATGCGGCTGAGGTAGCGACGCCGCACGATCGGGGCGCACGTGCACTCGGTGTCCCGCACGCCCCACTCGCCGCAGGGGCACGGGTTCGCCGCGAGCACGAGCTGGAACCGCGCGGGGAAGGTCGCGACCGCGTTCGCGCGGTGGATGCTGATCGTGCCCGACTCGAGCGGTTGGCGGAGGACGTCGAGCACCGATGCGGCGAACTCCGGTGCCTCGTCGAGGAACAGGACGCCGTGCGAGGCACGCGCCGCCGCGCCCGGCCGGATGAGCCGGCTGCCGCCGCCGACCATGGCCGCCGCGGTCGCCGTGTGGTGCGGCGCCTCGTACGGCGGACGCACCGAGAGCGAACCGCCGGGCGGCTGCCCGGACAGCGACCTGAGGGAGGCCACCTCGAGGGCGGCCTCGGGCAGCAGGTCCGGGAGGAGCCCCGGCAGCCTCGACGCCAGCATCGTCTTCCCCGCTCCCGGCGGACCGGCGAGGAACACGTGGTGGCCGCCGGCCGCCGCGACGAGCAGGGCCTCGATGGCCTCGGCGTTGCCCGCGACATCCGCGAGGTCGCCCGCGGCCGTCCCGCCTTCGCCGTCCGGCCGCACGGCCAGCGGCACCTGCTCCACCGGAACCGGCGCGAAGCGCCCGCCGTGGTGGATCGCGGCATCGAGCAGCGACGTCGCGCCGACGACGCGGACCCCCGGGACGAGCGAGGCTTCCGCCACGTTCGCCGCGGGCACCATGACGGTCTCGTGCCCCGCGCGGGCGGCCGCGAGGACCGCCGGCAGGATGCCGTCGATCGGACGGAGCCGACCGTCGAGGCCGAGCTCGCCGAGGTGCACGGTGGACTCGATCGCGAGGGGATCGATCTGGCCGGCCGATGCCAGGCAGGCGACGGCGATCGCGAGGTCGAAGCCGGACCCGTGCTTCGGCAGCGCCGCGGGCGACAGGTTCACGGTCAGCCGACGCTGCGGCAGGGGGCATCCTGCGTTGACGGCCGCCGAGCGGACCCGCTCGCGCGCCTCGCCGAGCGCCGCGTCGGGGAGCCCGATGATCACGAACGCGGGCAGCTGGCTCGAGAGGTCGGCCTCGACCTCGACCACCGAGCCGGTGAGGCCGAGGAGCGCGATGGCGCGCGTGCGTGCGACGGGCATCAGCCCACTCCGACGAGGTGCTCGACGACGGCGGGACCGCCGGCCGGCGCGAGGATCGCGACCGCGTCGAGGCGGATGCGACCCGCAGGGCCCTCCGACTGCTCGCACCAGGCCAGGGCGAGCCGGCGCATGCGGGCGAGCTTGCGGGCGGTGATCGCCTCGAACGGATGTCCGTAGCCCTCCGCGGACCGCGTCTTGACCTCGACGAAGACCGTCTCGCGCCCGTCGCGGGCGACGATGTCGATCTCGCCGTGCCGGCAGCGCCAGTTGCGCTCGAGCACGACCATGCCGCGCGCCTCGAGATGGCCGGCCGCGAGCTCCTCGCCGCGCCGACCGAGTTCCGTGTTGTGGGCCATCCGCACCACCTCCGGCGACCAGCGTGCGCCCCCGCCCGCGGGCGCACCGCCCGATCGCCGGCGGAGTGGGACGATCGGCGCAGGCCCGCCCTCGGGAGGACAGGTCGCGGGCGCTCGCCGCGCGCGTCAGCGCGGCACGCGGCTCAGTGCGACTCCGCGCGCGTCAGCGCCAGGAACTGGTGGGCGAAGGCGACCGCCATCCCGCCCTCGCCGACCCCCGCCGCGACGCGCTTCACCGAACCCGACCGGACGTCGCCGATCGCGAACACCCCGGGCACGCTCGTCTCGAGCGCGAACGGGCGCCGTTCCGGTCCCCAAGCTTCGGTGGCGGCGGCGTCGGCACCCGTCAGGACGAACCCGTGCCCGTCGCGGGCGACCTCGTCCGGGAGCCATCCGGTCTCCGCATCGGCGCCGATCATCACGAACAGCACCGGCACGCGTCGCCGCGAGACGTCCCCGGTCCGCGCATCGCGCACGTCGATCTCCTCGAGGTCCGTCCCGCCGTGGAGGCCCACGACCTCGCTGCGCGTGTCGACCCGGATCCCGTCGTTCTGCGCGATCTGGTCGATCAGGTACCGCGACATACTCGCCTCGAGCCCGTCGCCCCGCACCAGCATCGTGACCGATCGGGCGAGCCTCGAGAAGAAGATCGCCGCCTGCCCCGCCGAGTTGCCGGCGCCGATGATGCAGACGTCCTGGCCGCGGGCGACCGCCGCATCGCTCCGGGCGGCGCCGTAGTAGACCCCGTTCCCGAGGAACCGGTCGATGCCCGGCACGGGCAGGCTGCGCCACTGCACGCCGGTCGCGACGATCACCACCGACGCGCGCAGCACGGAGCCGTCCTCGAGCACCACCTCCCGGGTCGCGGGGTCGATCGATCGCGCCTCGCGCGTGACCAGGATCTCGGCGCCGAGCCGGCGGGCCTGCGTGAGCGCGCGCCCGGCGAGATCGTCGCCCGAGATGCCGAACGGGAACCCCGTGTAGTTCTCGATGCGCGTCGACGTGCCCGCCTGCCCGCCCGGAGCGAGGCTCTCGATCACGACCGTCCGCAGGCCCTCGGCCGCCGCGTTCACGGCCGCGGTGAGGCCGGCCGGGCCGCCGCCCAGGATGACCACGTCGTACTCGTCGCCCGTCGGCTGCACGTCGAGCCCGACCGCGTCGGCCACCTCGCGCATGGTCGGGTCGACGAAGTGCTCGCCGTCGCGCAGGCGCAGGATCGCGCGGGCGCCGTCCGGCAGGTCGTCGGTCACGATCCGCTCGAATGCGACGCGATTGCGGGCGAGGAACATCGCGAGTTCGCGCACGCGCGCGTCGACGCGCGGGCCGACGACGTGGGCCTGGATGTCGGCCTGCTCCGCGGCGAGTTCCTGCAGCGAGTCGAGGTAGCGGCGTGCGAGCCACGCGACGCGCGTCGGAATCGCGGGCGCCATGGCCGCGAGCGTGTAATACGCCTCGACGTCGAGCTTGATGATGCGTGCCGCGCCCTTCGCGCGTCCGCTGGCCGGGAACGGCGTGCTCAGCGTCATCGGCACCTCGCCGAAGAACCGGCCGGGCTCGCGCGTCCCGATGACGCGCTCCTCGCCGTTCACGACCTTGGTGAGCTCGGCCCGCCCCTCGACGACCACGAAGAGCGCGCGCTCCTCGCCCTCGTGCACGAAGTACTCGCCGGGCGTCAGCCGGATGTCCTCGACCTCGTCGACGAGGTAGTCGATCGCGGTCGCAGGGAGCTTCGCGAAGATCGGCAGCGCACGCAGCTCGGCCTCGGTGATCACGCTGGACCCCCGTCGTGCGGGGCGGTCCGGGACCCGGCCCCGTCGCGGCGGCGACGGCCGGCGTCGGGTGCGGCATCGATCCGATCGGGCACGCGCCGACGGTATCGGCCGCACGGATGCAGCGTCAATGACGCGTTCGGGTGCCACCGTCGGGGTCGCGCCGACGGCGGGGCATCCGGCTACTCGTCGAGCGCGAGTTCCTTGGGCAACTCGAACTCGCGCGTCGCGAGCTCCTCGACGTTCACGTCCTTGAACGTGAGCACGCGCACGCTCTTCACGAACCGGTCGGCGCGGTAGACGTCCCAGACCCAGACGTCCTTCATCGTGAGCTCGAAGTAGAAGTCGTGCTCGGTGTCGCGCCGCACGAGTTCGACCTCGTTGGCGAGGTAGAACCGGCGCTCCGTCTCGACCACGTACTGGAACTGCGTGACGATGTCGCGGTACTCGCGGTACAGGGCCAGCTCGACCTCGCGGTCGTAATCTTCGAACTCGTCCTCATCCATCGGGATTCATCCTACGCCGAGGTCGAAGAGCGCCGGTGCGTCGGCCGCGCGCTCCAGGTGCAGCCACGTGCGCCGGTGCAGGTCGCTCGGGCCGTGTTCGTCGAGCGCCTGGAAGTGGGCGCGCGTCGAGTAGCCCTTGTTCTCGTCCCAGCCGTAGCGGGGGTCCGCGCCGTGCGCGGCGCGCATCCCGCGGTCGCGGTGGACCTTCGCGATCACCGATGCCGCCGAGACGCTCGCGCAGTCGCGGTCCGCCTTGATCCGCGTGATGACGCGGGCCTCGCGGCGGATCGACGCGCTCAGCCAGTCGTGGTTGCCGTCCAGCAGGAGCGGCGAGCCGGTGGGGAGCTCGGATGCCTCGACGAGCCGCGCGTACGCGCGCGCACCCGCGAGGCCGAGGCACGCCATGATCCCGAGCTCGTCGATCTCGGCCGCGCTCGCCTCGCCGACCGCCCAGCCGCGCACCCACGCGGCCGCACGCGGCGACAGCAGCTCGCGCTTCGGCTCCGGCAGGAGCTTCGAGTCGCGCAGGCCCGCCGGCATCCGGCGCACGGACGGATCGATGACGACGAGGCCGACCGTCACGGGGCCGGCCAGCGCGCCGCGGCCGACTTCGTCGCACGCGAGCACGACGGATGCCCCGGAGTCGAACAGTTCGCGTTCGACCTTCAGGTTCGGGACGTGGCCTGCCGCCATGTCATTCGCCGTCCGGGTCGACGCCCTCGAACACCTCGGGGTAGTTCGGGAGCCAGGCCCAGTGCGAGACGGGCCAGCTCACGACGAACGCGCGGCCGACCACGTTCTCGATGGGCACGAAGCCGCCGAGCGGCGTGTCGCCGTTGTAGCGGGAGTCCTTCGAGTTGTAGCGATTGTCCCCCATGACCCAGAGCATGCCCTCGGGCACGACCTGGTCGAAGTCGTCGCGCGAGACCTTCGTCTCGCCCTCGGGGAGCGTGATGTACGGCTCGTCGAGCGGGACGTCGTTGACGCTCATCTGCCCGAACGCGTTGCAGCAGGTCACGTGGTCCCCCGGCAGCCCGATGACGCGCTTGACCAGGTGGTCGTTCGAGTCCGGCGCGGAGAGGCCGACGAACGCGAGGAACCCGTCGACCGCGGCGACCAGGGGCGGTTGCTCCGGGGCCACGGTCGCGGGGAGCCAGCCGCCCGGGTCGCGGAAGACGACGACGTCGCCGCGTTCGATCGGCATGACCTCGGGGACGAGCTGGTTCACGATGATCCGGTCGTCGACCTCGAGGGTCTGCTCCATCGACTGCGACGGGATGAAGAACGAACGGATCAGGAAGGTCTTGATGAGGAAGGAGACCAGGACGGCCACCACGAAGATGACCAGGAGGTCGCGGACGAACAGCAGCACCCCGCGCTTCCTGCGCTTCGCCGCCGTGTCCCCATCGCGGTGTGCGCGTGTGGTGCGTGTGTCTTCTGTCATTTAACCGTCCGAGCTCCCCACCCAGTGTAGGGGTGGGGAGCTCGGTGGATCGTCGCGGAGACGAGTGCTCGCGTGTCGCGATCAGCTCTCGCGCTTCTCCTTGATCTTGGCCTTCTTGCCGCGCAGTTCGCGGAGGTAGTACAGCTTCGCGCGACGGACGTCACCGCGGGTGACGATCTCGATGTGGTCGATGATCGGGGAGTGCACCGGGAACTTGCGCTCGACGCCGACCTGGAAGCTGATCTTGCGGACCGTGAAGGTCTCGCGGACGCCCTCGCCCTGGCGGCCGATGACGACGCCCTGGAAGACCTGGATGCGCGCGCGCGTGCCTTCGATGATGTTGACGTGCACCTTGACGGTGTCGCCGGGGCGGAAGTCGGGAACGTCCGACCGGAGGCTCGCGGCGTCGACGTGGTCGAGGATCTGCATGATGTTCGCTCTCTGCGCCCGCAACCGGTCGAACGCGGATCAAATGGATGAAGTGTGCGGTGCCGCCCGCGCGAGTTCGCGCACGCGTGCTCCCCGGAGGCAGAGACCTGCGGCGGCACAAACAACCATTCTGCCAGATCCGGGCCCGCACGCCAAAGCGAGGCGTCCCGGGCCGTCCGGGTTCAGTCGCGCGACTCGTGGATGATGAAGACGTCCCCGTCGCCGTCGTCGGACGGCGGCTTCCCCGGCGCGTCGGCCGGGCCCTGGCCGGCGAGGCGCTCGTACTCGGCCATCGTGGCCTGCATGCGCTTGGCACCGTCGGTCACGAGCTGCCACAGGGAGGTCCAGAACGCCGCGACCGCGGCGACCAGCGCGAGCACGCCGAACAGGACCGCACTCGATCCGTAGAACCCGGCGGCGACGATGAGCAGGTGCCACAGGCCGATCACCCCGACGTCGAGCCACGAGACCGCGCGCTCCGCGCGGACCGACGGCCGCGCCTGCACCATGAGCGCGATCACGAGCAGCGCGAGGAAGTTCGACGGGATCGTGATGAGCAGCCCGAGCGTGGTCCATCCGCCGGAGCCGTAGACGGCCCAGCCGACCACGAGCCAGATCGGCAGCACGACCGCGGCAGGGAACAGCCAGCGGAGGAACCCTCGCCGAATCACCATGCCTTCAGGCTAGCCCGCACCCCCGATGACGGAACGGGGTGTTCACTCAGGGCGGAGCAGACAGAATGGTGTGCGGAGAGGACTGCCGTGATCGAACTGAGGACCCCCGCCGAGCTCGAGGAGATGCGGCCCGCGGGCCGCTTCGTCGCCAGCGTGCTCGAGGAGACCGCCGCCGCCGCGAAGGTCGGCGTCAACCTGCTCGAGCTCGACGCGATCGCGCACGAGCTGATCCGCCGGCGCGGCGCGGAGAGCTGCTACATCGACTACCACCCCTCCTTCGGCGCGAGCCCCTTCGGCAGGGTGATCTGCACCTCGGTCAACGACGCCGTGCTGCACGGCCTGCCGTTCGACTACACGCTGAAGGACGGCGACCTGCTCAGCCTGGACTTCGCGGCGAGCGTCGACGGCTGGGTCTCCGACTCGGCGATCTCGCTCGTCGTGGGCACGCCGCGCGACGAGGACCTCCGGCTCATCCGCACGACCGAGCGCGCGCTCGAGGCCGGCATCGCCGCGGCGCGCGCGGGCAACCGCATCGGCGACATCTCGCGCGCGATCGCCGACGTCGCACGCGAGCAGGGCTACACCATCAACACGGACTTCGGCGGACACGGCGTGGGACGCACGATGCACGGCGACCCGCACGTGCCGAACAACGGCCGCCCTGGTCGCGGCCTGCCGTTGAAGCCCGGGCTGGTCATCGCGATCGAGCCGTGGTTCCTGCAGACCACCGACCGCATCTTCACCGATCCGGACGGCTGGACGCTGCGCAGCGCAGACGGGTCGCGCGGCGCGCACTCGGAGCACACGGTCGCCGTCACCGACGGCGACCCCATCGTCCTCACCGCCCGCGGGTAGCGGGCCGCACCCGCTACGCGGGGATCGCGACCTCGAGCACGCCGTCGGCGACGCGCGCGCGGTAGGCGCCGAGCCGCAGCGACGGATCGCTGAAGCACTCGCCCGTCACCAGGTCGTAGACCTCCTTGTGGAGCGGCGACGCGACGGTCGGGCGGTCGTTCCGCGAGCCGACGATGCCCCGCGCCATCACGGGCGCGGACGTGTGCGGGTCCAGGTGGTCGACCGCGTACACCTCGTCGCCCGCGGGCCCGCCGAGGCGGAACACCGCGATCTGGCGGCCCTCGACGAGCGCCGCCTCGCCCCACGCGGGCTCGAGGTCGTCGACACGGCACACGGCCTGCCACCGCGCCGCGGTCGCGGCATCCGGACGGCCGGCGACCCGGTCGATGCGCTCTGCGGGTCGTTCGACGGCGATGCTCATGGTCGGCTCCTGTCGCTCGGCCCGCTGGAGCGGGCTCCGTTCACGTGCGGGGCATCCACGCCTCGGATCGACCGGATGCCTCGGCGGCACGCTACGCGCGGGCTGTTTCACCGACCCGCGCCCCTCGTTACCCCGAGGTGAAACCCACCTCACGTCGGCCCCGGCGCGATGTGCGCCGGGAGTCGAACGGCGGTTACATGAGGGCAAATCCGCCGAAACGCCACCGCCGTACCGTGGGCGCAACCCGGCACGAGGAGGCGGACAGCATGCGAGAGCACGACCAGGAACCGACGGACCACAGGGACGCGAAGCGCGTCGTGGTGGTCGGCGGCGGCCCAGCCGCCCATCGGCTCGCGGACAGCCTGTGCGCCCGCGACACGGGCGCATCCATCGCGCTCACGGTGATCACCGAGGAGGCGCGCCTCCCCTACGACCGCGTCGCGCTGAGCAAGCGGCTCGAGGGCGACGTCGACCTCACCCTGCAGCCGACGTCCGTCTGGGACGCCGACCGCGTCGAGCTGCGCGTCGGCGACGCCGTGGTCGAGGTCGACCCGCTGGCGAAGGTCCTGCGCACCGCCTCGGGCGAGGTCCTCGCGTGGGACGAGCTCGTCCTGGCGACCGGCTCGAGCGCACCCGTGCCCGCGATCGTCGGCTCGGAGCTCGCGAAGGTCTACCGCACCATCGACGACGTCGACTGGCTCGTCGCCGAGGTCGAGCGGCTGGCCGGGGAACTCGGGCGACCGGCCCGCGTGCTCGTCGCGGGCGGCGGCCTGCTCGGCCTCGAGGCCGCGGGCGGGCTCGCGCGCCGCGGCGCGGACGCCGCGATCGTGCACTCGGGCGGCTGGCTCATGTCGGCCCAGCTCGACGAGGGCGCCGGCCGCGCGCTCGGACGCATCATCTCGGGCCAGGGCATCGCGCTCCACCTCGGCACGCGTCCGCAGACGATCGTCGAGGAGAGCGGCCGCGTCGTCGGCGTCGCGTTCACGAACGGCCAGCGCGTGCTCGCCGACATCGTCGTCTTCGCGATCGGCATCGCACCGCGGGACGAGCTCGCCCGCGCCATGGGCCTCGAACTCGGGCCGCGCGGCGGCGTCGCGATCGACACCTCCTGCTCGAGCTCGATCCCCGGGATCTGGGCGATCGGCGAGGTCGCGAGCTTCGAGGGCCGATGCACGGGCCTCGTGGCCCCCGCGAACGCGATGGCCGAGGTCGTCGCGGACCGGCTCCTCGGCGGCGCCGCCGAGTTCACCGAGGTCGACGACGCGACCAAGCTCAAGCTGTCGGGCGTGGACGTCGCGAGCTTCGGGGACGCGCTCGCGAAGGCCGAGGGCGCCCTCGAGATCGTGTACGCCGACCCGGCGCGCGGAATGTACCAGAAGCTCGTCATGACCGACGACGCCAAGACCCTGCTCGGCGGCATCTTCGTCGGCGACGCCGCGCCGTACACGTCGCTGCGTCCGCTGCTCGGAACCGAGCTCTCGCACGAGCCGGCGGCCTACCTCTCGGCCTCGGGCATGGAGGCGCCTGGCGGCGACGACCTGCCCGACGCGGCCCTCGTCTGCGCGTGCAACGCGGTGAGCGCGGGGTCGATCCGCGACGCCATCGCCCACGAGGACGGCTGCACCGAGCTCGGCACCCTGAAGGCCTGCACGCGTGCCGGGACCCAGTGCGGCAGCTGCGTGCCGCTCGTGAAGAAGCTCCTCGAGGGCGAGCTGCGCAAGTCCGGCATCGCGGTGTCGACGGCGCTGTGCGAGCACATCCCGATGTCGCGGCAGGAGCTCTTCGAGTCCGTGCGGGTCCTCCAGCTCACGAGCTTCGACGACATCATCGCGCGGCTCGGCACGGGTCGCGGCTGCGACATCTGCAAGCCCGTCATCGGCTCGATCCTCGCCAGCCAGCACAACGGCTACATCCTCGACTCGGGTCGCGGCACGCTCCAGGACACCAACGACCGCGCGATGGCGAACATGCAGAAGGACGGCACGTACTCGGTCGTCCCGCGCATCCCGGCCGGCGAGATCACGCCCGACAAGCTCGCGGTCATCGCCGAGGTCGCGATGGAGTACGGCCTCTACACGAAGATCACGGGCGGCCAGCGGATCGACCTGTTCGGCGCGCGCCTGGACCAGCTCCCCGACATCTGGAAGAAGCTCGTCGACGCCGGGTTCGAGTCGGGCCAGGCGTACGGCAAGTCGCTCCGGAACGTGAAGAGCTGCGTCGGCTCGACCTGGTGCCGCTACGGCGTCCAGGACTCGGTCGCCATGGCGATCCGGCTCGAGCTGCGCTATCGGGGCCTGCGTTCGCCGCACAAGCTGAAGTTCGGCGTCTCGGGCTGCGCCCGCGAGTGCGCGGAGGCGCGCGGCAAGGACGTCGGCGTCATCGCGACCGACCAGGGCTGGAACCTCTACGTGGGCGGCAACGGCGGCTTCCAGCCGGCGCACGCGCAGCTGCTCGTCGGGGACATCGACGACGAGACGCTCATCCGCTACATCGACCGGTACATGATGTACTACATCCGCACGGCCGATCGGCTGCAGCGCACCGCGCGCTGGATCGAGGACATCGAGGGGGGCCTCGACCACGTCCGCGACGTCGTCGTGAACGACTCGCTCGGCCTCGCCGACGAACTGGAGGCCGCGATGGCTGCGCACGTGGACACGTACGAGGACGAGTGGGCGGCGACTCTCGCGGACCCCGAGCGGCTGCGCCGGTTCCGGTCCTTCGTGAACGCGCCGGGCGTGCCGGATCCCTCGGTGGCGCGCGTGCCGGAGCGCGGGCAGTTGCGCCCGGCCACGCAGGACGAACGCGACCGCGGGGAGGCCGTGCTCATCGCCGGCGCCTCGATCCCGGTGCGGGGGGCCGACGCGTGACCGGCCGCGTGACCCTGGTCGGCGGCGGCCCCGGCGACCCCGAACTGCTCACGCTCCGCGCCGTCCGCGCGCTCGGCGAGGCGGACGTCGTGCTCTACGACCGGCTCGCGCCGCGCTCCGAGCTCGAGCGCCTCGCACCGAACGCGCTGCTGGTCGACGTCGGCAAGCGCCCGGGCCACCACGCCGTGCCGCAGGGCCGCATCGAGGAGCTCATGGTCGACCACGCGCTCCGCGGCGCGCACGTCGTGCGCCTCAAGGGCGGCGACCCGTACGTGTTCGGGCGCGGCAGCGAGGAGGTGCTCGCGTGCCGGCGCGCGGGTGTGCCCGTCGAGGTCGTCCCCGGCGTCTCCAGCGCGATCGCCGTGCCCGCCTCGGCCGGCATCCCGCTCACGCATCGCGGCCTCACCCACCTGTTCACGGTCGTGTCCGGGCACGCCCCGCTCACGGACGACGAACACCGTCATCTGGCGGGGCTCGGCGGTACGATCGTCGTACTCATGGGCGTGAACACCCTTCCCCAACTCGCCGCCGGGCTCCTCCGCTCGGGGCTGTCCGCGACCACCCCCGTCGCGGTCGTCGAGCGCGGCTTCAGCACCGACCAGCGCACGACCGTCGCCGAACTCGGCGACATCGTGATCGCCGCCGGCGTCGCGGGCGTGTCCTCCCCCGCGGTCATCGTCGTCGGCGAGGTGGTCCGCCTCGCCCAGGACGGCGACGCCGACGCCGTCGCGACCCTCGAGCAGGCGGGCACGCTCGCGGGCGAGTCACCGTGAGCGATCCCGGCGACGTCCCACCCGGTTTCCGCCCCGACCAGCTCGAGGGGTTCCGGATCGGCGTCACGAGCGATCGAAGGTCGGCGGACCTCATCGACGCATTCGAGCGTCGGGGCGCGCAGGTGATGCACGCCCCGACGCTTCGCATCGCGAACGCGCAGTCGGACGACCCGGTCATCGACGACACCCGCACGATCATCGAGGCCAAGCCCGACATCCTGCTCGCGACGACCGCGTACGGGATCCGGCGCTGGTTCGAGGTCGCGGACGCCGCGGGCCTCGGCCAGGACCTCGTCGAGACGCTCGCGGAGGCGAGCATCCTCGTGCGCGGGCCGAAGGCCCGCGGGAGCATCCGCGCCGCCGGCCTGAACGACGTGGGCATGAGCGCGCGCGAGACGACCGAGTCGCTCGTCGACCTCGTGCTCGCCGACTACCCGCCGGGCCGGACCGTCGCGGTGCAGCTGCACGGCGAGCTCGACCGCCGCGTGCTCGACCGGCTCGTCGACGCGCACGACACCGTGCTGACCGTCGAACCGTACCGCTGGGTCGCGCCCGACGACACCGACGAGCGCGTCGAGCGGCTGATCGAGGCGATCTGCGCCGAGCGCCTCGACTGCGTGACCTTCACGAGCGCGCCCGCCGTGCACGCGCTGTTCATGGCCGCCGAGCGATGGGGCGCCTACCGCGAGCTCGTCGAGGCGATGCAGGGTCCGGTGATCGCCGCGGCCGTCGGGCCCGTGACCGCGGAGCCGCTCATCGCGAACGGCATCACGCCGATCCAGCCGGACCGCTACCGGATGGGCGCGCTCATCCGGCTCGTGTGCGAGTACCTCGAGGAGCGCGCCGTCATCCGGCTGGACACGAACCACGGCCGCCTCGAGCTGCGCGGCGGCGTCGTCGAGGTCGACGGCACCCGCGTGGCGCTGCCGCCCGCGGGCCTCAGCATCCTGCGCACGCTCGTCTCGGCGGGCGGTTCGGTGGTCACGCGCGAGCGGCTCGCGAGCCGCCTCCCGAACTCCGCGGACGAGCACGCGCTCGAGATGGCGATGAGCCGGCTCCGCCAGGCGATCGGCGTGCCCGGGGTGATCCAGACCGTCGTCAAGCGCGGGTACCGGGTGAACGTGTGACCTCGCTGCCCGTCCTCCCCCTGCACCGGCCGATCGGTCCGCCGCCGTCGCGGCGCGCCGAGCGGCTCGGCCGGCTCGCGGTGCTCGACGGGTTCGGCCACGACGCCGTCGCGCGGCTGCACTCGGCGAGCGTCCTCGTCGTCGGGGCCGGCGGGCTCGGCTCGCCCGCGCTGCTCGGGCTCGCCGCGAACGGCATCGGACGGATCGGCATCGTGGACGACGACGTGGTCGAGGCATCCAACCTCGCCCGGCAGTTCGTGCACCGCCCCGACCGGATCGGCCGGCCGAAGGCCGAGTCGGCCGCGGCCGAGCTGCGCGCGTTCGACCCCGACCTCGAGGTCGTCGCGGTCGTCGAGCGGTTCGCGGATGCCTCCGCCGACCGCCTGCTGGCGGGGTGGGACCTCGTCGTGGACACGGTCGACGACTTCCCGACGCACTACGCGATCGCGGACGCGGCCGCCCGGCGGGGCATCCCGCACGTCTGGGGCAGCGTGCTCGGCTTCGATGCGATGGGCTCGGTGTTCTGGCGTGGACACGGCCCGACCCTGCGCGACCTCTTCCCCGACGAGGATGCCGCGACGCCGGACAGTTGCGCGCTGACCGGCGTGCTGTCGTCCGCCTGCCTCGAGCTCGGCGCCCTGCTGGCGGGCGAGGCCGCGAAGCTCGTCGTCGGGTTCGGCGCGCCGCTCGTCGGCCGCGTGGCGGTGCAGGACGCGCGCACGGGCGTGCGGCGCGAGATCCCCCTCACCGCATCGGATGCCCCGGCCGGCGGCCCGTCCGCCGGGATCGGCACGACGCTCGGCGATGCGCTCGCGGCCGCGGGCCCCGGATCGACCGCGGCGCCCGTGCCCGTGCCCGTGCCCGTGCCCGTGCCCGTGCCGACCGTCGGTCCCGACGAGCTCGCCGCCCTCCTGGCCGACGGCGACGTGGGCCTCGTCGACGTCCGGCCGTCCGCCGAACGCACCGCCGGGGTGATCGATCCCGACCGCACGCGCGAACTCGACGACGTGCTGGCCGGGCCGCCCGGCGACGGGCTCGTCGTGGTCTACTGCGCCGCCGGGATCCGGTCGGTCCCCGCGACCCGGCGCCTGCTCGAGGCCGGGTTCCGCGCCGCGTCGCTCTCGGGCGGGTACCGCGCCTGGGCGACGACGCGCGCGTCGAGCGCCGCGAGCGCCGAGCGGTAGCGCGAGGCCGCTCCGCGCCCCTATCCCCCGGCGAACGGCGGCAGCACGTCGAGCCGGTCGCCCGGCGCGAGCGCGTGTCCGCGCTCGCGCGTCGAGCGGCCGTTCACGATGAAGCTGCACCGCGCGAGCAGCTCCGACAGCCTGGTCTCGGCGGCCCGTCCCGGGTCGACGCGGGACACCAGCCGGCCGAGGACGGCGTCGATCGTCTCCCCCGGCTCGACCGCGAGCTGCTCGCCGTCGGTGCCGAGCGCCGCGGCCACCGCGGCGAAGTAGCGGATCTCCAGCTGCACGGTCGCTCAGCCTCCGATCGCGCTCATGGGACGGTCGGGCTGCGTGAACCCGGGCGCGTTCACGCCGTGCCCGGCGGCCTTGCCCCACATCTCCAGGCGCCAGAGGTCGGCGAGCGCCTCGTCGTCGGCGCCCGCGCGGAGCGGCCCGAGCAGGTCGGTCTCCGCGAGCGAGAACAGGCAGCTGCGGACGCGGCCGTCGCCCGTGAGCCGCGTGCGCCGGCAGTCGGCGCAGAACGGCTCGGTCACCGACGCGATGATGCCGATGCGCCCGACCGGCTCGCCCGCGCGGCGCACCTCCCACCGCTCGGCGGGGGCGCCGTCGCGCGGTGCGCCGTCGGGCACGAGCTCGAATCGCTCGCCGACGCGCTCGCGGATCTCGGCCCCCGTCACGAGGTTCACGCGCGACCACGCGTGGTCGGCGTCGAGCGGCATCTGCTCGATGAAGCGCAGCTCGATGTCGCGCGCGACCGCCCACTCGACGAGCTCGGCCGCCTCGCCGTCGTTCACGCCGCGCATGAGCACCGCGTTCACCTTGAGCGGGCCGAGGCCCGCGGCGAGCGCGCCGTCGACGCCCTCGAGGACGCGGTGGAGCAGTCGTCGCCGGGTGATCCGCTCGAAGGTCTCGTGCCGGAGCGAGTCGAGCGAGATGTTGACGCGATCCAGGCCCGCCGCGGCGAGCGCGCCGGCGCGCTCCGCGAGCCCGATCCCGTTCGTCGTCAGGGAGAGCTCCGGGCGATCCGGCAGCGCGGCGCAGGCCGCGACGATGTCGGCGAGGTCGCGGCGCAGCAGCGGCTCGCCCCCCGTGAACCGCACCTGCCGGACGCCGAGCCGCTCCACGGCGATCCCGACCAGTCGGGCGATCTCCTCGGCCGACATGAGCGATTCGGCCGCCGCCCACGGCAGTCCCTCGGCGGGCATGCAGTACGTGCAGCGCAGGTTGCAGCGGTCGGTCAGCGAGACCCGGAGGTCGGTCGCGACGCGTCCGAACCGGTCGACGAGGCCGGTCGCGGACGGCCGCCCGGATGCCTCGAGCCGTCGGGCTGCGGACTCGGCGGTCGCGCGCGGGTCCTCGGTGCGCACGCGCGGGATGCCGAGGAGGGTGGTCACCGGTTCACGATAAGCCATGGCGCCGGCATCCGCCCCCGGACGGCGCTTCACCAGAGCGTGCGCGTACGCGCCGGTCACGGCGATCCGCCCGGCGCCCGGCGGGCGCCCCGGCGCGTAGGGTGGCAGCGGAGACCGCACGGTGGTCGGCACGGCCCGTGTCGGCGGAACGCGGGAGGAGAACGGCGATGGGCTGCGAACGACGGGCGGGCATGTGAGCCGGCGATCCCTCGAGGCGCACCGCGACGCCGTCGCGCGCCACCTGGCCGACGCGCTCCTCCCGCGCACGGACCGCGTCGGACTCGACCTGCTCGCCGATCCCGCGAGCGACCTCGGCGACCTCGGCGACCTCGTCGGACGCATCCTCGCCGCGCCGGCGGTCGCGGGCGCCGACGCGCCGCCGTTCGACAACTCGCAGCTCGACGGGTACGCGGTCCGCGCCGCGGACGTGCGCGCCGGGACGCCGCTGCCGCTCGCGCCGGAGATCGCCGCGGGCTCCGTCGCCGCGCCGCTCCCGGCCGGCCACGCTGCCCCGATCATGACGGGCGCGCCGCTCCCCCCGGGCGCCGACGCGGTCGTCGCGATCGAGCGGACCGAGGGCGACGGATTCGCCGCGCACGCGGCATCCGGCCGGGTGGTGCTGCTCGTCGGGCCGTCGGCGGGCGACGCGGTGCGCACCGCCGCGAGCGACCTGCGCCGCGGCGACGAAGTGCTGCCCGCCGGCGCGCGGCTCGGGCCGGCCGCACTCGGCGCCCTCGCCGCGGGCGCGGTCGACTCGGTCGACCTGGTCGCCCGACCGCGCGTCGCGATCGTCTCGACCGGGCGCGAGCTCGCGGCCGGCGTCCGCGACGCGAACGGCCCGGCGCTGGCCGCCGCGGTCCTGGAGGCGGGCGGCCTGGCCACGCGCTGGCTGCACGCCGACGACGAGCCCGCCGCGTTCGCGCGGCTCCTCGAGGACGCCGCGCGCGGTGCCGACGTGGTCGTCACGACCGGCGGCGTCAGCCGCGGGACGCACGAGGTCGTGCGCGAAGCGCTCGCCGACCGGGGCGAGTTCGTCTCGGTCGGCATCCAACCGGGCGGGCCGCAGGGCCTCGCGACCGTCGAGGTCGACGGCCGCGACGTGCCGGTCCTGTGCTTCCCCGGCAATCCGGTCAGCGCGCTCGTGTCGTTCGAACTGCTCCTCCGACCGCTCCTGCGCGCTGCCGCCGGCATGCATCCCGCCGAGCGCGCGACCGAGCGGCGCCCGCTCGCCGAACCCGTCGACTCCCCGCCCGAGCTCCACCAGGTGCGACGGGGCATCCGCGCCGCCGACGGCACCGTCCGGCTCGTCGGCGGGGCGAGCTCGCACCTGATCGGCGCGTACGCGCGCGCCGACGCGCTCGTCCACCTTCCGCCCGGCCTCGCGTCCGCGCCCGCCGGGACCCCCGTCGACATCTGGAGGATCGATGACTGAGCTGACGCACCGACGCGCCGACGGCGCCGTGCACATGGTCGACGTCGGCAGCAAGCCCCCGACGCGACGCGTCGCACGCGCCGAGGCGACCCTGGTCACGAGGCCCGACGTCGTCGGGCTCCTCGCCGAGGGTCGGCTCCCGAAGGGCGAGGCGATCGGCGTCGCGAGGGTCGCGGGCATCATGGCGGCCAAGCAGACCCCGCAGCTCGTGCCGCTCTGCCACCCGATCCTCATCGACGCGGTCGAGGTCGACTTCGACGTGCGGGAGGACCGGGTGGTCGTGACCGCGGAGGTCGCGACCACGGGCGGCACGGGCGTCGAGATGGAGGCCATCACGGCCGCGACGGTCGCGGCCATCTCGCTCTACGACATGGTGAAGGCCGTCGACCGGCTCGCGACGATCGAGGGCGTGCGCCTGGTCTCGAAGTCGGGCGGCAAGTCGGGCGACTGGGTCCGGCCGTGAGCGATCGCCCCGAGACCCCGATCACGGCGGCGGATGCCTCGGCCACGCCGTCGCCGGCCCGCCGACGCGCCGCCGCGATCACGGTCTCGACGAGCGCCGCGGCCGGCACCGCGGCCGACCGGACCGGCCCGGTCATCGTCGACTGGCTCGCGCAGCGCGGCTTCACCGCCGCGCTCGACGTCGTCCCCGACGGCGCGGGCGTCGCCGAGGCGATCCGGGGCGCGCTCGGCGACGGAGCATCCGTCGTCGTGACGACCGGCGGCACCGGCATCTCGCCCGACGACGCCACGCCCGAGGCCGTGCGCGCGGTGATCGACCGCGAGCTGCCCGGGTTCGGCGAGGAACTGCGCCGGCGCGGCGTCGCGCACGGGGCATCCGCGCTGCTCGGCCGCGGCCTCGCCGGCACCGCGGGCGCCGCGCTCGTCGTCGCGCTCCCCGGCTCGCCCGGCGGCGTCCGCGACGGACTCGACCTGCTCGACGGGATCCTCGACCACGCACTCGACCAGCTCGCCGGAGGCGGCCATGGCCCACGCTGACCCCGTCCGCATCGCGACCGTCACGACCGACCCGATCGACCTCGCCGCCCTCCGCGAGCAGGTCCCGACCTCCGCCGACGGCGCCGTCGTGGTCTTCGAGGGGGTCGTGCGCGACCACGACGAGGGGCGGGGCGTGCACGCCCTCGCCTACTCGGCGCATCCGAGCGCCAGGGACGAGCTCGCCGCGACCGCCGCCGACGTCCAGTCGCGGCATCCCGAGACCGTCGTCGCGGTCGTCCACCGCATCGGGCCGCTCGCGATCGGCGACGTCGCGCTCGCGTGCGTGGTGGCGAGCGCGCACCGCGCGGAGGCCTTCGCGGCGTGCGCGGAACTCGTCGACGAGGTGAAGCTCCGGGTGCCGATCTGGAAGGAGCAGCGCTTCGACGACGGCTCCGTCGAATGGGTCTCCGCGCTCGAATAGCCCGGCTCACCTCGCGCCCGCGGTCGGGTGAGCATGGCGAATCATGGATTTCACCGCCCGCGCCGATCGAGGAAACACCCGCTCGGTAACTTCGCTCGCGTCCGAACCACGACACCGTGACGCTCCCCGGAGGCGACGATGACCGATACCGTGACCGAATCCCCGACGCAGGCCACCTCGACGCTGCCGGCGTCCGGATCCTCGATGACGGGCGCGGCCCTCAGTCGCCGTCCCGGCCGCTGGATCGACGGCTGGAACCCCGAGGACGAGGGCCAGTGGGACCGCGAGGGCCGTGCCATCGCGCGTCGCAACCTCGGCTGGTCGATCTTCGCGGAGTTCCTCGGCTTCGTCGTCTGGCAGCTCTGGAGCATCGTCGCGGTCACGCTGCCCGCCGCCGGGTTCGACCTCGACACCGGCCAGGTGTTCTGGCTCATCTCGATCCCGAGCCTCGTCGGCGCGACGCTGCGGATCCCCTACTCGTTCCTCGTGCCGAAGTTCGGCGGCCGCAACTGGACCATCATCTCCGCCGGCCTCCTGCTCGTCCCGACCACGGCGCTCGCGATCTGCGTCTCCAACCCGGAGACGCCGTTCCCGGTCCTCCTGGGTGCTGCGGCCCTCGCCGGCTTCGGCGGCGGCAACTTCGCGAGCTCGATGTCGAACATCACGTTCTTCTATCCCGCGAAGGAGAAGGGCTGGGCGCTCGGGCTGAACGCCGCGGGCGGCAACATCGGCGCCGCGGTCGCGCAGCTCGTCGTGCCCATCGCGATCACGATCGGCGCGGGCGTCGCACTCAACCTCCCGGTCGCGGGCCTGCTGTGGATCCCGCTCATCCTCGTCGCGATGTTCGGCGCGTGGAAGTACATGGACAACCTCTCGAACGCGAAGGCCGACTTCGCCGGCTCGGCGGCGGCGCTGCGCGAACCGCACCTCTGGGTCCTCGCGGTCCTGTACATCGGCACCTTCGGCTCGTTCATCGGCTTCGCGAGCGTGTTCCCGAAGCTCATCGCCGACCAGTTCCCGACGTTCTCGACGTTCGCCGTCGGCGGGGCATCCCTCTCGCTCGCGTTCCTCGGCGCGCTCGTCGGCTCGCTGTCCCGGCCCTACGGCGGGCGTCTCGCCGACCGGTTCGGCGGCGCCAACGTGACCATGGCGGCGTTCGCGTCCATGGGACTCGTCACGCTCGCGGTGATCCTCACGCTGCCGCTCGGCAACTTCTGGGTCTTCCTCGGCTGCTTCCTGCTGCTGTTCGCCTCGGCCGGCATCGGCAACGGGTCCACCTACCGGATGATCCCGGCCGTGTTCTCGGCTCGCGCCGGGATCGACGGGCACGGCGTCTCGACGCAGCGCAAGGCCGCCGCCGCGCTCGGCCTGATCTCGGCGATCGGCGCCTTCGGCGGCTTCCTGATCCCGCAGGCGCTCAACCTGTCGTTCCAGTCGACGGGCGGCTACGACGGCGCGTTCGTGGTGTTCGTCGCGGTGTACGTCTTCCTCCTGGCGCTCACGTGGGCCGTGTACGCCCGCCGTTCGAGCCGCTTCGCCGAGCACCGGATCTGATCCGGGGCATCCTGTTCGTACCGCCCGGGCGGGCGGCCGGTCGATCCGGTCGCCCGCCCGGTCGCGTGCGCGGCGCGACGGCGCGACGGCGCGACCCTGCCTCGGCTGCCGGCGCTGCTCGTCAGCGGGCGTGTCCGGATCCGCCGACCCACGGCAGCGGAAGCAGCCGCACCGACGCGCCGCCCGGCGCCACCACGAGCAGCCCGTCGGCGCCCGCGAGGCCCCGGAGCATCGCCGCACCGCGCCACGCGGTCGCCTCGAGCCCGCCGTCGACCCGGTGCACGGGGACGACGAGCGTGTCCTCGGCGTGCGGCTCGACGCCGGCCGCGGCCGCAGTCGACGACGGCAGCGGCAGCGGTTCGGGCACCGGCCCGCCCGCGACGCCCGCGAGGAAGGGCCCCAGCAGCGCGCAGAGCGAGGTGAAGGCGGCGAGCGGATTCCCCGGGAGCCCGAGCACCGCGGTCCCGCCCGGCATGCGGGCGAGCAGGGTCGGATGCCCCGGTCGGGCACGGAGCCCCGGCACGACGATCCGCGCATCGAGCGCCCCGAGCGCCTCGCGCAGCCGGTCGCCGTGCCCGCGCGCCGTGCCGCCCGTCGTCAGCACCAGGTCGACGCCGTCGGCCTCGGCATCGCAGAGCAGTCCGGCGAGTTCGCCGGGCGCGTCGCCGGATCGAGCGCTGCGCACGAGCTCACCGCCGAGTTCGTCGATGAGCGCGGGCAGCGAGGGCGTGTACGCGTCGCGGACCGTGCCGGCGCCGGGGATGCCCGACCCGCGCACCTCGTCGCCGGTCACGATGAGCAGGCACCGCGGCCGCGGTCGCACGAGGACCTCGTCCAGGCCGGCGACGGCCAGGAGCGACACCCGCGGCGGCGTCAGGCGCGCGCCGACGGCGACGAGCAGGTCGCCGGCCGCGAGCTCCTCGCCGCGTCGGCGGACATGCCGTCCCGGGCGCCCCCGACCGGCACCCGGTGCCCGTCGGAGCGTCCCTCCGCCGGCGTCGCCGTCCTCGCTCCGCAGGACTTCCGTCGCGCCGGGCGGCACCGCTCCGCCGGTCGTCACGGGCCGCGCGCTCCCGGGCGCCAGTTCCGTGCCCGGCGGCTCGCCCATCCGGATCGGCGGGCCGATCGACCAGGGCTCGTCGCCCGAGACGACCCAGCCGTCCATCGCGCTCACGTCGATCGCGGGGAGGTCGGTCGCCGCGCGGGCGTCCGCGGCGAGCACGAGTCCGGCCGCCTCGGCGAGCGCGGTCGCCCGGCCCGGGCGGCTGCGCTCGGCGCCGAGCCGATGCGCCTCGCTCCGCGCGTCGTCCCAGGGGACGAGGGGTCCGGTCACGCCGTCGCGTCGGGCAGGAGCGCCGCGACGCGCGCGACGGCCTCGTCGTACGGGATGCCCCGCCCGACGGCGACCCCGACGAGGTAGGTGGTGAGCGGCGCGGCGGGGCGCGCGATCCCGTGCGCGGCGTCGCGCGCGAGGTCGAGCACGGCGCCGACGTCGACGCCGGCGTCCGCAATGCCCAGCTCGGCGGCGACGCGCGCGGCCCAGTCGTCGAGCGCGGCGGGTTCGGATGCGGTCATGCGTTGGCCTTCCATGGCTCGCGCAGCCCGAGCCGGGCCGCGTCGGCGGCGGTGTCGACGTCCGCGCAGAGCGGGTCGGGGAGGATGAGCTCCACGGGGTCGAGCGTAGCTAGCGCGGCGCGCAGCGACGGCCCGCGCGGGTTCCCGCGCGCCGCGTCGTCGGCCGTCTCGACGGCATCGCGCAGCGCGCTCGTCGGGTAGGCGGCCAGCAGCGGCTGGCGTCGGCCCGAGGCATCCGCGGCCACGACCCCGCCCTCGGCACCGGGGTCGGCCAGCCTCGCCGCGAGGCGTGCGACGGCCTCCCGTGCGAACGGCTGGTCGGCCGCGAGCACGAACGTGAACGGCGCCGGGTCGTCGGCGAGCACCCGCAGGCCGGCCAGGATCGCCGCGACCGGGCCCGCCCACCGCGGCTCCTCGACCGCGGGCCGGATCCGCGGCGCGTCGTGTGCACCGCCGGGATGCTCGGACCGCTCCCCCACGACCGCGACGGCGCGCGCCTCCGCGACCGCGTCGACCGCGATCGCGAGCAGGGACCTGCCGTCGAGCTCGAGCGCGGTCTTGTCGCGCCCCTCGTACCTCGACGCCCGGCCGCCCGCGAGCAGCACGGCGTCGAAGGCGACGGTCACCCGCGACTCCCCTCCATCGACACGAGCGCCGCCTCGTACCGGTCGAGCACGAGTTGCACGATGGGCTCCGGGGCGGGGGCGTCGGGTTGCAGCAGCGGCCGGGCCACGATGTCGCCGCCCGCGGCGGCGGCCTGGTCGTAGAAGACGCCCGGGGCGAGCATATAAGCGCCCACGATGATCCGCGATCCGGAGTGCACGGCGCGGAGCATGTCGATCGCGTCGTGCAGGCGGGGCACCGCCGAGGCGACGAATCCGATCGTCACCTGCCTGCCGAGGCGCGCGGCGAGCCGCCGCGCGGTCTCGAAGCACTCCCTGGCGGCCCGCGGGTCGTTCGAGCCGGCCGCGGCGAGCACGACGACGTCGGACTCGTGCAGGCCGAGCTCCTCGATCCGGAGCGCGAGCTCCTCGACGATCCGCTCGTCGGGCCCGAGCTCGGCGGCGAGCACGACCTCGGAGTCGCCGGCGTGGTCGAGCCCCTGGGTGAGTCCGGTGCGCACGTGGAATCCCGCCGACAGCACGAGCGGCAGCAGCACGCCCGCCGAGTCGCGGATGTACCCCTCGAACGCGGCGATCGCGTCGCGGGGATGCGAGTCGACGAAGCTGATCGCGATGTCGAGGTCCGGACGCGCGGTCGCGATGGCGTCGACGAGGCGGATGATCGCGGCCCGGTTGTCGGGCGACGGCGCGCCGTGCGTCACCGCCAGCAGCCGCAGGGGCGGAGCCGCGGGGGTCGCTCCGTCGCTGCCGTCGACCATGTCCCACTCCTCGCCGGCGGGATGGCCGCCGATTCGAAGCTAGGCAGCGGCTGTTTCGCGCCCGACTCGGAGATGTTTCGACGCGGTGAAGAGTCCCTCACCCGGCGCGAGGCCCGCAGGTGGGCACGAGCGCCGTGCGCGGATCATCCTCGCGGTTCGTCGGGAAGGAGCTCGGGCCGGACGCGGCGCGTGCGCTCGAGCTGCTGCTCGCGGCGCCAGGCCGCGACCCGGCCGTGGTGCCCCGAGCGGAGCACGTCCGGGACCTCGAGTCCGCGCCACTCGGGCGGCTTGGTGTAGCTCGGGTACTCGAGCAGGCCGTCCTCGTGCGACTCCTCGACGAGGCTCTCCGGGTTGCCGACGACGCCCGGCACGAGCCGGCCGGCGGCCTCGATCATCGCCATCACGGCGACCTCGCCGCCGTTCAGGACGTAGTCGCCGAGCGAGAGCAGGCGCACGCGCATGCGCGTGGCGTAGTGGTCGACGACCCGCTGGTCGATGCCCTCGTACCGGCCGCACGCGAACACGAGGTGCTCCTCCTCGGCGAGCTCGCGCGCGATCGCCTGCGTGAACGGCTCGCCCGCGGGCGACGGCACGACCAGGAGCGCATCGGATGCCCCGTCGCCGACGATCGCGTCGAGCGCCTCGCCCCACGGCTCGGGCTTCATGACCATGCCCGCGCCGCCGCCGTACGGCGTGTCGTCGACCGTGCGGTGCCGATCGTGCGTGTGGTCGCGCAGGTCGTGCGCGGTGACGCGGATGATCCCCGCGTCACGCGCCTTGCCCAGCAGCGAGAGGTCCAGGACGTCGAAGAACGACGGGAAGATGGTGACGATGTCGATCCGCACCATCCCAGTGTGCACCGTCCGTCCGGCGGCGCGCGCCGCGTTCACCGGCTGAACCTGGCGCGCTCCTCGTCGGCCGCGGCCGCGAGGATGCGCTCCTCGTGGGTCCGCGTGAGCGGCGGCAGGGCGTCGAGGCGCACCCAGGCGACCTCGGAGTTCTCGCCGTCGGCGGGCCAGGCGTCGCCGGAGACGTACCGGCAGGCGAAGACCAGGTCGAGGTACCGCGTGCGATCGCCGTTCTCGTACTCGACGACGTGGGGCTCGACGTGGACCCACGCGAGTCGCTCGGCGACGGCGACGACGTCGGTCTCCTCGAGCACCTCGCGCTCGGCCGCGACCGCGGGCTCCTCGCCCGGATCGATGATGCCGGTCACGGCGGTCCAGCGACCGTCGTCGACTCGTCGGACGAGCAGGACCTCGCGGTCCGCGCCCTCGCCGCGGAGGACCACGGCCGTGACGCCCGAGAGCCACAGCTCCTCGGTCCCGACCTTGTCGCGCAGGCGCTGGATGAACTCGGGGGTGGCCACGGCCGGGCTCAGCCGGCGGCGGGCGCCGGGGCGCCCGATCCGGAGTCCGAGTCGTCGTCGCCGGGCTCGGCGGCGGGCTCATCGGCGGCCTCGCCGGGCTCGGCGTCCTCGGCGGGCTCGCCGTCCTCGGCGGCCGGGTTCCCGCCCTCGTCCTCGTCGGGGAGGTCCTCGAAGAGCCCGTTCGGCGGGGTGACGGTGAGCGTGCCGGCCTCGAGGTCGACCTCGGGCACGATCGCCTGGACGAACGGCACCATGACCTCGCGACCCTTCGTCTTCACGACGAGCAGGTCCTGGGCGGGGAAGTGGTCGACGCGCGCGACCTCGCCGATCGGAGCGCCGTCGCGGATGACCGCGAGCCCGACCAGCTGGTGGTCGTACCAGGCGTCGGGCTCGGACTCGCCGGCCTCGGCGTCGTCGACATCGACCCAGAGGATCGCCTTCACGACGCCCTCGGCGTCGTTGCGGTCCTCGATGCCCTCGAAGAACCCGACGGGCTGCGCGTTGTACCAGCGCAGCTCGCGGAACGTGAGGGTGCGGCCGTGCCACGGCGACGAGTCGGGCACCTGGAGCGAGAAGACGGCGCCGGGGACGAACCGGCGGGCCGGGTCGTCCGTGAACAGCTCGAGCTTGATCGCGCCCTTGAGGCCGTGGGCCTTCGTCAGGCGGCCGACGCGCAGCTGCTGGGGACGGGGTTGGCTCGCCACGTCAGTCGTCGGTGTCGACGACGTCGACACGCACCCGGCGGCCGTCGGCGAGCGCGGTCACGAGCGTGCGCAGCGCCTTCGCCGTGCGGCCCGCGCGCCCGATGACGCGGCCGAGGTCCTCGGGGTTCACGTGAACCTCGAGGACCTCGCCGCGTGCGCTCGACGCGGAGACGACCCGCACGTCGTCAGGGTGATCGACGATCCCCTTGACGAGGTGTTCGAGCGCGGACTGGAGCAAGGCCTACGCCTCGTCCGTGGTCTCGGCCTCGACCGCTGCCGGGGCCTCCTCGACCTTGGCCGGCTTCTCGGCCTTGGGCTTGAGGACGGGCTTCTTGGCGGCGTCGGCCTGGAAGGCGGCCTTCGGCTCGCGGACCTTGACGGTGCTCACGGCGTTCGCGTCGCCCTTGAACTTGCCCCAGTCGCCGGTCAGCTTGAGGATGGCGAGGACCTGCTCGGTCGGCTGTGCGCCGACGCCGAGCCAGTACTGCGCACGGTCCGAGTCGACCTCGATGAACGAGGGCTCCTCGGTGGGGTGGTACTTGCCGATCTCCTCGATCACGCGACCGTCGCGCTTGGTGCGCGAGTCGGCGACGACGATGCGGTAGTACGGGGCACGGATCTTGCCGAGCCGCTTGAGACGGATCTTGACAGCCACGATTCTCCTGAATGTCTGGTGAGGTGGGCGAACTGAAGCCGTGAGCGTGGGGTGCACACTCGGCGGAAGCTCAATGGTGTCCTGTGCGCCGGATAGAGGGTCGGGCGCAGCAGAACTCGACTGACCATTCTTGCAGATTTCCAGCCGAGGCGATAATCGCACAGGTGCATGGGAGGATGTCGGAAGCCGGACGTACGGGCGGATCGGCCGAAGCAGAGCGGGAGTCGGGATGTCGATCGAGTTCCGGACCTCCGAACGGTCCACGGTCGGGATCGAGTGGGAGATCGCCGTGGTCGACCGCGAGACGGGCGAACTCGCGCCCGTCGCGGGCGCCGTCGTCGCGGAACTGGCCGACGACCGCCCCGAACCGCACCCGCACGTGACCGCCGAGCTCCTGACGAACACGGTCGAACTCGTCTCGGGCGTGCACCATCGGGTGGCCGGTGCGGTCGAGGACCTGCTCGGCCTCGTCGAGCGCGTGCGCGTCGAGCTCGACCGCCTCGGCGCGTACGAGCTCGTGTGCAGCGGCTCCCACCCGTACAGCCAGTGGTACGACCAGGAGCTGACCGACAAGCCGCGCTACCACAAGCTCATCGAGCGCACGCGCTGGTGGGGCCAGAACATGATGATCTGGGGCATCCACGTGCACGTCGGCCTCGACGACCGCGACAAGGCCCTGCCGATCCTCGACGGCATGCTCGCCTACCTGCCGCACCTGCAGGCGCTGAGCGCGTCGAGCCCGTTCTGGGCCGGGGTCGAGACCGGGTACGCGTCGAACCGCGCGCTCATGTTCCAGCAGCTCCCGACCGCCGGCCTGCCGTACCCGCTCGCCGACTGGGCGGCCTACGAGCGCTACGTCGGCGACCTCGTCCGCACGGGCGTCATCGACGACCACACCGAGGTCAGGTGGGACATCCGGCCGTCGCCGCGCTGGGGCACGATCGAGGTGCGCGTGTGCGACGGCGTGTCGACCGCGGCCGAGATCGGCGCGATCGCCGCGCTCGTGCAGTGCCTCGTCGACTGGATGAGCGAGCGGATCGACAACGGCGAGAAGCTCCCGGTGCTCCAGCCCTGGTACGTGCGCGAGAACAAGTGGCGCGCCGCGCGCTACGGGCTCGACGCCGAGATCATCACGGATGTCGCGGGCACCGAGCGGCTCGTCACCGACGACCTGCGCGACCTCGTCACGGTGCTCGTGCCGGTCGCCGAGCGGCTCGGCTGCGCGGCCGAGCTCCAGGAGGTGCGGCGCATGCTCGACGCGGGCGCGAGCTACCAGCGGCAGCTGCGCGTCGCCGCTGACGCGGGCGGCGACCTCCGCCAGGTCGTGACGCACCTCGCGCGCGAGTTCCGGGACGGCGCGCCGGGCGCGGCACCCGGGCTCGAGCCGACGGCACGCTGAGCGGGCGGATGCCCCGGGCCCGGGGCATCCGCTCCGCTCGAGCCGGTCACGCCGGGATGCGGCGCGTGCGGATCAGCTCCGCGTACCAGCGCGCGGAGTCCTTCGGGATCCGCTCCTGCGTGTCGTAGTCGACGCGCACGATGCCGAATCGCTTCGAGTAGCCGTATCCCCACTCGAAGTTGTCGAGGAACGACCAGACCTGGTATCCGCGCAGGTCGACGCCGCGCGCGATGGCCCGGTGCGCGGCCGTGAAGTGCCGGCGGAGGTAGTCGAGGCGTTCGACGTCGTGCACGCGGGGGCCGTCGGCCTCCTCGACGACGACGTCGTCGAAGGCCGCGCCGTTCTCGGTGACCATGAGCGGGAGGGCCGGGTAGGCCTGGTGCAGCGCGACGAGGAGGTCCTCGAGGCCGGACGGGTCGATGTTCCAGCCCATCTCGGTGTACGGGCCGGGCTGCTCGAGGAACTCGACCGACTCGGACCCGGGCCAGGCGGTGCCGCCCATGTCCTTGTGGCCGTCGGCGTTCACCTTCGGGGACGCGCCGTCCCACATCCGCACGGTCACCGTCGAGTAGTAGTTGACGCCCAGCACGGCGAGCGGCTGGCGGATGGCCTCGAGGTCGCCCGGGTGGACGAACGACCAGTCGGTGACCTCGGCGGTGTCGGCGACGACGTCGGCGGGGTACTCGCCGTCGAGCAGCGGCCCGAGGAAGACGCGGTTCGCGAGGCCGTCGATGCGGCGAGCCGCCTCGGCGCCGGTCGGCCCGGACGGGCGGATGACGTGCAGGTTGAGGGTGATCGAGAACTGCGGGTCGCCGGGGACGACCTCGCGGAGCGCCTGGATCGCGAGCCCGTGGGCGAGGTTCAGGTGGTGCACCGCGGCGAGCGCCTTCGCGCCGTCCATGAGGCCGGGCGCGTGCGCACCCGAGCCGTAGCCGAGGTAGGCGCTGCACCACGGCTCGTTCAGGGTCGTCCACACGGTGATCCGGTCGCCGAGCCGCTCCCCCACGATGCGCGCGTAGTCCGCGAAGGCCTCGGCGGTGGCGCGGTTCGCCCAGCCGCCCTCGTCCTCGAGCGCCTGGGGCAGGTCCCAGTGGTACAGCGTCGCGATGGGCCGGATGCCTCGTGCGATGAGCCCGTCGACGAGGCGCCCGTAGAACGCGAGGCCGGCCTCGTTCGCGGGTCCGCGGCCGGTCGGCTGGATGCGCGGCCAGGCGATCGAGAACCGGTAGGCCTCGAGGCCGAGTTCGACCATGAGGTCGAGGTCCTCCTCGAAGCGGTGGTAGTGGTCGTCGGCGACGTCGCCGGTGTCGCCGTTCCAGACCTTGCCGGGCGTGTGGCTGAACGTGTCCCAGATGCTGGGCCCGCGCCCGTCCTCGGTCGCCGCGCCCTCGATCTGGTAGGACGCCGTGGCGGACCCGAACAGGAAGTCGGCGGGGAACTCGAGCCCCGAGTCGCGGTAGTCGGTCGTGCCGGTGGTCATGCGAATGCTCCAGATCGGGGGTTCGGTCGACGGGCGACTGCCCGCGTCGACCACTCTAGCCCCTCGCCGGAGACGCTACTTACAGACCTGTAAGCAAATGCGGCCGGCCGGTCGGCTACCGCCCGAGGAACTTCTGCAGGGCGGCCATCTCCTCCTCGCTCGGCGCGCCCTTGGGCGCGCCCCCGCCGAGGCCGAAGCCCGCGCCCGACGGCGTCGACGGAGCGCCCGGAACCGGCCCGCCCGAGGCGATCGCCGCGTTCTCCGCGGCGCGCTTGGCCGGGTTGCCCGACCGCGAGCCCGACGACTTCTTCTTGCCCTTCGCCGCCTGGCGCTTGCCGCCGCCGTACCCGCCGGCGCCCGGGATCGGGCCCATGCCGGGGATCTGCGGCATGCCGCCGCGCGCCACCGTCTTCATCATCTTCGCGGCCTGCTCGAAGCGCTGCACGAGCTGGTTCACGTCGGTCACGGTCATGCCCGAGCCCTTCGCGATGCGCAGGCGCCGCGAGCCGTTCAGGAGCTTCGTGTTCTTCCGCTCCGCCGGGGTCATCGACTGGATGATCGCCTCGGTGCGCACGATCTCGCGCTCGTCGAACTGGTCGAGCTGCTGGCGGAGCCCGCCGGCGCCCGGGAGCATCCCGAGCATCTTCTTGATCGAACCGGCGCCGCGCAGCTGCTGCATCTGCTTCAGGAAGTCGTCGAGCGTGAACTGCTCGGTCGCGAGCTTCTCGGCGACCTTCAGCGCCTCCTCCTCGTCGAAGGCCTGCTGGGCCTGCTCGATGAGGGTGAGGATGTCGCCGAGGTCGAGGATGCGGCTCGCCATGCGGTCGGGGTGGAACGCCTCGAAGTCGTCCAGGCCCTCGCCCGTGGAGGCGAACATGATCGGCCGCCCGGTGATGGATGCCACGCTGAGCGCGGCGCCGCCGCGCGCGTCGCCGTCGAGCTTCGAGAGCACGACGCCCGTGAAGTCGACGCCGTCCTGGAACGCCTTCGCGGTCGCGACCGCGTCCTGGCCGATCATCGCGTCGATGACGAACAGCACCTCGTCCGGGTTCGTCGCCTTGCGGATGTTCGAGGCCTGCTTCATGAGCTCGGCGTCGACGCCGAGGCGGCCCGCGGTGTCGATGATGACCACGTCGTGCTGGGCGCGCGTCGCGTGCGCGACGCCGTCCCTCGCGACCTTCACCGGGTCGCCGACGCCGTTGCCCGGCTCGGGCGCGAAGACCGGCACGCCGGCCTGGCCGCCGACGACCTGGAGCTGGTTCACGGCGTTCGGACGCTGCAGGTCGCTCGCGACCAGCAGGGGCGTGTGCCCGTCCTTCACGAGGTGCTTCGCGAGCTTGCCCGCGAGCGTCGTCTTGCCGGCGCCCTGGAGGCCCGCGAGCATGATGACGGTCGGCGGGTTCTTCGCGAACTGGAGCCGGCGCTGCTGGCCGCCGAGGATCGCGACGAGTTCCTCGTTCACGATCTGCACGACCTGCTGGGCCGGGTTCAGCGCCTTGTTCACCTCGTCGCCGAGCGCGCGCTCGCGCACCTTCGCGGTGAAGTCCTTCACCACCGGGAGCGCAACGTCCGCGTCGAGCAGCGCGCGGCGGATCTCGCGGACCGTGCCGTCCACGTCGGCCGCGGACAGCTTGCCCTTGGTGCGGAGCTGCTTGAAGGTGTCTGCGAGACGGTCGGAGAGCGTGCCGAAGGTAGCCATGATGCCTTCGATTCTAGGCGAGCGCGGATGCGTCGCCGCTGCGCGGCCCGGC
This sequence comes from Agromyces sp. MMS24-JH15, assembly GCF_043518605.1. GTDB lineage: Bacteria > Actinomycetota > Actinomycetes > Actinomycetales > Microbacteriaceae > Agromyces. The sequence continues at coordinate 3,558,298 of NZ_CP171358.1, forward strand.
TCGGCCGCTCAGCCCTCGAAACGGACGTCGACGATCTCGCGCCCGACGTCGATCGAGGCGACCAGGCGCTCGTCGGTGTCCTCGGGCGCGAGCGCGTACTCGAACTCCGCGAACGGCTCGCCCTGGGAGTCGGCCTCGGGCCGCAGGTCGACGCGGACCAGGCTCATCGAACGCAGCGCGTCCACCTGGTGGTCGCCCGAATCCCGGCCGATCGCCGCCTCGACCTCCTCGGCCTGCTCGAGGTCGGGGTCCAGGAGCGTGTCGAGGAACCGCACGACGGGCGACGACGAGGCATCCAGTTGCGTCACGAACGCCGAGCGCAGCTCGTCGTCGACGAGCTCGAGTTCGCCGACGAGCGTCGCCGCGGCGTCCAGCGCCGCGCTCGTCACCTGTTCGTCGTCCGCGTCGAGCACCACCTCGACACGCTGGTCGGCGTACTCCACGTCCTCCGACCAGTAGTCGCCGACGATGCCGAAGTAATCGTGTTCCGTGACCATGTCGTCCACTCCCCCTCGCGGGTCATCCCACCAGCTTCTGCGCGAACACGTGCGGCGTGAAGCCCGTGAGGTCGTTGATGCCCTCGCCCTGCCCGATCAGCTTGATCGGCAGGCCCGTCTTCTCCTGCACGGCGAGCACGAAGCCGCCCTTCGCGCTGCCGTCGAGCTTCGTGAGCACGAGCCCGGTCACCCCGCCGTGCTCGATGAACGCCTCGGCCTGGGCGAGCCCGTTCTGGCCGGTCGTCGCGTCGAGCACGAGCAGCACCTCGCTGATGGGCGCCTGCTTCTCGACGACGCGCTTGATCTTGCCGAGCTCGTCCATGAGCCCGCCCTTGGTGTGCAGGCGCCCGGCGGTGTCGATGATGACGATCTCGGTGCCGTCGCGCTTGGCCTGCTCGACCGTCTGGAACGCGACCGACGCCGGGTCCTGTCCCTCGCGCTCGGGGCGCACGATGCCGACGCCCGCACGCCCCGCCCAGGTCGCGAGCTGGTCGACCGCCGCGGCGCGGAAGGTGTCGGCCGCGCCGACGACGACGGAACGGTCGTACGTGCGCAGGAACCGCGCGAACTTGCCGATCGTGGTCGTCTTGCCGACGCCGTTCACGCCGACCACGAGCACGACCGCCGGGCGCTCGGTGAGCTTCAGCGTCGGGTCGTACTTCGCGAGCCGCTCCTCGATGAGCTCGCGGAGCATCCGCTGCACGTCGCGCGGGTCGGTCGTGCGGTACCGCTCGACCTGGTCCTTGATGCGCTCGACGATCTCCTCGGTCACGGTCGGGCCGAAGTCGGCCGTGATGAGCGCCGCCTCGAGGTCGTCCCAGGTGTCCTCGTCGATCGTCTTCGCGCCGAAGATGCCGCGGAGGGCCGTGCCGAGCGACCACGTAGCGCGTTCTGCCATGCCCTCCAGCCTACGCATGCACGGTGCGCGCGCCCGACGCAAGGGGTTGCACGCCATCGGGGCCGGGCGGGATCGTCGGAGGATCGGAGAGGACCCCATGACCGTCGTCGGATTCCATGCGTCGCACGAGCAGGTGAGCCCGCAGGCACTGCTGCGGGCCGTGCAGCGGGCCGAGGACGCCGGCTTCCAGGCGGCCAGGTGCAGCGACCACCCGGCATCCCGAGCCGGGGCATCCCGAGCCGGGGCATCCCGAGCCGGAGCCGACCGATGAAGGCGGCGAGGCGCGGCGACCTCTGGTGGAAGACCGCCGTGGTCTACTGCCTCGACGTCGAGAAGTACCTCGACTGGAACGACGACGGCATCGGCGACTTCGAGGGCCTCGCCCACCGGCTCGACCACCTCGCCGAGCTCGGCGTCAGCTGCCTCTGGCTCATGCCGTTCCAGCCGTCCCCCCGGCGCGACGACGGCTACGACATCACCGACTTCCAGGCGGTCGACCCGCGCTACGGCAGTCTCGGCGACCTCGTCGAGGTCATCCGGATGGCGCGAGACCGGGGCATCCGCGTGATCATCGACTTCGTCATGAACCACACGTCCGACCGGCACCCGTGGTTCCGCGACGCGCGACGCAGCCGCGACTCCCGCTACCGCGACTACTACGTGTGGCGCGACGAACCGCCCGCCCACCAGGAGCCCGTCGTGTTCCCCGGCGAGGAGACGAGCATGTGGGAGCTCGACGAGCGCACCGGCCAGTACTACGTGCACTCCTTCTACCGCCACCAGCCCGACCTGAACATCGCCAACCCGGCGGTGCGCGACGAGATCGCGACGACCCTCGGGTTCTGGCTGCAGCTCGGGGTGTCGGGGTTCCGGGTCGACGCCGTGCCGTTCCTCATCGAGGCGCCGACCGGCGTCGACATCGGCGACCCGCACGAGTTCCTGCGCGACCTCCGCCGGTACCTCGAGCGGCGATCGGACGACGCGATCCTCCTCGGCGAGGTCAATCTCCCCTACCCGGGGCAGCTCGAGTTCTTCGGCCGCCCGGGCGACCCCGCCGAGCTCACGATGCAGTTCGACTTCCGGGCGATGCAGCGCATGTACCTCTCGCTCGTGCGGGAGGACGCGCGACCGCTCGCCGAGGCGCTCGCCGCGCGGCCCGACCTCCGGATCGAGGCGCAGTACGCGAACTTCGTGCGCAACCACGACGAGCTCACGCTCGACCAGCTCACCGATGCCGAGCGCGAGGAGGTGTTCGAGGCGCTCGCGCCCGACCCCGACCAGCGCATCTACGGGCGCGGCATCGCTCGCCGACTGCCGCCCATGGTCGACGGGGACCCGCGACGGGTGGCCCTCGCGTACAGCCTGCTGTTCGCACTCCCCGGCACGCCGGTGCTGTTCTACGGCGAGGAGATCGGCATGGGCGAGAACCCGGAGCTCGGCGGGCGGATGACGGTCCGCTCGCCCATGCAGTGGAGCAGCGAGCGCAACGGCGGGTTCTCGCGGGCGGACTCCCGCAGGCTCGTCGCGAAGCCGCCCCGCGGCGGGTACGCCCCGGAGCACGTGAACGTGGAGTCGCAACTGCACGACCCCGACTCGCTGCTCGCGACGATCCGGGGGTTCGCGCACCGGTACCGGAGCACCCCCGAGATCGGCTGGGGCCGCTTCGAGGTGCTCGACCAGCCGGTGCGGAGCGTGCTCGCGCATCGCATCACCGGCGAGGACGGCCAGTTCGTCGCGGTGCACAACCTCGGGCCGGAACCCGCACGGGTGCCGCTCGCGCTCGGCCCGGACCCGGCCGACTCACGCCTGAGCGACCTCTTCGACCTCACGACGCTGCCCGTGGACGACCGCGGCCGCGTCGAGGTCGAGGTGGGCGCGTACGGGTACCGGTGGTTCCGGCGGGTGACGTCCGAGGACCGGCGGCTCACCTGAGCCGGGCGGGTCCGCAGGCCCTCGGCCTCGGGCCGACCCGTTCGCCGCCCGCGATCAGCTCGCGCGGCGCTCGCCCTCTTCGCGCACGCGCTGCCCGACGACCGCCGAGACGCCGTCCTGGCGCATCGAGACGCCGTAGAGCGCGTCGGCGATCTCCATCGTGCGCTTCTGGTGCGTGATCACGATGAGCTGGCTCGCGGTGCGCAGGTCCTCGAAGGTCGTGAGCAGGCGGCCCAGGTTCGCGTCGTCGAGGGCCGCCTCGACCTCGTCCATGATGTAGAACGGGCTGGGCCTCGCCTTGAAGATCGCGAGCAGCAGGGCGACCGCCGCGAGCGAGCGCTCGCCGCCCGAGAGGAGCGAGAGCCGCTCGATCTTCTTGCCCGCGGGTCGGACGCTCACCTCGATGCCGGTCGTGAGGAGGTCGTCGGGGTCGGTGAGCGCGATGCTGCCCGCACCGCCCGGGAAGAGGACCGGGAAGACCTCGGCGAACGCGTCGCGCGTGTCCTCGAAGGCCGAGCGGAAGATGGCCTCCATCTTCCCGTCGATCTCCTCGATGATCGTCAGCAGGTCGCGCCGGGTGGCCGCGAGGTCCGCGAGCTGCTCCGTGAGGAACCGGTGCCGCTGCTCGAGCGCGGCGAACTCCTCGAGCGCGAGCGGGTTGACCCGCCCGAGCTGGGCGAGCTTGCGCTCCGCCTGGGCGAGCCGGCGGCGCTGCGCCTCGCGATCGAAGGGCACGGATGCCTCGGGCGCGGCCCCCTCGGACACGGATCCCTCAGCCTCGGATGCCTCGGGCGCGGCGTCGGGCGCCGCGTCGGCGTCGGGCGCGGCCTCCGCGACTTCGATCCCGACCTCGACCGGCACCGGGACACCCGGCCCGTACTCGGCGACGAGCACGTCCTCTTCGAGCCCGAGCTCCGCCTCCGCGCGCTCGACGAGCGCCGCGAGGTGCAGTCGGCGCTCGTAGATCCGCAACTCGAGTCCGTGCACGTCCTCGGTGACGGCGTGCAGGCGCTCGCGCACGACGGCCTCGGCGCGCCGGTGCTCCTGGAGCTCCTCGTTCCGGGTCGACCGCTCCGCCTCGGCGCGCCCGAGCGCCGTGCGCGCCTCGCCCACCGAGCGGTCGACGGAGGCGAGCACCGGCGGGAGCGCCGCGGAGACGCGGCGCGCGGCGTGCAGCTGCGCCCGCCGGATCACCGCACGGCGCGCGGCCTCGACGCGGGCGCGCTGGTCGGCCTCGTACTGGCGCTCCATCGACTGGATGCGCTGCTCCTCGGCGCGGACCCGCTCGCGCGCGGTCTCGAGTCGCAGCCGCGCCTCGACCTCGTCCTCGCGCGCCGCTTCGACGCGCCCGAGGGCGTCGTCGCGCGCGCCCGCGTCCAGGACCGGGCGCGGTTCGATGCCCGCGGCGTCGACGGCGGCCTTCGCGTCGGTCGCCGCGGCTTCGGCCTCGGCGACGCGTTCCTGCGCGTTCGCCGCGGCCGCCGCGAGTCGCTCGCCCTCGGCCTCGGCCGCCTCGGCGCGCACGCGCGCGCGATTGAGCCGCTCGGTCCGCTCGGCGAGACGCACGTCGAACTCGCGGAGCCCGGCGAGCGCGGCCTTCGCGCGCTCCTTCGCCTGGACGAGCCCCTCGCGACGGGCGGCGAGCTCGGCGCCGTTGCGTTCGATCGCCGCGGCGACCTCGGCGAGGCGGCCGTCCGCGAGGTCGCGCTCGGCGCGCAGTTCGATCCGGCTCTGGGTCCGCCCGCTGCCGCCGCGGACGACGTACCGCCCGATGACGGTGCCGTCGCGCGTGATCACGGTCGCCGGCCGGGCGAGCGCCGCGACCGCCGGGGCGAGCCGGCGCGCGGCATCGAGGTCGTCGGCGATGAGCACCTCGGCGAGCAGGCCGCGGACGCCGTCGGGCGCCTCGACCACCTCGGTCGCGGCGACGAGGCCGTCGAGCTCGACGGGTGCCGGCAGGGGCGACCCCGGCACGGCGATCGCGAGCGCCACGCGCCCGAGGTCGTCGGCCTCGGCGCGGCGGAGCGCGTCGTGGGCGGCGTCGAGGTCGTCGACCAGGACCGAGTCCGCGACCGACCCGAGCGCCGCGGCGACGGCGGCCTCGTATCCGGAACGGACGCGCACGTGCTCGGCGAGGAGCCCGCGCACGCCCGACGGCGAGGCGGCGACGAGCGCGGCCGAGCCGTCGCGCTGGTCGAGTGCGAGCGAGAGTGCGCCGACGGTCGCGGCGAGCGAGTCGCGTTCGCGTTCGGCGGCGTGCAGCGCCTCGCGCACCTCCTCGATGCCGGCCTCGGCCTCGAACACCCCGGACTGCGCGAGCTCGTACGCCTCGTCGAGGTCGGTGTCGGCACGCTCGTCGGCGGCGGCCTCGGCCTCCGCGCGCGCGAACTCGTCGGCCGCGGCGCGCCGGCGCTCGGCCGACGCCTCGAGCGCGTTCGCGGTGCGCAGCACCTCGCCGCGCACCGCCGCGAGCTTGGACGCGGCCGCGTCCGCGCGACCGCCGAGCTGGCTCGCGCGCAGGTCGTAGGCGGTCACGAGTGCGGCCTGACGGGAGATCCCCGCGTCGACCTCGTCGAGCGCGCCGCGCGCCGCCGCGGTGACCGTGCCGGCCCGCTCGAGGGCGCCGGCCGCATCGCCGACGCCGGCGCGCAGCCCCTCGAGCTCGGCGACCGCGTCGTCGATCGCCGACCGGGTGACGGCGGGCGCGGCATCCGGCTGCTCCGCCGCGTTCTCGAGCAGCGCGATGCGCTGCCCCGCGAGGTTGGCGATGCCGCGCAGGCGCTCCTGCGCACTCTCGAGCGCGTGCGCGGTCTGCCGCGCGCCGTCGACCTCGTCGCCGCCGCCCTGCTGCTCGAGCGCGGCGAGCTTGCGCTGGTGCTGTTCGAGCTGCTCCTGCAGCACGAGCCGCTCGGCGTGCCGGCCCTGCTCGTCGTGCGCGTGCGCGTCGAGCTCGCGACGCAGCGATACGACCTCGTCGGCGAGGAGTCGCGCACGCGCGTCGCGCACGACGGCCTGGATCGTCGCGGCCTCGCGCGCGACCTCCGCCTGCCGCCCGAGCGGCTTCAACTGCCGCCGGATCTCCCCGGCGAGGTCGCTGAGGCGCGTGAGGTTCGCCTGCATCGCGTCCAGCTTGCGGAGCGTCTTCTCCTTGCGGCGGCGGTGCTTCAGGATGCCCGCGGCCTCCTCGATGAACCCGCGGCGCTCGAACGGGCTCGCGTGCAACACCTGGTCGAGCTGGCCCTGCCCCACGATGACGTGCATCTCGCGCCCGAGACCGGAGTCGCTGAGCAGCTCCTGCACGTCGAGCAGGCGGCACTGGTCGCCGTTGATGGCGTACTCGCTCTGGCCGCTGCGGAACAGCGTGCGCGAGATCGTGACCTCGCTGTACTCGATCGGCAGCGCGCCGTCGGAGTTGTCGATCGTGAGGCTCACCTCGGCGCGGCCGAGCGGCCCGCGCGTCGACGTGCCGGCGAAGATGACGTCCTCCATCTTGCCGCCGCGCAGCGACTTCGCACCCTGCTCGCCCATGACCCACGCGAGCGCGTCGACGACGTTGGACTTGCCGGAGCCGTTGGGCCCCACGATGCAGGTCACGCCGGGTTCGAACGCGAACGTCGTCGGCTGCGCGAAGGACTTGAAGCCCTTCAGCGTCAGGCTCTTGAGGTACATGTCCCCCCGGGGTTCGGCGAAGCGGTGCGGATGCCTCGCACGAGCGTACCCGAGCGGATGCCGCCCACCCGCGCTCCCCCGCCGTTGCCGCCCCGATCGGGGGTCGGTAGGCTGGCGGGCTCCGTGGGGGCGGTGCGAGGGGGACGATGCGGATGCCCGTCGAGATCCGGGACCTCCGGCTGCCCGCGGGCGAGCACGCGGGCGGCGACGACGAGCTCGCCGCGTACGCCGCCCTGATCCGCAGGCTCGACGTCGAGTCGCTCGGCACCGCCGAACTCAGCCGCGACGTCGCCGAGCTCGCCGTGCTGTTCGCCGGCGATCCGTACACGGCGCATCGGCCGCTCGGCGCCTTCGACGACGGACGGCTCGTCGGACTCGCCGAGCTGCAGTGGGAGCTCGACGCCGACGCCGAGACGGCGTACGTCACCATGCTCGGCGTCGCACCCGAACGACGTCGTGCGGGCATCGGCGCGGCCCTGCTCGCCGCGGCGGAACGCGTCGCCGCGGACGCCGGCCGACCGACGACCGTGCTCTCGGGCGAGCACCTCATCGCGGCCGATCCGGGCGACGGCCACCGGCTGCGGGCCCCGCAGGGCGACGCGAGCATCGCGGCCGCGGATCCGGCCGCCGCGTTCGCCAGCGCGCGCGGGTACGCCCTCGGCCAGCTCGACCGCGTGAGCGTGCTCGACGTCGACGGGCGCGCCGCCGAGTTCCGCGGCCTCGCCGCCGCGGCGTCGGCCGAGGCATCCGATGGGTACCGGCTGGTCCCGTGGCGCGACCACGCGCCCGACGATCTCGTGGCCTCGCTCGCGCGCGCCCACGAGCGGATGTCGGTCGACGCGCCGGCGGGCGCGATCGCGTACGAGTTCGAGCCGTGGGATGCCCTTCGAGTGCGCGACGACGAACGACGGGCGATCGCGACGGGTCGATCGAACCTGACGGTCGCTGCGGTCGCGCCCGACGGCGAGGTCGCCGGCTACACCCAGCTGTCGCTCCTGCCGGGCTCACCGGCGGTCGAGCAGTGGGACACGATCGTGCTCGCCGCGCATCGCGGCCACCGGCTCGGGATGCGCCTGAAGCTCGCGAACCTCGTGGCGCTCGCCGAGGCCGATGCCGCCCGCTCGCGCGTCTACACGTGGAACGCCGACGAGAACGCCCACATGCTCGCGATCAACGTGGCGCTGGGGTTCCGCCCGTTCGCGCTCGAGTCGGTGTGGCAGCGGCCGACCCGACCCGGGGCATCCTGAGCCGCTGGCAGCGCGGGCACCGGTGCGACGACCGGTTCATGAACGCCTCGCGCACCATGGGCGTGCCGCACCGCGGGCACGGCAGCCCCGCGCGCCCGTACGCGTTCAGGGAGTGCGCGAAGTAGCCGGATGCCCCGTTCACGTTGACGTACTGCGCGTCGAAGCTGGTACCGCCCTCCGCGAGGGCCTTCTCGAGCACCGACCGGACCGCTGCCAGGAGCTCCCGCACCCGCCGGGTCGACAGGCTCGAGGCCGGCTGCTCACCGTGCAGGCGCACCTGCCAGAGCGCCTCGTCGGCGTAGATGTTGCCGATGCCGCTGACGACGCCCTGGTCCAGCAGCACGCGCTTGATGCCGGACGAACGCTTCGCGAGCGCCTCGGCGAACGCGACGTCGGAGAACGCCGGATCGAGCGGGTCGCGCGCGATGTGCGACACCTGCGAGGGGATGCTCCGCGCCCACGGACCGGTGATCCCGGCCGAGTACCCGGCCACCTCCCCGTCGACGGTCGGCACCAGTGGGTCGATCGCGAGCGACCCGAAGGTCCGCTGGTCGATGAAGTCGACGCGCAGTTCGCCGTGCTCCGGGTGCTCGAGGTGGACGCGGACGCGGGCGTGCCGGTCGTCGCCGGGATGGTCGGGCGTGCGCAGCAGGAGCTGCCCGCTCATCCCGAGGTGTCCGACGACCGCCTCGTCGGCGGCGGCCGCCGAGTCGAGCGGCAGCCAGAGGAACTTGCCGCGTCGGACAGCCGCCAGGATGCGCCGGCCTGCGAGACGGGCCGCGAAGTCGCCCGCGACCGGGTCGTGGCGCGTGAGCGAACGCTCGTCGAGCACGTCGACCGCGACGACGCGGGCGCCGGTCACGGCGGGTGCGAGCCCGGCGCGGACCACCTCGACCTCGGGGAGCTCGGGCACGTCAGCGAGCGTTCAGCGCGGTCCACGCCCCGAGCGCCGCCGCCATCTCGGCCTGCTTCTTGCTCGAGCCCTCGCCGGTCGCCGTCGCGAGGTCGCCGACCGTCACGGTCGCGATGAAGTGCTTGCTGTGATCGGGACCGCTCTCGGCGACGACGTAGACCGGCGGCGTCGCGCCGAGCTTCGACGCGACCTCCTGGAGGCTGGTCTTCGGATCCATCGCAGCACCGAACCGGGCCGGGTCGCGCATGAGCGGACCGACGAGTCGCATCACGAGGTCGGTCGCCGCATCGCCGCCGCAGTCCAGGTAGACCGCGCCGATGATGGCCTCGACCGTGTCCGCGAGGATCGACGCCTTGTCGGCGCCGCCCGTGAGGCGTTCGCCGCGCCCGAGCCGGATGTGCCCGCCGAGTCCGATCGAGCGGCCGACCTCCGCGAGTGCGACACTCGAGACCAGGCTGGCGCGCCGCTTCGCGAGCTCGCCCTCGTCGAGGTCGGGGTGGTCGCGGAACAGTCGCACCGTCACGGCCTGGCCGAGGATCGAGTCCCCGAGGAACTCGAGTCGCTCGTTGGTCGGGATGCCGCCGTTCTCGTACGCGAACGACCGGTGCGTGAGGGCGAGGAGCAGGAGTTCGGGATCCAGCTCGGTCTGCAGCGTGCGCTGCAGCGCGTCGAGCGTGCGGATCTCGCCCTCTCGGAGTCCTCGCCTCGTCACGACCGGTCGTTCGTCGGTCGGGTGCCGACTAGACGTCGGCGACCTTGCGGCCCTTGTACTCGAGGAAGAGCGGGGTGCCCGCCGAGTCCTCGACGACCTTCGCGCGGTGCGGCAGGCTGTACGTGACCTTGCCGTTCTCGATGGTCTTCACGAGCGTCGGAACCGACGCCTTCCACTGCGAACGACGCGCGTGGGTGTTCGCACGGGACAGCTTCCGCTTGGGAACAGCCATGACTCTCTCTCAATCTCTCTCGTCGGCGTCGGATGCATCCGCGCCCTCGTCTTCGGAAGCCGTGAACCCCGCAAGCGCGACCCATCGCGGGTCGCGCTGCTCAGGGGTGACGAGCTCCGGATGATCGGCCAGACGAAGCCCGGTCTCGGGGTCGAGACCCGGGCAGTCCGGCCGGCACACCGGCTGGAACGGCAGTGCCAGCACCACCGCATCTCGGATGAGCGGTTCAAGATCCACGTGGTCGTCTTGAACCCCATACTCGAAAGCTTCGTCTCGATGATACGCGAAAAGCTCCTGGAACTCGACTTCGAGGGGCAGGGCGACGTCGATCAGGCATCGCCCGCACTCGCCCTCGGCGACCGCGTCGATCTCGGCCGTGACGAGGATCCCCTCGTGCACGCTCTCGAGCCGGAGGTCCAGATCGAGCTCCGAACCCGGTCGCACCGCGACGAGTCCCTCGCCGAACTGCTCGGTCGCGCCGACCGCGAACCGATGCTCGCGCATCTCGCCGGGTCGATGGACGAGGTCGCGCACGTTCACGCGGTAGGGGGTCTCCTTGCTGGCCACGAACGACGAGTCTACGCGCCGCGCGCGATGCGTCCGCCCGCCAGTTCGCCGAGAGCGCCGAGCAGCGACGCGGGCAGCAGGCGCGCCCGCCAGCGGGCCGGCGTGGGCGCGTCGTGCTCGAGCGCGTGCAGCACCTCGCCGAGTGCCTCGAGGAGCTCGTCCGGGTCGTGGCCGTGCCGTCCGTCCGGCGTCGGCGGACCGTAGCGCTCGCGCTCGACCGCGTCGCGGAGCACCGAGAGCGCACCCCCCGCATCCTCGGCGAAGGCCGGGCGCGCGGCAAGGGCCGTCGCGAACGTGCGCGGCGTCGCCGACGGCGGAACCGGCACGCCGAGGTCGCGCACGGTCGCGCGCACCTCCGACCACGCGGCCGCCGCGGGTCCCGGTCCGCGCCGCACGCGTCTCCGGCGGCTTCGGCGCTGGCCCGCGCGGAGCAGGGCCGGCGCGAGGAGGACCAGCAGCACGCCGAGCGCCACCGCGGCGACGCGTGCGGACACGCCGAGCACGCCGACCTCGGCGGACGCCGCACCCTGGTTCAGGCCCCGGTCGGGATCCAGTTCCGGCCGCCCCGTCGCCGCGGCCGACGCCCCCGCCGACGACGAGGGGAACGGGTTCGCGGCCCCCGCGTTCTCGCGCGTGTACGCGGGCACCACGCCCCGGCCCGGGGTCGGCTCGAACGGGACCCAGCCGACGCCCTCGAAGTACAGTTCGGGCCACGCGTGCAGGTCGTGGCTGTCGACCTGCACGACGGTCCGACCGTTCACGCGCCCCTCGGTCGACGTCCCGGCCGTGTACCCGACCGCGATGCGCGACGGGATGCCGATCTCGCGGGCGAACACCGCCATCGTCGACGCGAAGTGGACGCAGTAGCCCTGCTTCGCCTCGAGGAACGCCGCGATCACCTCGAAGCCCCCGCCGTCGTAGCCCTCGCGGACCGGGGACTCCGTCGAGTACGAGAACTCGCTGCCCCGCAGCCAGTCCTGGATCGCGACGGCGGCGTCGTAGCGCGTCGGGGCACCCGCGGTGACGGCAGCGGCCGTGTCGCGGATGACCTGGGGCACCTCGTCCGGCAGCGTCAGGAACGGCTGGACGAGGGTCGGCACCCGGTCGCTCGCGGCGCGCAACTGGGAGGGCGTCGGCGACAGGTCGACGAGCGTCGCCGTGTACCGCTGCCCGCTCGTGCTCGTGTCGGCGCTCCGCACCGTCATCGAGAGGCGGTCCCAGAACCACGAGCCGCGCAGCCCCTCGATGGCCGCCGTCGGGTACGGCAACGGCAGCCAGTTCGTGCTCAGCCCGTCCATCGTGACCTGGATCCGGTGCTCCTCGGACTGCACGGCGTTCGCCAGGCCGATGGGCCTCGGCATCTCGTCGACGCCGTTGTCGCTGTCCAGGCCTCGCATCGACACGCCCCAGACCTCGCCCTCGAACCGGTCGAGCGTGAGCAGCGTGAAGTACGGCCGGTCGCCGTGCTCGGTCACGTAGTGGAACGCGTCGACCGGGCCCGGCCGACGCAGGTCGCGGCCGAGGTCGATGAACGGGCTGACGCCGCGCGCGAACAGCGTGCCGTTGCCCCCCGAGCCGACGAACACGCTCGTCGAGATGCTCGGCGTGGCCGCCGTCAGCACCGAGGCCACGATCAGCCCGATCGCGCCCATCCCGACGGTCGCGGCGAGCGTCGGGACGACCGGGATCCGAGCGGGGGCGACGACGGTCGGGGCATCCTCGCCCGCCAGTTCGCGCTCGCGCACGACGCCGATGCGGCGGACGCGCACGTCCACGCGAAGGAGCACCAGGAACGCGGCGGCGGTCGCGATGAGCGTGTGCGGCTGCGCGCCGTCCTCGATGACGAAGCCGGGGATCATGATCGGCACGAGCGCCGGCGCCGCGGCGAGCGCGGGCATCCGGGTGACCTGCACGAGCAGGTCGGCGACGATCGTCACGAGCCCGATGCCGAGCGCGAGCGCGAAGAGCAGCGCCGGCACGGGCACGGCGGGCGGGGACTGCTGCTGGATCGTGACGCGCGCGCCCTCCATGAGCGAGCCGAACAGCCCGAACGTGTCGCCCGTCGGCACGATGAACGCGAAGCTGGTCGTGCCGCCGAAGCACAGCGTGAGCAGCATGACGAACGCGACGCCCTGCAGCAGCGGGACGAGCAGCACCGGCGTGCGGATGGCCCGCAACCCGACGCCCGTGGCGAGCACGCCCGCGGAGACGAACGCGCAGAGCCACCACCAGCCGCTCCCCGCGACGAGCGGTCCGAGCGCAGACGCCGCGCAGACCAGCAGCAGGAACGTCGCACCGGCCAGCTCGGCGCGCTGAGCGACCGAGAGCGGGGGCAGGTCGGGGCGCATGTCAGCCCTCCGCGCCCGAGACGCGCACGCGGCCGACGCCGCCGGTCGAGGCCCACGCGGCCTGGACGTCGCCAGACCAGCGCAGCCGGACGACCCGCCAGTCGGCGTCCTCGAGCACGCGCACGAGCTGGGGCCGCACCGAGTCGAGCACGAACGCGACCGCCGGCGAGAAGGTCGTGCGCAGCGCGACGAGCTGCTGCACGTCCGCGGCGTCGGGATCGACGAGGATCGCGTACCCCGGCGAGGGCGCCTCGCGGCCCGCGCGCGCGGCGGCCGCCGCGACGTCGACACGGCGCGACGCCGTCGGGTCGAGTCGCGCGAGATCCTCGAGCAGCACGCGGTCGCCGCCCGGCATCCGGTAGCCGTCGTCCGACTGGGGCCCCGCGAACCCGCGTGCCGGGTCTGCGACCGTGTCGCACCGGAGCCGGAACCCGCGGCCGAGCAGATGCACGCCGATCGAGGCGGCGAGCTCGACCGCGAGCTCGAACCCCGCCTGCATCGCGTCGTCGTCGCGGACCGCGCGGCCCTCGAGCGTGTCGAGCAGGATCCTGGCCTCCGGATCGGCCCGCTGCTCCTCGTCGCGCACCATGAGCTCGCCGCGCCGGGCCGTCGCCGGCCAGTTCACGCGACGCATCGGGTCCCCGTAGCGGTACTCGCGCGCGATGAGCTCGTCCGAGTTCGGATGCGAGCGCCGCTGGAGGCCGTGAAGTGCGCCGTCGATCGCCGCCACCGAGCCGCTGGTCGGATCGAGCGGCACGACGCGCGGCGTGACCACGAGCTCGTGGGAGGTGCCGACCTGGCGCGACAGGCGTGCGAGCCCGAACGGGTCCGTCGAGGCGACCACGAGCGGCCCGATCGGGAACACGCCTCGGCGCGGCGTCTGCAGCCGGTAGGTCAGCGTCGCGCGGTCGTCGCCGCGGGGCATCGCGGCCTCGTACGCGCCGAGCGCCGGCAGCACCGACTCGGCGGGGGCGCGCATCGGCGCCGGGACGCCATCGTGCCACGCAGCACCGTCGAACGCGCGCACGCTGCGGTTCCGCACGACGATCCGGACCTCGGCCCGCGATCCGGCCGATGCGACGGCGGGCGCGAAGGTCCGGTGCACGAGGAGGCGCGGAACGCGGACGACGACGAACCCGAGCGCCACGAGCGGCACCGCGATCGCGACGAACGCGAGCAGCATCACGTCGCGCAGGTCGAACCAGAGCGTGACCCCGAGCAGCACGACCCCCACCGCCAGCAACGTGGCCCCGCGTCCGGTGAGGCGCGGCGATGCGCCGACGCGGACGGCTCGGGGGTGCGGCATCGGGCTCACTCCCTCCGGGTGCTCCCGACGGGGACCGACGTCTCCGCGACCACGCGGCGCACGATCGCATCGATGAGCGGGCCGCTGTCGTGGTCGTGCGCGCCGAGCGCGCGGCTGGTCGGCATCAGCCGGTGGCCGAGGACCGGCACGGCGAGGGCGTCGATGTCGTCCGGGAGCACGAAGTCCCGGCCGTGCATCGCGGCGTGCGCCTTCGCGGCGCGGACGAGCTGGAGCGTCGCGCGCGGGCTCGCGCCCAGGCGGAGCTGGCGGTCCTCCCTGGTCGCGCGGGCGATCGCGATCGCGTACTCCTTCACCGGCGGCGAGGTGAAGACGTGCTGCACCGCACGGATCATCTCGGCGAACTCGTCGAGCTGCACGACGGGCTCGATGTGGTCGAGCGGGCTCGACGTCTCCCGCATCGAGAGCATCGCGAGCTCGTCGCCCGCGGCGGGGTATCCCATCGAGATGCGCGCCATGAACCGGTCGCGCTGCGCCTCGGGCAGCGGGTACGTGCCCTCCATCTCGATCGGGTTCTGGGTCGCGACGACCGTGAACGGCTGCTCGAGCCGGTACGTCGTGCCGTCCGCGGTGACCTGCCGCTCCTCCATGCACTCCAGCAGCGCCGACTGGGTCTTCGGGCTCGCGCGGTTGATCTCGTCGCCGATGACCAGGTTCGCGAACACCGGCCCCGGCTTGAACTCGAACCGGCGGGTCGACTGGTCGAACACCGACACGCCCGTGACGTCGCTCGGCAGGAGGTCGGGCGTGAACTGGATGCGGCTCACCGTGCAGTCCAGCGACCGGGCGAGCGCCTTGGCGAGCATGGTCTTGCCGACACCCGGCACGTCCTCGATGAGGAGGTGCCCCTCGGCGAGGACGACCGTGAGCGCCGCCGTGACGGCGTCGCGCTTGCCGCTGATGACGGCCTCGACGTTGCGGACGATCCGGGCGGCGCGCTCGCCGACGTCGTCGATCGGCATCACGCCGCCGTCGACGGCGGTCGCGATACCGGACGCGTCGGTCATGACGCCAGCGCCCCCTCGAGGTAGCCCGCGACGGCCGCGGGCACGAACGGCGTCACGTCGCCGCCGAGCGCGGCGACCTGCCGCACGAGCGAGCTCGAGACGTGCGCGTGCTCCGGATCGGGCAGCATGAACACGGTCTCCACGCCCGCGAGGTGACGGTTCACGATGGCCATCGGCGTCTCGTAGGCGACGTCGACCTGCGACCGGATGCCCTTCACGAGCACGGTCGCCCCGACGTCGGTGCAGTAGTCGACCAGGAGCCCCATGCTCCAGGATGCGACCACGATGCGCCCCTCGATGCCGGCCTCCGCGACCGCCTGCTCGATGAGCGAGACGCGTTGCGCGATCGGCAGGAGCGCGTTCTTGTCGGGGTTGTGCACGACGACCACGTGCAGTTCGTCGTAGAGTCCGGCGGCACGCCCGATCACGTCGAGATGCCCGAGGGTGACGGGGTCGAACGAACCCGGAACGACGGCGATCCGCTGCATGCGTCCCAGCGTAGTGCGCGGATGCCGCACCGGAAGGGGTCGCCGCGACTCTCAGCCCTTGTTCAGGAATCCGCTCGCCTGCTCGTCGAGCCGGCGGGCCAGCTCGGCCGCGAGCGCGGGGTGGCGGGCGAGGGTCGGGTCCTCGTCGAGGATCGCGCGAGCCTGCTCGCGCGCCTCGGCGATGAGGTCGCCGTCGCGCACGACGCGCAGGAGCCGCAACGAGGACCGGCCGCCGGACTGGCTCTGGCCGAGCACGTCGCCCTCCTGGCGCAGCTCGAGGTCGACGCGCGCGAGCTCGAAGCCGTCGAGGGTCGCGGCGACGGCCTCGACGCGCTCCAGCGCGAGCGATCCGGGCTCGGCCGCGGTCACGAGGAGGCAGAGGCCCGGGACCGAGCCGCGGCCGACGCGGCCGCGCAGCTGGTGGAGCTGGGAGACGCCGAACCGGTCGGCGTCGACCACGACCATCGCGCTCGCGTTCGGGACGTCGACGCCGACCTCGATCACGGTCGTCGCGACGAGCGCGTCGATCTCGCCGGCCGCGAAGGCGCGCATGACGCGGTCCTTCTCGTCCGCCTTCATGCGGCCGTGCAGCGGCTCGACCCGGCGGTCCGCGAAGCGGGGATGCGCCCGGAGTTCCTCGAGCACCGCGACGACCGTGCCGCGCTCGGCCGCGGGCGGCGCGGTGCGGTCGCCGTCCGGCCCCGGCGCATCGTCTCCCGCGGGCACCTGGACGGCGTCGGCCTCCTCGCCCTCCTCGACGACCGCGGGCGAGATCGCCGGGCACACCACGAATCCCTGCCGACCGAGATCGAGTTCCTCGGCGAGCCGGTCCCACACGCGCGGGCGCCAGCCCGGCCGCACCGCGAGCGGCACGACGTGGCTCTCGATGCCCGCCCTGCCCGCCGGGAGCTCGCGGATGGTGGACACGTCGAGGTCGCCGAAGACCGTCATCGCGACCGTGCGCGGGATCGGCGTGGCGGTGAGCACGAGCACGTGCGGCGGCTCCTGCCCCTTGAGGCGCAGCGCCTCGCGCTGCTCGACGCCGAACCGGTGCTGCTCGTCGACGACGACGAGCCCGAGGTCGGCGAACGACACCTGGTCGCCGAGCAGGGCGTGCGTGCCGACGACGATCCGCGACTGGCCGGCCGCGGCCCGCAGCAGCGCCTTGCGACGCTCGGGTGCGGAGAGCTGGCCCGTCAGGAGCGTCGGCACGAGCTCGGCGGCGAGGTCGGGGCCGAGCATCCGCACGATCGAGCGGAGATGCTGGGCGGCGAGCACCTCGGTCGGCGCGAGGAGCGCGGCCTGGCCGCCGGAGTCCGCGACCGCGAGCATGGCGCGGACCGCGACGAGCGTCTTGCCCGAGCCGACCTCGCCCTGGACGAGCCGGTTCATCGGCGTCGGCTCGGCGAGGTCGGCCGCGATCTCCTCGCCGACCTGCACCTGGTCGCCCGTGAGCGGGAACGGCAGCGCGCGGTCGAAGCGCGCGAGGAACCCGGATGCCCCGGGCCGCCGTGGCACCGCGCTGCGCGCGCGGAGCTCGGCGCGGCGCTGCAGGAGCGCGGTCTGCAGCACGAACGCCTCCGTGAACCGGAGGGTGCGCCTCGCCGCCCGCCAATCGGAATCCTGCTCGGGCCGATGCACGCCCTCGAGCGCGGCGCGATGCCCCTCGAGGGATGCCGCCCGCCGGACGGCGTCCGGAAGGGGGTCGTCGACCGGGCCGAGCCCGTCGAGCACGAGGGCGATGGACTTCGCGAGCTGCCAGCTCGCGAGCGTGGACGTCGCGGGGTAGATCGGGATGGGCGCGGTCGCCCACTTCGCGGCGACGTCGACGGTCGCCTCCGCACCGCCCGCCGGGTCGGCGTCGAAGAGCTGGTAGTCCGGATGCGCGAGCTGGCGCGCCCCTCGGTAGTCGCCGACCTTGCCGGCGAAGATCCCGCGGCGCCCGGGCCGGAGCTCCTGTTCGCGCCACTTCTGGTTGAAGAACGTGAGCGTCAGCACGCCGGTGCCGTCCGAGATCTTCGCCTCGAGGATCGAGCCGCGCCGCTGGCGCATGTCGCGCACCCGGACCTCGAGCACCTCGGCGATGATCGTCACGCTCTCGCCCAACGGCAGCGACTCGAGCGCGGTGAGCTCGCCGCGCATCGCGTACCGGCGCGGATAGTGCCCGAGGAGGTCGCCGACCGTGCGGTAGCCGAAGGCGCGCTGGATCGACTGGGCGGTCCGCCCGCCGAGCGCGCCCGACAGCTTCGAGTCGAGCGTGAACGCGCCGACGGGGGCGGTCGGCTCGCTGGTCATGCCTCGATCGTAGGTCCGGCCTCCGTCAACGCGGCGATCTCGGCGATCACGTACGGGTCGTCCGGTCGGGCCGCGGCGAGCGCCTGCTGGACGGCGAGCGCCTCCTCGGTGCGGCCGAGCGTGCGGAGCGCGCGCCCGGTCGCCCACCTCGCGACGTGCCGCTGCTCGGGCGTGCCGTAGTGGTCGGCGGCCTCGACCGCGCGCTCGAACTCGCGGAGGCCGCCCTCGGCGTCGCCCGCGTCGTGCAGGGTCCAGCCGAGGTTGTTGTGGAGCGCCACGCCCCAGCGCAGCACGCGCGGGTCGCGCTCGGCCTCGAGCAGCGCGAACCCCTGCTCGGCCCACTCGGCCTCGTGGCCCACGTCGTCGAGCGCGAGCATGTGCACGCCGTCGAGCGCGAGGAACGTCGATCCCGCGGCGACCGCCTCGCGCACCGCCCGGGTGAGTGCCGCGACGGCGTCGTCCGCCCGACCCAGCGCCGCGAGCAGGCGCCCGCGCTCCAGGTCGATGCGGCTGCGGAGCTCCGCCGCCTCCGCCTCGGAGCCGGCCGCGGCAGGCGACGCGTCCGCCTCGGGGTCGACGTGCGCGCCGTCCCCGCCGACGGCCGCGCCCTCGCCCTCCGACAGCGACGCCTCGACGACGTCGAGCACCGCGAGGGCCTCGTCGGCCCGGCCCTGGATGCCGATCGCGCGCGCGAGCTGGGTCGCCATCACGCCGCGCTCGTGCGCGCCCTCGGCGAGGTCGGCGGCCTCGCGGAACCGCTCCTCGCTGCGCGCCGCGTCGCCGAAGTCCCAGAGCTGGTCGATGGCGCGCTGCTCGCGCAATCGGTGGCGGCCGGGGGCGGGGGGTACCTGCTCGGTCGAGTCATCCACCCGTCCATCATGGCAGCGGGTCGCGGGATATGCTGCCGGGATCATGACGCGCATCATCGCCGGGTTCGCCGGTTCGCTGCCGCTCCGCGTGCCGAGGTCCGGGACCCGGCCGACCAGCGACCGCGTGCGCGAGGCCGTGTTCTCGGCGCTCGAGGCGCGCGACGCGGTCGCCGGCTCACGGGTGCTCGACCTGTACGCGGGCTCCGGCGCGCTCGGGCTCGAGGCCGCGAGCCGCGGCGCGACCGACGTCGTGCTCGTCGAGCGCGCGAAGCCGGCCGCCGACGTGTGCCGTGCGAACGCCGACGCCGTGCGCCGCGCCGCGCACGGACGCCCGCCCGCGGTGCGCGTCGTCGTGAAGGCCGTGGCGGCGCACCTCGAGTCGTGGACCGGCACGGCCGACATCGTGTTCATCGATCCGCCGTACGACCTCCCCGAGGCAGACCTCGCCCGCGACCTCGCGCTCCTCGCGCCGCGACTCGCGGACGACGCGATCGTCGTGGTCGAGCGCAGCAGCCGCTCCCCCGAGCCGACCTGGCCCGCGGGCATCGAGCCCGATCGGCGCCGCGACTACGGCGAGACGACGCTGTGGTGGGCGTCGGCGCTGCCGGATCAGCCCGTCCGGCCGTCCCAGTCCGCGTAGGGGTCCCACCCCGCGGCGGTCGCCTCCGCGCCGTCGACGAGCACGGCCGGCTCCCCCGCGACCACGCGCCCGATCCGCTCGAACGGCGCCGGGATCGGGGCATCCGGCGGGAAGGTCGCGAGCAGCCCGTGGTCCTCCGCTCCCGCGAGCGCGGCGCGCGGGTCCGGGCCGAGGGCGGCCGCATCGAAGTCGATCGCGACGCCGCTCGCGCGCGCGACCCGCAGCGCGTCCTTCGCGAGCCCGTCGGACACGTCGAGCATCGCGGTCGCGCCCGCCACGGCCGCGACGACCCCGGCCGCGACGGGCGGCGCGGGCGCGAGTTGCGCGGCGACCGCGTCGGGATGCCTCGCCCGGAGGTCCTCGGCGAGTGCGGGATCCGGCTCGCCCGAGGCATCCGTCGCCTCGTCGAACAGGAGCGCGAGCCCCTCGGCCGCGAGCCCGCGGCTGCCTGCGTGCGCGACCGTGTCGCCCGCGCGCGCGCCGCTGCGCAGGACCGGGGCACGCCCGTCGAGGTCGCCGAACGCGGTCACCGCGATCGTCAACACCGACGAGGCCGACAGGTCGCCGCCCACCACGCCCGCGCCCGGTGCGAGCGCCGCGAGCCCCTCGCGGAGGCCGTCGGCGATGCCCTCGAGCGTCGCGACCGGCGTCTCCGGCGGCGCGGCGATCGCGACGACCAGCGCCGTGGGCCGCGCGCCCATCGCGGCGACGTCGGTGAGGTTCGTCGCGGCGGCCTTCCAGCCGAGCTCGAACGGCGTCGACCACGCCAGGCGGAAGTCCGGGCCGTGCACCATCAGGTCGGTCGTCACGACGTAGCGCCCGTCGGACGCCGCGACGACCGCGGCGTCGTCCCCCGGGCCCAGCAGGGCCGCCTCGGCGGGCCCGAGCCTCGGGATCACCCTCGCGAGCACCTCGAGCTCGCCGAGGTCGGCGACCGTCGGGGCATCCGTGCCGGGTCCGCCCGGCTGCGCGCGTCCAGCCGCCTCCATGCGTCCCACGGTAGCCTGATCCGGATGCCCCTCCGCACCCCCGCCGCCCGACGGGCGCCCCGCCGCGCCGTCGCGCTCGTCGTCGCGGGCGCGGCCGCCGCGACGCTCCTCACCGGCTGCGCACCCCGCGTGCCGTTCGAGCCCGCGCCGAGCGCCGCGGACCCCGCGTGCGCGGACGTCGTCGTGCGCCTCCCGGACACCGTCGCCGACCAGGCGCGGCGCGAGACCGACGCGCAGGGCACGGGCGCGTGGGGCACGCCCGCGAGCGTGCTGCTTCGCTGCGGCGTCGAGCCGCCCGGGCCGACCACGGACCGGTGCGTCTCCGTCGACGGGGTCGACTGGGTCATCGACGAGACGGATGCCCCGCGCTACCGCTTCACGACCTACGGGCGGACGCCCGCGGTCGAGGTCGTGGTCGACAACGACGTCGTCTCCGGCACGACGGCGATCACCGACCTCTCGGCCGCGGTCTCCGTGATCCCCGCCGGCGACGGATGCACGGCGGTCGACGACGGCGCGACCGACGACGGCGCGACCGACGACGGCGCGACCGACGACACCGTCGTCGACGCGGGCTGAGCCGGGGCTAGCGGCTCCCACGCGCGAGCCCCACCTCGATCAGCTCGGTGATGAGCTCGGGGTAGCTGAGCCCGGACGCCAGCCAGCACGACGGGAACATCGAGATCGGCGTGAACCCCGGCATCGTGTTCACCTCGTTGACGACGTACCCCTCGCCCGTCAGGAACACGTCCACCCGGGCCAGGCCCTCGCCGCCGATCGCGTCGAACGCGCGCTGCGCGATCCGCTGCAGCTCGAACAGCTCGCCGTCGCCGAGCTCGGTCGGGCAGACCAGCTCGATGCCGGGGGCATCCAGGTACTTCGCCTCGAAGTCGTAGAACTCGCGGCCGGACACCACGATCTCGCCCGCGAGGCTCACGCGCGCGTCGCCGCCGTCGCGGCCCTCGAGCACGGCGACCTCGATCTCGCGGCCGGACACGGCCGACTCGACGAGCACCGTGCGGTCCTCGGCGAACGCGACGTCGAGCGCCGCGTCGAGCTCGGACCAGTCGGAGACCTTCGTCACGCCGACCGAGGAGCCCGCGCGCGCCGGCTTCACGAACGCCGGAAGTCCGAGCGTGCGGATCCGGCGGTCCCAGAGCTCGGGGTCGGCGGCCAGCGCCGGCCGCGAGAGCCGGACCCACGGCGCGACCGCGATCCCCGCGCCCTCGAGCACGGTCTTGGTCATGTGCTTGTCCATGCCGATCGCCGACGCGAGCACGCCGTTGCCGACGAACGGCAGGCCGACGAGCTCGAGCATGCCCTGCACCGTGCCGTCCTCGCCGAAGCGGCCGTGCAGGATCGGGAAGACGACGTCGACCTCGCCGAGCGAGCGCTCGCCCGAGGCATCCACGACCCGCAGCTCGCGCGAGCCCGCGCGATCGGGCCAGCGCACGCGCGTGCCGTTGTCGACGACCTCGGGCAGGTGGGCCGGGTCGAGGGCGAACCGCGCCGGGTCGTCGGACTCCAGGACGAACGCGCCGTCGCGCGTGATCCCGACCGGGATCACCTCGAAGCGATCACGGTCGATCGCGCCGAGCACTCCCCCCGCCGTCGCGCAGCTGATCGAATGCTCGCTTGAACGCCCGCCGAAGAGCAGAACCACCCTGCGCCTGTCCATCCGAAGTCCTTTCGCCCTGGGGTTCGTCGTCGGTCGTGAGGTGGGGCGCGATGTCCTTCGGGTCCATCGTGCCCGCGAGCACCTGGCGGACCTGCTCGACGATCGGCATGTCCACCCCCTTCGCCTTCGCGAGTTCCAGGATCGGGCCGACGGACGCCAACCCCTCGGTGGTCTGCTGCATGCGCTGCACCACGTCGGGCAGGCGGTATCCCTGGCCGAGCAGGCGCCCGGCGGTGTTGTTGCGGCTGAGCGGCGACTGGCTCGTCGCGATGAGGTCGCCCAGGCCCGCCAGACCCGACAGCGTGTCGGGGTGCGCGCCGTAGGCGACCGCGAAGTCGGTCATCTCGACGAGTCCGCGCGTGATGATCGACGCCTTCGTGTTCTCGCCGTAGCCGACGCCGTCGACGATGCCGATCGCGACGGCGATCAGGTTCTTCAGGACCCCGCCGAACTCGGTGCCGATCACGTCGGTGTTCACGAACGAGCGGAAGTAGCGGTTGCGCGCGAGCGACGCGACCGCCTGCGCGGTCTCGAGGCTGTCGGATGCCACGACCGCGGCCGTGGGCTGCTCCTTGGCGATCTCGAGCGCGAGGTTCGGGCCGCTCACGACGGCGACCTGCGCCGGGTCCAGGCGGAGCACGTCCTCGATGACCTCGCTCATGCGCAGTCCCGTCGACTTCTCGACGCCCTTCATGAGCGAGACGATCGTCGCGTCGGCGTGCAGGTGCGGCGCGACCAGGCGGAGGTTCTCGCGCAGCGACTGGCTCGGCACCGACACGTACACCTGCTCGGCGCCCGCGACCGCGAGGTCGAGCCGGCTGGTCGCCCGCAGGTTCGCGGGGAGGTTGACGCCGGGCAGGTAGTCGCTGTTGCGCTTGGCCTCCGCGATCTCGCGCGCGAGCTCGGGGCGACGCGCCCAGACGACCACGTCCGCGCCGCCGTCCGCGAGGATCTTCGCGAACGTCGTGCCCCAGCTCCCCGCACCGAGGACCGCGACGCGCTTCCCCGAGCCCTTGCGGACCGGGGTGGTCCTACTCTTCAATGCGCCCGATCTCCTTCTGGCCGTGGACCACGGGGTCCCAGCGCTCGGCGGGTGCGGGCTCGCCGCGCAGTTGGGCGAGCAGTGCGGCGATCGCGTCCATGAGCTCGGCGGTCGCCGCGAGGAGCGTCGTCTGGTCGAGCGGCTTGCCACGGTAGCGGGAGAGGTCGAGGGGCTCGCCGAGGATGACGTCGATCGGCTTGCGCCGGAGCAGCGTGATCTTCTTGCCGTAGCGCGGCATGATCGCCTGCGTGCCCCAGTGCGCGGCGGGGATGAGCGGGATGCCCCGCTCGAGCGCGATGCGCACGGCGCCCGTCTTGCCGCGCATCGGCCACAGGTTCGGCTCGCGCGTGAGCGAGCCCTCCGGGTAGACGATCACGAGGCGGCCCTCGTCGACGAGCGCCTCGGCGGCGCGCAGCGCGGTGTGGCTCTGCGAGCCGACCCGCTCGACCGGGATCTGGCCGGACATGCGCAGGAGCCAGCCCACGACCGGGACCTTGAACAGCGAGGCCTTCGCGAGGAAGCGCGGCAGGCGCCCGAGCTTCCAGACGGCGACCGCCATCACGAGCGGGTCGATCTCGCTGTAGTGGTTCGGCGCGAGCACGAACGCGCCCTCCTGCGGCAGCGGACGGCCGTGGAAGCGGTACTTCACCGACAGGTCCCAGAGCGGGAGCACGAGCGGGGCGAGGATCCAGAAGAACGAGGGACGCCGCTTCTCGGCGCCGCGGCGCTTCCGCGCCTCGGGTTCCGCGCCGGCGCCGGTCACGGGCGCCGTCACCCTTCGAGCTCGAAGTCGGCCCCGAGCAGCTCGAGCTTGCCGATGAAGTTCTCGTAGCCGCGCGCGATGATGCCCACGTTCGAGACCGTCGACCGCCCGTCCGCCGTCAGCGCGGCGATGAGGTGGCTGAATCCGCCGCGCAGGTCGGGGACCTCGATGTCGGCGCCGACGAGGTGCGTCGGACCGGAGATGACCGCCGAGTGCTGGAAGTTGCGCTGGCCGAACCGGCACGGGCGCCCGCCGAGGCACTCCTTGTGCACCTCGATCGACGCGCCCATCTCGACGAGCGCGTCGACGAAGCCGAATCGCTGCTCGTAGACCGTCTCGTGGACGATCGAGACGCCCTTCGCCTTCGTCAGCGCGATGACGAGCGGCTGCTGCCAGTCGGTCATGAAGCCGGGGTGGACGTCGGTCTCGATGATGACCGGCTTCAGGTCGCCGCCCGGGTGGTAGAACCGGATGCCGTCGTCCTGGATGTCGAAGGCGCCGCCGACCTTGCGGAACACGTTGAGGAACGTGAGCATCTCGGCCTGGCGAGCGCCGCCGACGAAGACGTCGCCCTCGGTCGCGAGCGCGGCCGCAGCCCAGCTCGCGGCCTCGTTGCGGTCGAAGAGGGCCCGGTGCGTGTAGCCGGTGAGCCGGTCGACGCCCTCGATGCGGATGACCCGGTCGGTCTCGACCGTGATGATCGCGCCCATCTTCTGGAGGATGTTGATGAGATCCATGATCTCGGGCTCGATGGCGGCGCCGCTCAACTCGGTGATGCCGTTCGCGAGCACCGCCGTCAGCAGCACCTGCTCGGTCGCGCCGACGCTCGGGTACGGCAGCGAGACCTTCGCGCCGTGCAGGCCCTCCGGCGCGGTCATCCGGATGCCGCTGGGCAGCTTCTCGACGATCGCGCCGAAGTTCCTGAGCACCTCGAGGTGGTAGTCGATGGGCCGGTCGCCGATGCGGCAGCCGCCGAGGTCGGGGATGAACGCCTCGCCGAGTCGGTGCAGCAGCGGCCCGCAGAACAGGATCGGGATGCGGCTGGAGCCGGCGTGCGCGTCGATGTCGGCCATGTGGGCCTGCGCGACGCCCGACGGGTCGAGCACGAGCTCGCCGTCGCCGCCCTCCGTCACGCTGACGCCGTGCACCTCGAGGAGGCCGCGGACGATGCGCACGTCGCTGATGTTCGGCACGTCCTTCAGCACGCTGGGCGTGTCGCCGAGGATGGCGGCGACCATGGCCTTCGTGACGAGGTTCTTCGCGCCCTTCAGCTCGATCCGCCCACGCAACGGCTTGCCGCCGTTGATGGTGATCCGGTCGACCGGCAGTCCGACCGCCGATCCGTGCTGCTTCGCGTCGTCCACGAGAGTGTTCACTCAGCTCCTGCTTCCGCCTTCGCCCTGATGGGGAGGGTCTTCGGCCGCCACGCCTCTCGATGTGCCTCGAACTCGGCGATGGCGTCTTCGTCCCGAAGGGTCAATCCGATGTCGTCCAACCCTTCGAGCAGCCGCCACCGAGTGTAGTCGTCGATCTCGAACGGGACCTGGAGGGCGCCGGCGGTGATGGTGCGGGAGACGAGGTCGACGGTCACGCTCATGCCCGGCTCGGCCTCGATCACCTCCCAGATGCGCTCGATGTCCTCGTACGCGACCTGCGCCGCGAGCAGGCCCTGCTTGCCCGAGTTCCCGCGGAAGATGTCGCCGAAGCGCGAGCTCACGACGACGGCGAAGCCGTAGTCGCGCAGCGCCCACACGGCGTGCTCGCGGCTCGAACCGGTGCCGAAGTCGGGACCCGCGATGAGCACCTTCGCGCCCGCGTACGCGGGCCGGTTCAGGATGAAGTCCGGGTCCTGGCGCCAGCCGTGGAACAGCGCGTCGTCGAAGCCGGTCTTGGTGACCCGCTTCAGGAACACGGCGGGGATGATCTGGTCGGTGTCGACGTTCGAGCGTCGCAGCGGGACCGCGACGCCCGTGACGGTGGTCAGCTTCTCCATGGTCAGTTCCTCCCGGCCGTCGCGCCGACGATCTCGGGCGAGGCGTCCTGTTCCAGGTCCCACGGGCTCGACAGGGTCCCGCGGATGGCCGTGGCCGCCGCGACCAGCGGCGACACCAGGTGCGTGCGACCGCCCTTGCCCTGCCGGCCCTCGAAGTTGCGGTTCGACGTCGACGCGCACCGCTCGCCCGGGGCGAGCTGGTCGGGGTTCATGCCGAGGCACATCGAGCAGCCCGCGAAGCGCCACTCGGCGCCGAACTCCTCGAAGACCCGGTGCAGTCCCTCGGCCTCGGCCTCGAGGCGGACGCGCGCGGAGCCCGGCACGACCATCACGCGGACGCCGTCGGCCTTCTTCCGGCCCCGGATGACGGACGCGAACGCGCGCAGGTCCTCGATCCGGCTGTTCGTGCACGAGCCCATGAAGACCGCGTCGACAGGGATCTCCTTGAGCGGCGTCCCCGGCTCGAGGTCCATGTACTCGAGCGCCCGCTCGGCGGCGGCTCGCTCGTGCTGGTCCTCGATGGTCGCCGGGTCGGGCACCGTCTCGCTCAGCGAGCTGCCCTGCCCGGGGTTCGTGCCCCACGTGACGAACGGCTCGAGCGCGTCGGCGTCGATGTGGACCTCGGCGTCGAACGTCGCGCCCTCGTCGGTCGCGAGCGTGCGCCAGTAGGCGACCGCGGTGTCCCAGTCCTCGCCCTCGGGCGCGTGGTCGCGGCCCTCGAGGTAGGCGAAGGTCGTGTCGTCGGGGGCGACCATGCCGGCCCGGGCGCCCGCCTCGATCGACATGTTGCAGATCGTCATGCGGCCGTCCATCGACAGCGAGCGGATCGCGCTGCCGCGGTACTCGAGCACGTAGCCCTGCCCGCCGCCCGTGCCGATCTTCGCGATGACGGCGAGGATGATGTCCTTCGCGGTCACGCCGGGGCGCAGGGCGCCCTCGACGTTGATCGCCATGGTCTTGAACGGCTTCAGCGGCAGCGTCTGGGTGGCCAGGACGTGCTCGACCTCGCTCGTGCCGATGCCGAACGCCATGGCGCCGAACGCGCCGTGCGTGCTCGTGTGGCTGTCGCCGCACACCACGGTGATGCCGGGCTGCGTCAGGCCGAGCTGCGGCCCGACGACGTGCACGATGCCCTGCTCCTTGTCGCCCAGCGAGTGCAGGCGGATGCCGAACTCGGCGGCGTTGCGCCGCAGCGTCTCGATCTGGGTGCGGCTCGTCAGGTCGGCGATCGGCTTGTCGATGTCGAGCGTCGGGGTGTTGTGGTCCTCCGTCGCGATCGTCAGGTCGGGGCGGCGCACCGGGCGACCCGCGACCCGCAGGCCGTCGAACGCCTGGGGGCTCGTGACCTCGTGGACGAGGTGCAGGTCGATGTAGATCAGGTCGGGGGTGCCGTCCTCGCCCTTCTTGACGAGGTGCGCGTCCCAGACCTTCTCGGCCAGGGTGCGCGGACGGCTCGGGACAGTGGGTTCGTTCATTGACTTCGCTTCCTCAACATCTGCGGTCAGCCGACGACGGACTCCGCGACGGGGGCCGGCTTCTAGAACGAAGCCCCGCCGCGGCACCGAAGCAGAAGTCGTGGCGCACGCACCTGTTCAGGGTACACCGGCGATCGACCCCCGGGTCACCGCGCGGCGGCGTCGGGACCCTCGACCGCGAGCTCGAACCGCCCGAGCTCGAGCACCGATCCGGGCTCCACGAGGACCGACGAACCGGCCGCGAGATCGAGGACCCGGCCGTCCGGCCGGCGGACCCGCACGCCGTTCGTCGAGTGCGCATCGGTCACCCTGAGCGCGCCCTCGCCGGGCTCGACGATCGCGTGCACCTTCGAGACCGTGCGCGCCGGGTCGTGCAGTCCGACGGCGACGGCGCCGGGGCCGTGCCCGTCCGCCGTCGGCGCGCGGCCGAGCACGACGCGACCCGACACGACGACCTCGCCGCCGACCGAGGTGCGCAGGCGCCAGGGTGCCGGAGCGGCCTGGGCCGGGGCGGGGGCCGGGGTGGCGGCCGTCGCGGAGGTCGGGGCCGGCGCGAAGTTCGGGGTCGGCGCGAGGGTCGGCGTCGCGGACGGCGGCGGCGGGAACGCGGGCGCCGGCAGGACCGGCGCCGGGGCCGCCTGCGCCGGGATCATCGCCGGCTGGTCCGTCCGCCCAACGGACGGCGGACCGGCCGGCGGTGCGATCGGGCCGGTCGGCGGCGCAGCCGGACCCGTCGGTGGCGCGGCGGGGACCGCGAAGGGCGCGCGCCCGAGCGTCTCGTTCAGCGATGCGAGCCGCGTGGTCGACTCCGGTGCGCGGTCGCGCGCCTGCTTGGGTTCCACCTCGGGCAGCAGCCCGGGCGGCGGGACGATGAACTCCGGCTCAGCCACGCCACCACTCTACGAGCGGCGCCGCCGTCGCCGGTACCGGTACCGTGCGAGGAATCGGCGCGCCCGCCCCGCCGTCGCGCCGATCGCGACCGCGACCGCCTCGGCCTCGGTCCAGCGCTGGGCGACCGTCGCGTCGCTCACCTCGAGCCCGTCGAAGACCTCCCGGTCGACGGTCGCCGCGAGTTGCGCGAGGCTCACCGGGCGGCCGTCGACGACGGGCGCGAGGCCCTGCTCGTCGAACTGGCCCTCGAGGGCGCGTGCGGCCTGCAGGCGCGAACCGAGCTCCGGGGGTTCGAGCCCGAGCTCGGCACTGCGGTCGAGCAGTTCCTCCCAGGCGCCGGCCACGCTGCGCGGGTTCGGGTCGCCGCGACGCCGCGATCGGCGCCGGCGCTTGAGGAGCGCGACGACGAGCATCGGCAGGAACACGATCGCGAGCGGCACCATCACCGACCCCGCCGCGATCCACGCCCACGCGGGCACCTCGAACGGGCGGTCCTGATCCTCGTCCTCGGTCTCGTCGATCTCGACCGTGGTGAGCAGGTCGTCCTCGGCGCGTTCCGCGCGCGGCGGCTGGCGCACCTGCGGCTGGGGTTCGCTCCTGGGCTTCGGCGTCTGCTCCTGCGGCACGTCGACCTGGTCGGGCGTGGGCCGGAACGAGATCCAGCCGACGCCCTCGAAGGGCACCTCGACCCACGCCGTGACATCCGAGCCGAGCACCTCGACCTCGTCGTCGGCCTCGTCGACCTCGGGCGCGAAGCCCATCACGACCCGGGCCGGGTACCCGAGGTGCCGGGCCATGAGCGCCATCGCCGAGGCGTACTGCTCCTCGTCGCCGATCATCTCGGACCTTGTGAAGAGCTCGACCATGCGGTCGGCGCCGTGGCCGGCCCGGGACGCGATCGCGTCCGAGGCGAGGCCGTGGCTGAGGAATCCATGGGTCTTGAGCCCGGTCTCGATCGCCCGGAGCTGCTCGATGGCGCTCGCGGCGTCCCCCGCGTACTCCTCGGCCTTGGCCGCGACGACGTCGGGGACGTTCTGGATCGGCCCCGCATCGACCTGCGCCACCGGCACGTCGACGAGCTGCGACGTGTCGGGTTCCTTCTGGACGTGCGCGCGGAGCGCGTACCGGGTGCCCTCCGCGACGCCGCTCGTGAGCACCGCGGTGCCCGCGTCCGCGTTGTAGCGCAGGTCGCCCGCGCGCTCGCCGCTCGCGGGGTCGAGGAGCTCGAGCCGCTCGCCGTAGCCGACCGCGGGCAGCCACACGTCGTCGTACCCGGTCACCTCGACCGTGACGTCGCGTTCGCCGCCGAGATCGGCGAGGGCCGGTTGCGGCAGGGTCTCCCCCACGATCGCGTAGCCGCCGTCGGCGACCGCCGCCTCGGGACCGGCCACGTTCCACAGCCGGCCCGTGTAGGCGTCCATCGTCGCGAGTCGGACCGTGTCGCCGGGCTCGAGGCCGGACACCGTGAACAGCGCGTCCTCGGCGTGGTCCTTCGTATAGGTGCGGAACCCGGCCAGCGGGCTCGCGAACTCGCGCGCGTCGAACGGCGGCACGATCCGGTCGCGGAGCACGAACCGGTCGGTCGCCGTCGGCGCCCACGCCAGGCCCGCGACCACCCCGACCACGACCGCACCGCCGACGACCACGACCGCACCGCCGAGGCGGCGGCCGAGGGGGCGCGACCCGGTGTCCTCCACCTCGACGGCGGTGCCGCGCCGCCAGGCGAGCCAGACGAGCGCGATCGCCGCGATGGCGACGCCGCGCAGCGCAGCGAGGTAGGACTCGTCGGTCCCGAGCAGGATGCCCGACAGCGAGAGCAGCACCGGCCCCACGAGGAGCAGGCTCGCGCGCAGCACCGTCCGGCGTCGCGGCAGCCAGCGGAGCACGAGCAGGCCGCCGACGAGCGAGACGAGCCACGTCGCCGCGTACGGCACGGCCGCGACGTACGAGGGCGCCTCGACGGGCGTGCCGATCGTGACGATGTCGGCCCAGCCGAACACCGCGCCGATCGCGAGGCCCGCGAGCGACCCGAGGCTCGGCAGCACGACGAGGATGCCCTCCTGGGGCATCGTGAACGGCGTGCCGAGCAGGAAGTACGCCGCCAGGCCGACGAGGACCGTCGGGAGCACGGGCAGGCGCAGCAGGGTTCCGGCGACCGCGGCGCCGGTTCCGACCAGGAGCCCGCCGATCGCGGCGAGCAGGAAGTCGAGGTCGCCGAAGCTCGTCTCGTAGCCGGCGACGGCCAGGAGGCCGAGCACGCCCAAGACGGCCAGGTCGACGACGCTCGTGGTGGGGATGCGCCTCACGGTCGGACCCTCCGAACGACGGCGGCGAGCTCGCCGAGCTCGCCGATGGTCGCGACCATGCTCCGGCCGACCTTCCCGATGCGCGCGTCGGCGCCCGATTGGGCCCGGAACGCGAGGAACTGGACATCCGACGAGAGCGACGACGCCGTCGCGCGCACCTCCGCGAGCGGAAGCTGCGACCCGACCACGGCGATCACGATGCTCGCGGCCGGCGCGCGGCGCGACGCCTGCCGCGCGAACTCGCGGAGCCCGACGGGCGCGACGGATGCCTCGATCCGACTGGCGTCGTCGAGGAGGCTCGTCGAGGTCGAGGTCCGGAGGGCGATCCGCTCGGTCTGCGCCGACATCTCGGTGCCGTCGCGGATGACCTGCACGCCGAGCGACGCGAAGACCGACACCGCGAGCTCGAACTCGTCCTCGTCGGCGTAGTGGGCGGCTTCCGTGTCGAGGATCAGCACGAGCTGCGAGCGGCGCGTCTCCTCGTACTGGCGGACCATGAGCTGTCCCGTCCGGGCGGAGCTGCGCCAATGCACGTTCCGCAGCGGATCCCCCGGCTCGTAGTTGCGCAGCGCGTGGAAGGAGATGTCGTGGTCGGTGATCGTCGACGTCACCTCGCCCTCGAGGTCGCGCACGAGCCCCGCGGCCGAGGGCTTCAACCTCGCCGTCCGCGGATGGACGAA
Source organism: Agromyces sp. MMS24-JH15 (assembly GCF_043518605.1). Taxonomy (GTDB): domain Bacteria; phylum Actinomycetota; class Actinomycetes; order Actinomycetales; family Microbacteriaceae; genus Agromyces. Next base: position 3,589,753 of record NZ_CP171358.1, read on the forward strand.
CAGCTCGACGGGTTCGCTCCACCGCACCGTGCGACGGAGCAGGCCGAGTTCGTCGCCGCGGACCGACACGGCCGGGCCCGCGACGATCACCGCGCGGCGCTGCGTCGGCACGGCGAACAGCTCCTCGTGCCGCGCGGCCGGCGCGAGCGGCGGGATGCGGAACTCCGCGAGGCCCGCGCCGACCGGAAGCTCCATCCGCGCCGCGACCGAGGGCGACGCCCCGTCGTTGACCACGAGCAGCCGACCGAGCGCGCGCTCGCCCGCGACGACGCGACGCGGCTGCAGCTCGACCTCGACGCGGTAGCGCACGCGTCCGAACACGAACGGGATCGCGAGCAGCAGTGCACCGAGCAGTGTCGCCCCGACGAACGCGAACTCGACCCAGTCGAACGAGAGCGCGAGCACGCCGGCGCCGATCGCGGCGGCGAGGACGAGCCATCCGACGGTCGACACGACCCCCGTGACCGGAGCTGTGGCGGCGTCGACGCGCTCCCAGGCACGCCCGACGCCCGCCGCGGCGGCGCGTGCCGTGCGCGACGCGGAACGGGAGAGCGTCCGGAGCGCGTACCAGCCCTGTGCGGTGCGACGCGGCCGGAGGCGGTCGGCCGCGGTCATGCCGCCCGGTAGGCCGGCGGCGCGACGTCGGCCAGCGCCCGCTCGACGATGTCGCGCGAGGTCGTGCCGGAGAACTCCGCCTCCGGGTCGACGATGATGCGGTGCGCGAGGACCGGCACGGCGAGTTCGCGGACGTCGTCCGGCGTCGCGTACGTGCGGCCCTGCGAGATCGCCCACGTCTTCACCGCGCGGGCGAGCGCGAGCGCGCCGCGCATGCTGACGCCGAGCGCCGCATCCGGGTGCGTGCGGGTCGCGGCGACCAGGTGGTTGAGGTACGAGAGGACGGCCGGGTCGACGTACACCTCGGACGCGAGCCTGGCCATCGCGGTGATCGACGCGGCGGCGATGATGGGCGACACCGCGGACGCACGGGCGCGGTTCGCCGAGTCGACCAGGAGCGCCACGGCGGTGTCGTGGTCCGGATAGCCGAGCGAGGTCTTGATGAGGAAGCGGTCGAGCTGCGCCTCGGGGAGCGAGTACGTGCCCGCCTGCTCGACGGGGTTCTGCGTCGCGATGACCATGAACGGCGGCTCGACCTCGTATCCGATGCCGTCGACCGTGACGCGGCCCTCCTCCATGACCTCGAGCAGGGCCGACTGCGTCTTCGGGCTGGCACGGTTGATCTCGTCGGCGAGCACGATCGACGCGAAGATCGGGCCGCGGTGGAACTCGAACCGGGCCTTGCCCTGGTCGTAGATCGTGACGCCCGTGACATCCGAGGGCAGCAGGTCCGGCGTGAACTGGATGCGCGAGTGCGTGCCGTCGAGCGTGTTCGCGAGCGCTTTCGCGAGGACCGTCTTGCCCGTGCCCGGGAAGTCCTCGAGCAGCACGTGGCCGTCGGAGAGGAAGGCCGCGAGGACCAGCGCGATCACGTCGCGCTTGCCGAGGATGGCCTGGTCGATGTTGTCGACGAGCCGTCCGAAGGCCTCCTGGAACCACTGCGCTTGTTCCTGCGTTACGGGCATTCGTGCTCCTCGGTCGTCCGGGTCGGATGGGATGGGGTGGGCGGGTGCGGGGTCACCACGTGCTGTAGTTGATGCTGTTCCACTGGGTTCCACTGATCGCGCCCAGCGTGCGGGAGGTGCCGCCGCTCAGGTTGTCGAACCGGACCGCGATCGTCTCGCTCGCGGCGCGCCGGCCGAGGTGGTTCTGCAGCTGGAGTTGCCCGGTGGGGCCGATCGTGACGGTCTGCTGCCAGCTGCAGCACGAGCTTCCGTTGATCGTCGCGTACACGCGGTAGGTGCCGGGATCCATGTCCTGGAAGGTGATGCGCACCTCCGCGCAGCCGCCGCCGCCGCTGTCGCACGACCGGCTCGGGCCCTTCCCGAGGCGGCCCGACGGCTGCGGCGGGGGCGGGTCGGAGACCGTGATGCGGGCCGTCGCGGCGGAGCTCTGCTTGCCGCCGCCGTTCTCCGCGATCACGTCGACCGTGTGCGAGCCCGCGCCGATGCCGCCCCAGGACTTCGCGGTGCCGCCCACGGTCTCCCAGGCGCCGCCGTCGATGCGCACGCGGTAGCTGATGCCGCCGCCGCCGTTCTGGGCGGGGGCGTTCCAGTCGGCGCGGACCGTCGTCGGCGCGTCGCCGCCCTTCGAGAGCGTCAGGTTCTGGGGCGGCGTGGGCGTCCCCCACGGGGTGACCGCGGCCGAGGCCGGGGAGGCGCCGCCGGTGCCCATCGCGTTCACGGCCTGCACCGTGAACGTGTAGCCGGACCCGTTGCGGAGGCCCCCGATCGTCTGGGCCTTCCCGGCCGCGGCGGCGCCGAACGACTGGGAACCGGTGCTCCCGCCGGTCCAGGTGACGACGTATCCGGTGATCGGCGAGTTGTTGTTCGCGGGGGCGGCCCAGCTCACGGTCGCGGACGCGTCGCCCGCCGAGGCGGTCGGACGGCCCGGCGCGTCCGGCGCGTCGCGCACGACGACGGTCGCGCGGCCCTGCACCTGGCGTGCGGGGTCCTTCGTGCCGTCCTCGATGCGGTAGATGATGCTCAGCGTCCCGGTGAAGGCCGACCCGGTGCGGACCGTGATCCCCTGCGCCGTGAACGAGACCGACGCGTTCGCGCCGACGCTCGCCTGGTCGATCGAGGCGCCGATGACGCGCAGCGGCACGCCGTCCTGCGCGAACGGGTTGAAGTCGTTCGCGAGCACGTCGATCGCGCGCGACTGGCCGCGGGTCATCTCGATCTCGCCCGTCGACGGGTCGTCGACCGCCCGGGCCTTCGACCGGGTGGACGAGACGACCTTGACGTCGACGTAGCCGGGGACGGTGAATTCGTTGAACGTGAGGTCGAAGGTGAGCCTGGTGGAGGTTCCCGGCTGGACCCCGAGCGGCGCCGAGACCTGCAGGGTCGCGCCGTCCACGATGGTCGCGCGGATGTCGGCCGTCTCGCCCGCGAGGTTGCCGTAGGCGACCTTCTCGATGTTGTCGGGGTTCGGCTGGTCGGTCGACGAGCGCAGGTCGATCTCGAGCGGGGCCTCGCCCGCCTCGATCGTCTCGGCGCGCGGCGTGAACGCGGGCGGCACGTCGTCGTACTCGGGGTCGCCGACCGTGATCGGCAGCGTGAGCACGGCCTTCCGGCCGACCGGGTCGTCGGCGCTCGTGCCGTCGGTCACCTCGAACGTGAGGGTCGCGGGCCCGCGGTAGTCGGTCTCGGGCTGGTAGCGGAGCTCGGTCGGGCTGACGAACGGGTCGGAGCGGGCCGACGAGGCCGCCGCCGAGAGGATGGTGGCGGGCTGGCCGGACGGGACCTCGACGAGGTCGTCGACGTTCCACTCCTTGCTGCCGTTCATCGGCACGATGATCTCGTCGAGGTCCTTCAGGTGCGGCGCCGGGAACTTGGCGCGCTCCTCCGCCTCGAGCTCCTCCTTGGTCTTCGGCCGCTGGGTCTGCGCGACGGGCTCGTCGTCGGCGCCCGGGATGGGCGGCACGATCACGAACGCCATCGCCGAGAGGTCGTCGAGCTCGTTCGTGAGCCGGAAGGCGACCGCGTAGCGCCGCGCGCCCGGCTCGACCGTGATGGTCCCGTCGCGCGCCACGACCGCGCGACCCGCGTTCGGGCCCTCGACGCTCACCCCGAGGTCCTCGACGAGCCCGCCGGGATTGGTGGCGTCGTCGAGCGCGTCGACGGTCACGGGCTTGCCCGCCACGACCTGCTCGGGCTCGATGACCTGGTCCTCGGCGGTCGGCGGGTCGATCACCGCGTCCTCGCTCACCGCGACCTGCAGGAAGGCGGAGTCGACGCCGCCGTGCCCGTTCGAGATCTCGTAGCGGATCGTGTACGCGCCCTCCTGCTCGGGCGCGGTGACCACGACGCGACGCAGGTCCCGGATCTCGGCCTCGATGCCCTCGTCGACCTCCGGGAGGTCGGCGACGTGGAGTGCGTAGCCGCTCGGGTCGGTGTCGTTGAGCAGCACCTCGGCGCCGACCGTGCGGCCCGGCTTCATCTCGATGACGTCGTCGACGGCGGTCGGCGGCAGCTGCACGGGCGGCCGCGGGACCACCCCGATGCGGATCGTGCCGGTCGCCGTCGTGCCGAGCGCGTCCTCGACCTCGTACGTGAACGTGTCGGTGCCGCTGGCGCCGTCGAACGCCTCGTACGTGAACGACGTGCTCGTGCGGTCCACGATCCGGCCCAGGCTCGGCGCCGCGCCCATCTGGCGGATGACGACCGAGTCGCCGTCCGGGTCGATCCCGTCGAGCGGCACGTCGATCTTCACGGCCGAACCGGCGAAGGTCCGCGACGTCAGCGGCGTCGGCACGGGCGGGCGGTTCTCGGCGTCCCGCCCGACGACGGTGACGGTGAGGGTCGCCCGCGCCGTCTGCTCGGCCTCGTCGGCGATCGTGTAGACGATCGTGCGGACGCCGGCGGCCTCGGGCGCCTGGAACCGGAGGCGGTCGCCGTCGACGAAGGCGAGGCCGTCGGATGCCCCGGTCTGGTCGAGCTCGGGCAGCAGGCCGAACTCGGCGGCGTCGGGGTGGTAGTCGTTCGCGAGCACGGGCACCGACACGATGTCGCCCGCGCGCACGACCGCGGCGTCGTCGACGGCGACGGGCGGCTGGTGCTTCACGAGGGGCGGCACGGGCACGACGGTGACCGTCGCGGTCGCCGTGTTCAGGCCGTCGGAGACCGTGTACTCGAACTGAAGCTGTCGGTCGATCGCCTCGGACGCGCTCACGCGCACGACCGTGTTGGTGATGAGCTCGACCGAGACCAGGCCGTCGGTCGCGCGGTCGTCGACCGACTGCACCGCGAGCACGCGGCCCGACGGCGAGACGTCGTTCGCGAGCACCGGGACCGTGACCGGTTCGCCCGCCCGCAGGTACGCGGTGTCCTTCACCGCGATCGGCGGCGGCGCGTCCGCGGGCGGTTCGACGACCTGCACGCGCACGAGCCCGCGGCTCACGTTCGCCCCGGCGCCGAGGTCGTAGAGGAAGATGTACTCGCCCGGCTCGATGGCCGAGAAGGTGAGCGCGCCGCGCTCGGCGTTCACGGTGAGGGAGGCGCCCGCGGGCGGCTCCGGCACGCCGAGGAGCTGCAGCGGCGCCCCCGAGGGCGTGAGGTCGTTCGCGAGCGGCTCGATGACGATCGGCTCGCCGGGGAACGCGCGCGCGTAGTCGGGCGTGCCGATCGGGTCGAGCGAACCGGTCGGCTTCACGTCGACCGTGAACGAGCCCGATGCGGTCGTGGTGCCGTCGGAGACCGTGTACGCGACCTCTTTCGTGCCGAGCTCGGCCGAGCGGTGCTCGAACGTGATGAACCCGTCGGGGCTCGTGCGCACGACGTCGCCGCTGCGCGGCGACGCGTCCACGAGGAAGAGATCGTCGCCGTCGGGATCCCGCCAGTCGGCGAGCAGGTTGTACGAGACCTGCTGTCCCTGCTCGACGCTGACGGCGCCGTTGCGCAGCGACGCGGGCGCCGCGTTCTCCGAGGCGGGCACGATGCGCAGGTTCACGGATGCCTCCGCGACGCCGCCCCGACCGTCGTCGACGGCGTAGCGGAAGGACGTCGTGCCGACCGCGCCGTCCGCGGGCGTGAACTGGAGGGCGCGCCCGCCGTCGATGAGGTCCAGGACGCCCGCGGACTCGGAGACGCCGCTCACCGTCGCGATCGTCAGCACGTCGCCGTCGGGATCCGTGTCGTTGGCGAGCACCTCGACGATCGTGGAACGGTCGGGCCGGACGCCCACGTCGTCGTCGCGCGCGGTCGGCGGGCGGTTCTGGTCGGTGCGCTCGGCGAGCGTGTCCTCGAACGTCTGCTGGGCGCTCTTCTCGTCTCCCTCGAGCTCGTCGGTCTCCTCGGGCGGCGTGACCTCCTCCCAGTTGTCGACGAGGCGGAGGTCGGAGTCGACCAGCCAGGCGTCGCCGTTCGCGAGGTTGTTCAGCACCACGACGTCGCGGTTCACGCGGAACTCCAGTCGCCCGCCCGCCGTGGACTGCTCGAGGTCGACCCCGTGGGGCTCGCGGCCGTCGCAGGCCGCGAGGTAGCGACCGGCGTCGGCCCACGCGGCGTGCGCGCACCCGCCGACCCGCACGGGAGCCGCGACGCCCTCGGCCGATCGCGCCGCCGTGCCCTCGCTCGGGATCTCCACGACCTCGCCGCCGCCGAGCGGCACGTCGAGCAGGGCGTCGGCGGTCGCGACGAGCGCCGAATCGTGCTCGGGGCCCGACTGCTGGAGCCGAAGCCCGTGCGCGGGGAGGTCGATGACCCGGTCGCCCGCGATGAGGCGATCGCCCTCGGTGTCGAGCACGACCGCGCGCTCGCCGATCGCGGCGAGCTGGTGCGCTTCGAGGCGGCCGACGTCGGCGGTCGAGCTCGGCCGGTCGTCCCCGCGCCGGAACTCGAGCAGCTCGCCTGCATCGGGGTCGGTCGCGAAGATCGTGCCCTGCTCGCTCACCGCGACGCGGGCGCCGTCGCCCAGGTCCGCGAGCGGCTCGGTCCCGCGCCAGTCGAACGCGAGCTCGCCGCCCGCGGGCACGGCCCAGAGCTCGCCCTTCGGGGAGAGCACGGCGAACGTCTCGCCGCCGTAGGCGACCGTCGACGCGGGCGGCACGTCGACGCGCTGGACGAGCGTCGTGAACGACGGGTCGATGCGCTCGATGCTGCCGCCGGCCGGGTTGTAGAGGAAGGCGTCCTCGCCGTGCTGGAAGACGTCGACCTCGGTCGAGGTGGTCGCGACCGAGGCATCCAGTTCCTCGATCTGGCGGTTGAGTCGCCCGGCGAGCAGCTCCTCCGCGTTGGTGACCCAGACCTCGCGGACGCGCAGGTCGGGATCGGTCACGGGGAAGCCCTGGTGGAGCACGGCGATGGTCACGGGGATCGCCGCGAGGAGGGCGATCGCGGTGGCCGAGGCGATGGTGCGGCGCGACCGGATCCGATCGGTGAAGGCCCCCATGAGTCTCCCGGTCAGCGTCGGTTCGTGGTGCACCAGCGGTGCGGTGCCCGACGGCGGCGGGCCGAGGTCGAACCTAACACGGTGGCGGAGGCGCTCGAAACGGGGAGCGGTCCCCATGTCGCAATCAGTCGGATGCCCCGCCCCCGGCCGCCTGCTCGAGCAGCGGGAGATCCTCGGGCCCGACCAGTCGCGTGGCGACGGCGTACTCGACGAGTCGCGCCCGGCGGTTCGTCGCGAGCTTGCCGCGACCGCCGCGCACCCCGTGCACGCCGATCTTGTCGAGCTTCTCGCAGACGTTGTCGAGCTTGCGGTTGAACGTCGTCATGCTCCAGCCGAGGCGTTCGGCCGCCTCGGCCGACGAGGGCACGGTCCCGCGTCCGGCCGCGGGGTCGGCGAGCACGCGTTCGGCGAGCGCGAGGACCAGCAGTCGCTGGCTCGGCGTGAGCGCGACGGGCATCATCGTCGTGCCGCTCGTCGTCGTCTGCGCCGTGAGCGAGGTGGAGTAGACGTCGTCCTCGGCGTGCACCGTGAGGTCGTACGTCGTGGCCCCGGCGCTGAACAGGACGTGCATCGTCCGGAAGACGATCGGCAGCCGGGCGCCCGGCGCGAGCCAGGCCTGCACGCTGCCCGTGGCATCCGACACCGTGGCCGACAGGAGCTGCCCGACGTTCGCGATCCACCACAGGCCGTGCTCGGCGACGATCGTCAGGAACACGCGGTGCAGGTAGGGGTTGTCGTCGACGACGAGGTCCGCCTCGCGCCCGATGCGGAACGGCGTCGACGGGTCGACGTCGAACCACTCGCCGCAGAACTCGACCCGGAGCGGGTTCACGGCGTGCAACCCCGGGTCGGCTCCGAGAGCTTGCTGCCGCGCTGCACGCTCACGTCGATGCAGACCGACTGGCCGGCTGCGAGGCCGTCCACGACGATCTGCGGACCGTCCGAGACCTGGACGCCGCCGACGCCGTCCGCGCGCTCCCACCGGTAGCGGTCGCCCGTCTCGGGGTCCGCGTGCGACACGGCGAAGGTCGCGCTCGCGCCGTCCGCGGCGGGGACGCCGGGCTCGACGACGGGCGCGGGCACGGTCGCCTCGACGACGGCGTCCTCGACGGCCTCCGACGCGGCGGGCGGATCCGCGGGATCCGCGACCTGCGCCGTGAGCGAGAACGCGACGCCGATCGCGACCGCGGCGGCGACCACGACGCCCGCGATGATCCCGATCACGAGTCCCGTCCGCGAGCGGCGCGCCGGCACCTCGGGCGGTGCGGTCTTCGTGCGGATCACGGTCTCCTCGACCGCGGCGGCGAGCGTGGACGACGACGGGGTCGAGGGCGCGAACCCGCCCTGCCGCGGCGGCACGCCGGGCGCGCGGACCACCGTGCGGTCGTCGACCCGCGCATCCGGCTGCGGATCGATCACCGACGGCGCCCGCATGCGCGTCGCCTCGTCGCCGTCCGGCTGCGCGACGACCTGCTGGACCGAGCGGGCCCGGGTCTCCTCGGCCTCGCCCGCGGCGGCGTCCCCGCCCGGCGCTCCGGCCGGTCGACGCGGTGCCTCGGGTTCGGCCGCGACGCTCGGCACCTCGATCGAGGTGGGCGCGTACCCGAGCTCGAGCTCGATCCGCTGCAGCGCCCGGGCGAACTCGACCGCGCTCTGCTGGCGGTCCTCGCGACGGACCGACATGCCGCGCCGCAGGGCGTCCTCGAGGCTGCGGGGCACATCGGAGCGGCCGATCGGCGTGATCGCGCCGCGCTCGATGCGGCCCATCAGGTCGAGCGTGCCGTTGGATCGGCCGGGGATCTCGAACGGCGAGCGACCCGCGAGCAGGCTGTGCACGGTCGCGGCGAGCGCGAACACGTCGCTGCGCGTGTCGGGCCGCAGCTCGTCGTCGAACAGCTCTGGGGGCGACCACGGCACGCTGAGCCCGACCGCGGTCTGCCCGGTGCCCGTGCCGTCGAGGCCGCCGCGCGTGATCGTCATGGTGTGCACCGGCACCTCGCCCTCGAGCGTCGACGAGATGCCGAAGTCGGTGAGTGCGGGCCATCCGTAGTCGTTGGTGAGCACGTTCGCGGGCTTGATGTCGCGGTGCAGGATGCCCGCCGCGTGGGCGGTGGCGACCGCGCTCGCGAGTCGCACCCCGGTGCGCAGCGCCTCCTCGACGCCGAACGGCGCGCGCTTCAGGCGCGCCGCGAGGCTCGGCCCCGAGCAGTACTCCATGACGAAGTACGGGCGGCCGTCGGCGGCGACGTCGGCGTGGAAGATCGTCACGATGTACGGATGCGCCGACAGCTGCGCCATCAGGTTCGCCTCGGCGACGAACTGGGCGCGCGTGTCGCGTGCGAGGTCGTCGGCGTGCAGCACCTTGACCGCGACCTTGCGGCGCGGGAGGCGCTGCTCGTAGAGGAAGACGTCGGAGAAGCCGCCCGAGCCGAGCGGCTCGACGAAACGGTAGCCGGGCAGCTCGGGCGCGTCCGCGGCGACGGGCGGCGTCACGCCTCGACCACCGCGATGACGCAGCCGCCGCCGAGGTCGACGACGGTGCCGGCGAGCACGGGCGTCGGCTCGCCGCCGCGCAGCTTCACGGGCGGGCGGCCGGGCTGGACGACCTGGGTGCCGTTGCGCGAGTGCAGGTCGGTGACCACGACGGTGCCGCCCTCGAGCCCGATGCGCACGTGGCTGCGCGAGATGTCGGGGTCGCCGACGCCGATCGTGACCAGGCGCGGCAGCCGGGTTCCGGAGGTGCGGCCGACGCTCGGCGATCTGCCGAGCACGACGTCGCCCGCGAGCGCCTCCTCGGTGCCGTCCGGCAGGCGCAGCCGGACGCCCTGCGACGACGGGGCCGGATTCGATGCCGACGCCGGCTGCGACTTCGGCTGCGGCGGCCGCGCCGCGGCCGCCGCCTCGCGTCGGAGTCGCTGGAGGTCCTCCACGACGATCGTGCGGCCGTCGTGATCGCCCGCGAGCCCGACGCCGGCCGGCGTCGGCGCGGTGCTCCGGGCCGCTCGGTCGACGACGATGGTGCGGTCCTCGACCGCGTCGACGGCGGATGCCTCGCGGGAGACGAGGATCGTGTCGTCGGGGACCACGGTCGCCTCGGGGATCACCGTCGCGTCGGGGATCACGGTCGCCTCGGGGATCGCGGTCGTCTCGGGGATCACGGTCGCCTCGGGCACGACCGTCATCTCGGCGACCGGCGTCGCCTCGGGTACCGGCGCCGCAGCAGGCGCCGGCGTCCCGGGCTCCTCGGCCGGCCCGGCCGTCGGGAGCGCAGCGGGCGCGGCGGCCGACGCGGTCGCCGGCTCGCCCTCCGCGGCCGCGCCCACGAGCACCACCGCCGCCGGCACGACGCCGTCGACGACCGGCCAGCCGCGGTCATCCGCAGCGCGCGCCGCGAACGGCGCCAGGACCTCGACCGCGTCGATGCCGGGGAACGACCGCTCGACCCACGTCGAGACCTCCGCGCCGGTGACGGCTTCCCCCGCGACCCGCACGCGGAACCCGCCCCGCACGACGACGCGCATGCCGCGTGCGTCGGGCACCGCGAGCGCGAACGGCGCGAGGTCGGCCAGGCCCGTGCGCGTGAGCCGAGCGAGCACCGCGGCGGTCGGCTCAGCCGCGCCGAGCGCCTCCCACAGGTCGTCGACGGCGGCCGGGTCCGGCGTCGGGAGCATCAGCACCGCTCCGCGGCGCACGACGGCGATCCATCGACGCTGTGCGTCGATCGTGTAGCGGGTCATCCGATGCCTTCGCTCCGGGGTCTCGTGTCCTCTGCCCGGTCCTGTTCGTCGCCGCGGCCGGGTTCGCGGGTCGTCCCGTCGTCGTGGCCGGTCGACCCGGCCGCGGACTCGACGACGACCGCGGTCGCGTTGTCGCGCCCGCCGGCCTGCACGGCCATGCGGACCAGTTCGCCCGCGACGCCGTCGGCGTCGTTCGCGTGGGCGGCGAGCACCTGCTCGATCGCGGCGACGTCGATCTCCTTCGTGAGTCCGTCGCTGCAGATCAGGAAGGTCTGCCGCCCGGACGCGGGAAGCAGCCAGACGTCGGGGTCGACGAAGTCCTCGGCGCCGATCGCGCGCGTGATCACGTTGCGGTCGGGATGCGTCTCGGCGTCGGCGGCGCGGATCACGCCCGCGTCGACGAGTTCCTGGACCGCCGAGTGGTCGACGCTCACCTGCTCGAGCCGACGGCCGTCCCAGTGGTACACGCGCGAATCGCCGACGTTGAACGCCATCCAGTGCAGGACGCCCTCCCCCGAATCCACGAGGGCGACGCCCGTGAGGGTCGTGCCGGCCACGGCCGTGCCCTCCTCGCCGACGGCGCTCAGCGCGCGCACCGCGTCGTTCGCGGAGTGGATCGCGTCGAGCACCTGCTCGGGCGTCGCGGGCAGGCCCGTCGCGAGGTGCCGGCGGAACGTCTCGACGACGGTGCTGCTCGCCGCGTCGCCGCGCGCGTGCCCGCCCATCCCGTCGGCGACGAGGAACACCGGCAGCTCCGCGAGGAACGAGTCCTCGTTCACGCTGCGCACCCGGCCGACGTCGCTCGCGGCGCTGTGCGAGACGGCGATCGATTCGCCGCCGAGCGCGGCGACCTCGTCGCGGTCACTCGACACGTCCCACCTCCACGCCTCCGTCGTCGGCCGATCCGCAGCGGCGCACCGGGCACGGCCTCCACCCTACCGATTCGGAGGGTGGCCGCCGCGCGCGCGGACGCCCGAGGTCACCCCTCGCGGGTCGGCGTGTCCTCGGTGAAGTGCGGGACCTCGTCCATGAGCTTGTGGCCGCGCGTGCGCGCGTCTCGGCCGGCCTTGATGAGGCTCGCGATCGTGGCGACCGTCATCGCGCCGATGATCACGAGCAGCGACATCCAGGTCGAGATCTCGGGCGCCCACTCGATGGGCTCGCCGTCGTTGATGAAGGGGAGCTCGTTCACGTGCATCGCGTGGAACACGAGCTTCACGCCGATGAAGGCGAGGATGAACGCGATGCCGTACTTGAGGTACTCGAGCCGCTCGAGCAGGCCGCCGAGGAGGAAGTACAGCTGGCGGAGTCCCATGAGCGCGAACACGTTCGCGGTGAACACGATGAACGCGGACTGCGTGACGCCGAAGATCGCGGGGATCGAGTCGAGCGCGAACAGCAGGTCGGTCGTGCCGATCGCCACGAACACGATGAGCATCGGCGTGAAGAACTTCGTGCCGTCGATCGTGGTGCGGACCTTCACGCCGTCGTACTCGTCAGTGAGGTTGACGCGCTTGCGGAGCATCCTGACGATGAACGTCTCGGAGTCCTCGTCCTCGTGGTCGCCGCGCACCTGCTGGATCGCGGTCCAGACGAGCCAGGCGCCGAAGAGGTAGAAGATCCAGCTGAAGTTCTCGATGAGCTGGGCGCCGAGCAGGATGAAGATGCCGCGGAGCACGAGCGCGATGATGATGCCCACCATCAGCACCTCCTGCTGCAGCTTCTTCGGCACCGCGAACCTCGCCATGATGATGACGAATACGAAGAGGTTGTCGATCGACAGGCTGTACTCGGTCAGCCACCCGGCGAGGAACTGGCCGGCGAACTCGCTGCCCGCGAAGACGTACATGAGCCCCGCGAAGACGAGCGCGAGGACCACGTAGAACACGACCCAGAGCGTCGACTCCTTGAACGACGGCACGTGCGGGCGCTTCAGCACGAGGAGCAGGTCCCCGATGAGGATCAGGGTCAGGACGATGAGGGATCCGACTTCGAACCAGATGGGGAGCTCGAGCACAGGCGGCCTTTCGGGAGAAATGGGTACGACAGGACCCGAAAGTCTCTCCCTGTCGCGCACTGGTGCGCCGCCACGCCCGGAGCATCGACTTCGACACTCGTACTGACGATCGTGGCCGAGGCTCGCGCCTCGCGGGATACTCCCCTTCGCTTCGGGGAGTCTAGCGGATGCCTCGCGCGAGGTGGCCCGCGCGAGGTGGCTCGCCCGAGGCGGAGAGCGCACGCCGGAAACGACGAACGCCCCCGCGAAATCGCGGGGGCGTTCTGCCGTGTCGCCATGGTGACCCCAGCGGGATTTGAACCCGCGCTACCGCCGTGAGAGGGCGGCGTCCTAGGCCGCTAAACGATGGGGCCGAGTGTTCGGAAGTGCGTTTCTCTTGTTTCATTCCGTTTTGGCAACTCGAAGAGTATGACACAGGTCCGATGCGGTTTCCAAATCGAGGCCGGTGCCCCCGTCGCAGCGATCAGGCGAAGACCGACAGCGCCCCCGGGACGACCTCGATGTCGATGGGCGGCGTGCCGATCCGCTCGCCGTCGGCGTACACGATGACGTCCTCCGATTCGAGCCGGATCCGCGATGCGGGGACGAACTCGACCGCCGGGTGATCGACGTGCGTGCCGCGGAACACCTTCGGGAACACGCGCAGCATGGCGAGCCGGCTGATCGGGTGCACGATGAACACGTCGAGGAGGCCGTCGCCGAGGTCGGCGTGGGGGACGATCCGCATCCCGCCGCCGAGCGACTGCGCGTTGGCGACCGAGACGAGCATCGCGCGCTGCTCGCGTCGCACGCCGTCGATCGTGATGGCGTAGCGGCGGGGGCGGAACGTCGCGAGTTCGCGCAGCAGCGCGAGCGTGTACCGGCTCGGCCCCCTGGGGCGGGTCATCCGGTTGGCGCGCTCGTTGACGATCGCGTCGAACCCGGCCGACAGGACGCACGCGAACCAGGTGAGCGTCTCGCCGCAGCGGACCGTCGCCGCGTCGATCGACCGCGCGGGTCGGCGCAGCGCGTCGACGAGGACCTCGAGGCACGCGGCCGGGTCGTCGTGGGGCAGGCCGAGCGCGCGGGCGACGTCGTTGCCCGTGCCGGCCGCGACGATGCCGAGCGGTACGCCCGTGCCGGCGACCAGGTTGGTGCCGAGCGACACCATGCCGTCGCCGCCCACCACGACCACGCCGTCGGCACCCTGGGCGAACGCCGACTCCGCCTCGCGCCGCAGGAGCTCGAAGTTCGCCTCGCGCAGCATCACGACGTCGTGCCCCTCCCGCAGGAGCCGATCCACGACGAGGGGGCCGACGGCTCGGTTCCGGCCGAAGGAGGCGGAGGGATTGATCGCGACGAGGAGTCGCCTGGGGCGCGGGGCGTTCACCCGAGGATCATCGCAGGACATCCGGTTGCGTGCGGCATCCGACCGGTGTTGGCTCGGATCATGCGCCTCACCAAGCACGAGCACGCGGCCCTGGAGCTCCTCCAGGACGGCGAGCGGCTCTTCATCGATCCCGGCAAGTTCACCACCCCGATCACCGAGGCGACCGGCACGGTCGCGGTGGTCGTCACCCACCTCCACGACGACCACTGGACCCCCGAGCAGCTGCGCCGGGTCCTCGAGCAGAGCCCCGACGTGCGGTTCCTCGGGCCGGCGGGCGTGGTCCGGGCCGCCGCCGAGGCCGGCATCGAGGTCGAGCAGGTCGCGCCCGGCGATGCCGTCGAGATCGGCGCCTACCGGTTGCGCTTCTTCGGCGGCGAGCACGCGCAGATCCACCCGTCGATCCCGGTGATCGACAACGTGGGCGTGCTCGTAAACGAGGCCTTCTACTACGCGGGCGACTCCTTCGCCGAGCCGGATGTCCCGGTCGAGGTGCTCGCGGCACCGGCCGGTGCGCCGTGGATGAAGATCAGCGAGGTCATGGACTACGTGATCCGCGTCGCGCCCCGCCGGGCGTTCCCCACGCACGAGATCCTGCTCTCGCGCGCCGGCAAGGACCTTCTCGAACCTCCGCCTCGCCTGGGCGGTCGAGCAGGGCGGCGGCGAGTACGCCGCCCTCGAACCGGGCGACTCGCTGGAGTTCTGAGCCTCAGCCCGGGCCGCCGCCGCCGCGGCCGCCACCGCCGCCCGGAAGACCCCCGTCCGGGCTCCCGCCTCGACCGCCTCCGCCGCCGTTCCCGCCGTTCCCTCCGCCGGGGCCTCCCCCTCCGCCGGACGGGATGTCGCCGGCCGGCGCGGGCGCCGGGGGGCGGGCGCCTGGACGGCGGGCGGGGCATCCGGCGATCTCGGCGCGACCGGCGCCATGCCGCCCATCGTGAACGCGTCGCCGCCGTACTTGGCGTTCGCGACCGACATGACGATCGGCCACATCCGGTGGCGCGCGGTCGCGGCCGATCCGCTGAAGAAGGACAGGCCGCGCTGGTTCGCCTCGCCGTTCACGCTGACGACCGCGGCGGCCGTGGCGACCTTCGAGCTCGAGCCCACCATCCAGGTGTCCTTCGCGCCGTCCGTGGTGCCGGTCTTGCCGAGGACCGGCACGCGCGGCTGCGCGCCGGAGTAGGACGCGGTCGCCGTGCCGCGCGTCATCACCTGGCTGAGCGCGGTGTGCATGACGGCCGCCACCTCGGGCGACACCGCCTGCGTGCAGGTCGTCGCGGGCGGCGGGATGTCCTTGCCGTCCTTGCCCACGATGCGGTCGATCGCGATCGGCGTGCACGCGAGGCCGTTGTTGGCGATCCCCGCGAAGGCGATCGCCATGCTGAGCGGTGCCACCTCGTTCGTGCCGATGACCGAGGCGGGGCTCTCCACGAGCGGGTTCCCGTCGGCGCGGTGCACGCCGAACGCCTCGGCCGTCTTGCGGATCCCGCACAGGTCGAGCTGCTTGGCCATGCCCACGTACCCGGTGTTGATCGACCCGACCGTCGCCTCGAGCGCGGTGTAGCTCGCGCCGGCCTCGTTCGCGTCGTTGCGCGGGTTCCAGTTGCCCGCCGACCAGTTGCCCTCGCAGCTGTCGCGGAAGATCCCCCAGTTGCTCTTCGGGCGGGAGTCCATGCGCTCCCCCAGCCCGTGGCCCTCCGCGAGCCACTGCGCGAGCGTGAACACCTTGTACGAGGATCCCGGCTGGAAACCGCTCGACCCGCCGTCGACGTAGTCCGTGTTGTAGTTGATGCTCGTGTACTGCGGACCCTGCGCGAGCACGAGCGGATCCTGGCTGTACGTCTTGTTCTGCGCCATGGCGAGCACCCGCCCGGTGCCGACCTGCACGCTCGAGATCACCGCGCCGAGGTCCCAGCCGGGGTAGGTCTGCGGTACGTTCTCGGCGATCGCGCGCTCGGCCGCGAGCTGCAGGTCGAGGTCGAGCGTGGTGTAGACCTCGTAGCCGCCGCGGCGGAAGTTCATCATCCGCTCGTCCTCGTCCGCGCCGAACGCCGGGTCGTTCTGCAGGATGTTCTTCACGTAGTCGCAGAAGTAGGCCGATCCGCCCGCGGTCTGGCACCCGGTGCTCGGCTCGAGGATGACGGGCTGCACGGGCGTCGCGACCGCCTCGTCGTACTGCGCCTGGGTGACCTTCCGCTCCTCGAGCATGTTCCGCAGGATGTAGTCGCGCCGTTCGGTCGTGGCGGCGTACCCGTTCGCGACGCCGTTCGTCGTGCTCTCCGGCAGGTCGAGGCGGAACTTCTGCGGGTTGTTCACCATGGCCATGAGCGCGGCCGCCTGTGCGAGCGTGGTGTTCGCGGCGGTCGTGGAGAAGTAGTAGTTCGCCGCGGCCTCGATGCCGTAGACGGTGCCGCCGAAGCCCGCGATGTTGAGGTAGCCGAGGAGGATCTCGTCCTTGCTGTAGCGCTTCTCGACGCCGATCGCGAGCCGCATCTCCTTGAGCTTGCGCTCGATCGACACCTCGGTGACCTGGTCGTAGCAGGCGTCGACCGCCGCGTCGTCGACGGCCGTGCGCACGCACTCCTGGACGCGGACGTTCTTCACGTACTGCTGGGCGATGGATGACCCGCCCTGCGTCTCCTGCCCGCTCGCGGTGAGCACCGCGGCGCGCACGGTGCCCTGGAGGTCGACGCCGCCGTGCTGGTAGAAGCGGGGATCCTCGCCCGCGACCGCGGCATCCTTCACGTACTGGCTGACCGCGTTCCAGCCGACCGGAACGCGGTTCTGGTCGTAGAACGAGGCCAGCAGCACGCGGTTGCCGGCCGAGTCGGTCGCGTAGATGTCGCTCTTCTCGGAGAGCTCGCCGATCTCGAGGTAGCCGGGCAGGCTGTCGAAGACGTTGATCGTGCTCGAGGCGGTGGCGCCGATCATCGCGAGCCCGGGCGAGGCGCCGGTCACCACGAGCACGGCGACCGCCGCGCTCGCGAGGATCAGGCCCACGAAGCCGCCGATGACGCCGAGCGGCGTCCTCGTCTCGGCGAAATCCCGGTTCCGCTTGTTGACCGATGCCACCCATCCACCCCCGTCGGCGCCGCCAGTGCGTCGTGTCGGACCGGCGAACCGATCCGACACCCCCATGAAACATCCGAGTCGGCCGGTTGTCCAGCGCGACGCGTCGACCGTTGTGAGTCCGGGTCGCGCGCGTGTACGGTGCGTGCATGGCAGAGGGGGAAGACGCGCCGGCCTCCCCCGTGCCTCGCGCGCTCGAGGCATCCGGGCGGTTCCTGGCCGGCGAGTGGCGCAGCGAGCACGCGGTCCACGGCGTCGTGCTCGTGAGCGCGCTGATCGCGATCGGCTGGCAGTTCGACACGGACCTCGAGGTGCTCGGCTTCATCGCCGGGTCGGTGACGGTGCTCTGGCTCACGCACGTCTACGCGGGCGTCGTGTCGAGCAGGCGCACGGCCGAGGGTCGGCGAACCCCGATCGGGCGAGCGATCCTCTCGTCGGCCCGGCACACGTCGGGTCTCCTGATCGCGACGCTGCCGCCCGCGTTCTTCCTGCTGCTGGCCGTGCTGCACGTGCTCGACGAGTACACCGCGTATTACATCGCGCTCGGGATCGGCGTCGTCGAGCTCGCGGTGCTGGGCTGGCTGAACTCGGCGCAGAACCGCAGCCCCTGGTGGCTGCGGATCGTGAGCGCGCTGATCACCGCGGGATTCGGGCTCGCGGTGATCTGGCTCGGCACGCTCGTGCACTGAACCGGGCCGCGGCGCTCGGGAGCGCGCGGCGTGTGGCCCATGGGGCCCGCGGCGCGCAGCCCCGCTCAGGCGTTCGCGCCCCAGAACCCGTCGTGGACGGCGGATGCGCCGTCGAGCGGGACGGGACCGACGACCTCGATCGGCCGGCCGCCGTGCGCGAACACCTCGCGGCACGGCAGGGCGAGAGTCGGCACGCCCTCCTGCTCGGCGACGATCGCCCGGAGCCCCGCCTCGGACAGCGCGAACACGACCCGGCCGATGCCGCTCCAGTAGATCGCGCCCGAGCACATGGCGCACGGCTCGGTGCTCGTGTAGAGCGTCGCCCGGGCGAGCTCGGCGGCGGTGAACGCCGCGGCCGCGGCCCGCACGGCGTTGGTCTCGGCGTGGCCGGTCGGGTCGCGGCGCGTGACGACCGAGTTCAGGCCCTCGGCGATCCGGCCGTCTGCCGCGACCACGACGCAGCCGAAGGGGTGGTCGCCGCGGGCGCGGGCGTGCCGGGCGAGCGCGACGGCCCGGTCGAGGTGGTCGAGGTCGAGGTCGGATGCGGCGGATGCGTCGGATGCAGCGCCGTGCGCGTCGGAGGTCATGCTCCGAGGATAGGGATCCGCGATGAGGTGCTGCACTGGGACCGATGGTGACCGGGAGGGTTGCCGAACGATATATCGCTGAGTATCGTTCGGGTATCGGTCGACGATCACGAGGAGGCCGGCGATGAACGGCTCATTCACGGCAGGGTACGGTTCGAAGCCCGGCGGGCCGGGCGGCTTCCCGATCTGGGAGGCGTTCGACCAGTTCAAGGACCTGTTCGACCAGCGGCTCTCGACACGGATGGCGCGCGGCGACGTGCGTGCGGCCGTGCTCGCGCTGCTCGCCGAGAAGCCCATGCACGGCTACCAGATCATCCAGGAGATCGAGGAGCGCAGCGACGGCGCGTGGAAGCCGAGTCCCGGATCGGTCTACCCGACGCTGCAACTGCTCGCCGACGAGGGACTGATCGCGGCCGAGGAGTCCGGCGGGCGGAAGACCTATTCGCTCACCGAGACTGGTCGCGCCGAGGCCGAGGCCGCCGGCGAGAAGACCGCGCCGTGGGAGACGGGTTCGAAGGACTCCGGCCGCACCCCGGAACTCCCGAAGGCCGGCGTGAAGCTCGCGCAGGCCGTCGGCCAGGTGGCTCGCGGCGGCACGCCCGAGCAGGTCGCCCAGGCCGTCGAGGTGCTCGACGAGGCACGCCGGCGGATCTACTCGATCCTCGCCCAGGACTGACCGCGGACCGCCGGCTCGTCGGCGTGCAGGAGACCCGATGACCGACGCCCGCGCATCGCGCGCCCGCTACCGGCGGATCCTGCGCTTCGCGCTGCGGTACATGGTCCAGGCGTGGTGGTACGAGTTCCTGCTCCCCCGCATCGGCCTGCGATCGCTCGCGGCGCGCGGGCGCGCGGCCCGGCTCGAGACCATCGCGCGCCGGTTCCACGACCTCGCGGTCTCGCTCGGCGGGCTCATGATCAAGGTCGGCCAGTTCATGTCGTCCCGGCTCGACGTGCTCCCACCGGAGATCACGAAGGAGCTCGAGGGCCTGCAGGACGAGGTGCCCCCGGTCGACTTCGCCGCGATCCGGGCGCTCGCCGAGGCGGAACTGGGCGTCACGCTCGAGCGCGCGTACGCATCGTTCGATCCCGTGCCGCTGGCCGCGGCATCCCTCGGCCAGGCGCACCGCGCCCGGCTCGGAGCCGACGACGCGGCCCAGGCCGGCTTCACCGACGTCGTCGTGAAGGTGCAGCGGCCCGGCATCGAGGAGGTCGTCGAGGTCGACCTGGCCGCGCTGCGACGGGTCGCCGGATGGCTCGACCGGGTGCGGATCGTCTCGGAGCACGTCGACCTGCCGGTGCTGATCGAGGAGTTCGCCTCGACGAGTCGCGACGAGATCGACTACCTGCACGAGGCGGCGAACGCCGAGCGATTCGCCGAGTCGTTCGCGGGCGACGCGCGGGTCACGGTTCCGGAGGTCGCGTGGGAGCGCACGACGCGGCGGGTGCTCACCCTCGCGGACGTCACCGCGGTCAAGGTGAACGACGTCGCGGGCCTCCGGGAGGCCGGGATCGACCCGTCGGCCGTGGCCTCCGTGTTCGCGAGCGTCATGTTCGACCAGCTGTTCGCGCACGGCTTCTTCCACGCCGACCCGCACCCGGGGAACATCTTCGTCACGCCGCGGCCCGGCGGTTCCGGCGGCGAGGGCGATCCGGCGTGGACGCTGACGTTCGTCGACTTCGGCATGATGGGCGAGGTTCCCTCGCACCTCCGCGACAGCCTGCGGCGGCTCGTCATCGCGGTCGCGTCCCGGAACGGACGCCAGCTCGTCGAGAGCATCCAGGAGGTCGGCCTGCTCCTGCCGTCGGCCGACACGACGGAGCTCGAGCGCGCGATGACCGCGCTGTTCGCGCGCTTCGGCGGCATGGGGTTCGCCGAGCTCCAGAAGGTCGACCCCCGCGAGTTCCGCGACTTCGCGGTCGAGTTCGGCGACCTCGTCCGGGCGCTGCCGTTCCAACTGCCCGAGAACTTCCTGCTCATCATCCGCGCGGTGTCGCTCACGTCGGGACTCTGCAGTTCGCTCGATCCGGCCTTCAACATCTGGGACGCGGTCGAGCCGTACGCCGCCCGGCTGCTGCGCGACGAGCGCGGCAACGCGGCGCAGGCGATCGCCAAGGAGGCGGTGTCGTTCGCGGGCGTGGTCGCGCGGCTTCCCGGCCGGCTCGACGAGCTCGTCACGCGGTTCGAGTCGGGACGGGTCGCGGTGGATTCCCCGCGACTCGACCTGCGGATCCGCAGCCTCGAGCAGTTGGCGCGCCGGCTGATCTCGGCGGTGCTGTTCGCGGCGCTGTTGATCTCGGGTGCGGTGCTGCGCGACGACCTGCCCGTGCTCGGGACGATCCTCATCGTCGCGTCGGTGCCGGCCGTGCTGCACGCGTTGTTCGCGGGATTCCTCACGCGGCGTTGACACGGTGAGAGAAACCGACACCCCTGTCTGTTTCTTGCTACCCTCGAGCGGTGGAGCGCTCTCACCGGGCGCGCGGACGAGAGAGGGCTCGATGGAGAGCATCACCAAGAACCGGCAGACCCCGGCGACCCTGCGTCGGCTCATCGAACGGGCCTACGGCCCCGACGCGGTGCCGGCCGACGACGGGTTCGCGCACGAGATCACCGAGGGCTGGTTCAACGTCGCGTACCGCATCCGACTGCGCGACGGTCGGCAGGTCGTGCTGAAGGTCGCGCCGCCCGCGGACGTCCGGGTGCTCACGCGCGAGGTGGGGATGATGCGCGCCGAACTCGAGGCGATGCGCCTGGTCGCCGCGCACACCTCGGTGCCGGTGCCGCGCATCGACCACGTCGACCTGACGCACGAGGTCGCCGACGCGGACTGTTCTTCATGGAGTACGTGGATGCCGACAACTTCGGGTTCGCGGCCGCCGACGGGCGCCTCTCCCCCGAGGTGGTCGTCGCCGGCAACCGAGAGCTCGGCGCGCTCAACCGGGAGATCAACACGATCACCGGCCCCCACTTCGGGCCGCTGCTCGGCGAGGGATCGTCGACGTGGCGGGAGGCGTTCACGACGATGATCGAGGACACGCTGGCCGACGGCGAACGGGTCGGCATCGAGCTCGGCTGGGATCCCGACGAGATCCGCGGGATCGTCGCCGCGCACGCCGACGCCCTCGACGAGGTCACCGAGCCGCGCCTCGTCGAGGTGGACCTCTGGGCCAAGAACTCGATGATCCGCGACGGTCGCATCGTCGCGATCCTGGACCACGAGCGAGCGATCTTCGGCGACCCCCTGATGGAGGCGGGGCTCACCGGCCTCGACCTGCCGGGGTTCGACGACCCGACCGACTTCATGGCGGGCTTCGGGATCACCTCGCTGACGGGGCCCGAGCGCACCCGACGGCGCCTGTACTCGCTGTACCTCTCGGTGATCATGGTCGTCGAGACGAAGTACCGGGGCCACACCGACACCGACGTCTACGACTTCGGCCGGACCGCGCTCGACGCCGTGATGGCCGCGCTCGGCCGCGTCCGAGTCGACCGGTGACCAGGGCCGCCACATGCGACCGCTCGGAGGACCTGACGACCAGGCCCGTCGGGCGGCTGATGTGGTGGGCCTGCTCGCAGACGACGCTGTCGGTCGGGGTCTACGGGGTCTACGCGCTGACCAACGCGTGGTTCGTGGCGCGCGGCGTCGGCGAGACGGCGCTCGCGGCGGTGAACCTCGTCGCCCCGCTCCTGCTCCTGCTCGGGGCCGTGGCCACGACCGTCGGCGTCGGCGGGGCATCCTTGGTGTCCCGAAACCTCGGCGCGCGCGATCGCGACGCCGCCGCGCGCGCCGCCGGGAACGCGTTCACCGCGTTCTGGGCGACCGCGGTCGTCGTCACCGTCGCGGGGCTGGTGTTCCTGGATCCGCTGCTGCGGGCGATGGGCGCGACCGCCGAGACGCTGCCGGACGCGCACGCCTACGGCACGGTCATCATCGGCGGCGCGGTCTTCGCGACCGGCTTCTCGGCGATCGTGCGCGCCGAGGGCGGGATGCTGTTCTCCACGCTCCTGTGGGTCGTCCCGGTGCTCGTGCAGATCACGCTCGACCCGATCCTGATCTTCGGGTTCGACCTCGGCGTCGTCGGCGCCGGGCTCGGCACCGTCGGCGGCCAGGCGGTCTCCGCGGCGATGGCGGTCTGGTTCTTCTTCGGCCGGCGGCGGCGGCCCTACCGGATCGGCCTGCGGCACCTCCGGCCCGATCGGGCCACGCTCGGCGCGCTCGCGTCGATCGGCGCGCCGTCGTTCCTGTTCGGCGTCGGCCTGACCGTGCTCGCCGTCGTCGTCAACACGACGCTCGCCGCGGCGGGCGCCGTCGCACTGGCCGCCTACGCCGTGTGCGCGCGCGTGCAGACGTTCGTCAGCGTGCCGCAGAGCGGCATCACGCAGGGCATGCAGCCGATCATCGGCACCAACGCCGGCCGCCGACTCGGGCACCGGGTCGAGCGCGCCGGGGTGCTCGCGTCGCGCGCGACCGTCGCGGTCGGCGCGATCGCGACCGCGCTCGTGCTGGTCGCCGCGGATCCGCTCGTCGCGCTCTTCCTGGCCGATCCGGATGCCGCGGCGATGGCCGCGACCGCGCTGCGCATCATCGCGATCGGCTTCGTGTTCGCGGGCATCCCTCCGCTCGTGTCCGCCTACTTCCAGGCGCTCGGATACCCCGCCCCGTCGTATGCGATCTCGATCGGCACGCTCGTCCTGGTCAGGATCCCGCTCGTGCTCGCACTGGGCGCGTTCGGCCCGGCCGGCGTCTGGATCGCGCTGCCCGTCGGCGAAGCGATCTCCGCGGGCGTCGCGTGGGCGATCCTGCGTCGGCATCGTGCGCGCATCGGCGCGCTGCTCGGAAATCCGTAGGAGGAAACGACGATGCACCCCACCGCAGCGGGCTCCCAGACGTCGCAGACCTCGCCGACCTCGCGGACCGCGGGCCGGCCCGCGCGTTCCTACCCGAAGGGCGAGCGGCGCCGCGCCGCGATCGTCGAGACCGCCTTCGCGGTGTTCGCGTCCGACGGGTACGCGGGCGCCAGCATGGTCCAGATCGCCGCCGCGTGCGGCGTGTCCCGCGCCGGGCTCCTGCACCACTTCCCGACCAAGGAATCGCTGCTCGCCGCCGTCCTCGAGGAGCGCGACCGCGTCAACGGCGAGCTCTTCTTCCAGGGAGTGGAGCCGGGACGCGACGGCATCGCCTACTTCCAGCACCTGATCCGGCTCATCGAGTACAACGCGGGGCAGCGCGAACTCCTCCGGCTGTTCGGGAGCCTGTCGACCGAGGCCGCCGCCCCGGCGCACCCCGCGCACGCGTACTTCGCGAACCGCTACCGCCGAGTCGCTGGCGACCTCGACGCGGCGTTCCGCGACGCCGCCGCACGCGGCCTCGTCCGCGCGGGCGTCGACCTCGACGGCGTCGCGCGCGACCTCATCGCGCTCATCGACGGGCTGCAGATCCAGTGGCTCATCCAACCCGAGCACATCGACATCGCCGCTCGGCTCCGCCGGCGCCTCGGCGAGCTGCTCACGGTCGACCTCTGACGCCGTCTCTCACGCGGATGCCGTGCGGATTCGCACCTCGCGTTCCATGCGCTGCTCGTGACGTTGCCGGCCCTTGATCGCCTCGAGCTCGCGGTTCCTGGGCGGGGCGTTCGTGACGAGGCCGTCGAGCAGCCGCCGGGTGGCGAGCGCGATCTCGTCGATCGCCCGGTCGAACGCCTCGGTGTTCGCCCGGGACGGATGCGTCGAACCGCTGACCTTCCGCACGAACTGGAGCGCTGCCTCGCGCACCTCGTCGTCGGTCGTCGGCGGCTCGAAGTTGTGGAGGACTCGGATGTTCCGGCACATGCGAGGGAGGATAGCCGAGGTCGTGGAGCGCGGCGAGGTGCCGGGGCAGGCCGGCGCCGAGGCATCCTGCCCGAACCGACCGTGTCCCTCTGGCCGCGGCGAGCGCGCAGTGCCAAGCTTTGCGCGTGACCGTGCATCTTGCAGATACCACGCCCACTCCCTGGTCCCGCGCGGGCGAGCCGCCCCGTGACGAGGACATCGACGCCATCGACCTCTGGTGGCGCACCGCGAACTACCTCAGCGTCGGGCAGATCTACCTGCTCGACAATCCACTGCTGCGCGAGCCGCTCACGCGCGACCACGTCAAGCCGCGACTCGTGGGCCATTGGGGCACCACGCCCGGCCTGAACTTCATCTACGCGCACCTGAACCGGGCGATCCTGCGACGCCTGCAGCCGACGATGTACATCATCGGACCAGGGCACGGCGGGCCGGGCCTGGTCGCGGCATCCTTCCTCGACGGCACCTACACGACGACCTACAACGACCTCTCGTACGACGGGGACGGCATCAAGCGCCTGTTCAAGCAGTTCTCGTTCCCCGGGGGCATCCCGTCGCACGTCGCGCCCGAGACGCCGGGGTCGATCCACGAGGGCGGCGAGCTCGGCTACGCCCTGTCGCACGCGTACGGCGCGGCCTTCGACAATCCCGACCTGCTCGTTGCGGCCGTCGTCGGCGACGGCGAGGCCGAGACGGGCCCGCTCGCGACGAGCTGGCACTCGAACAAGTTCATCGACCCGGTGACCGATGGCGTCGTGCTGCCGATCCTGCACCTGAACGGCTACAAGATCGCCAATCCCACGGTGCTCGCCCGCATCCCGGAGGACGAGCTCGTCGCGCTCATGCGCGGGTACGGCCACACGCCGCACGTGTTCACGGCGGGCTTCGACGATGAGGACGCCCACTCGATCCACCGCCGGTTCGCCGAACTGCTCGACGCGGCGCTCGACGAGATCGCCGACATCAAGGCCGCCGCCGCCGAGAACCCCGACATGGATCGTCCGGCCTGGCCGATGATCGTGATGCGCACGCCGAAGGGGTGGACCTGCCCGCCCGAGATCGACGGCAAGCGGACCGAGAACTCGTGGCGCGCCCACCAGGTCCCGCTCGCATCGGCACGCGACACCGACGCGCACCTGCAGGTGCTCGAGCGGTGGCTGCAGTCGTACCGCCCCGACGAGCTGTTCGACGAGGATGGCGCGCCGCGCCCCGAGGTGACTGCGCTGACGCCACCGGGCGACCTGCGCATGAGCGCCACGCCGCACGCCAACGGCGGTCTCCTGCTGCGCGACCTCGTCCTCCCCGACTTCCGCGACTTCGCGGTCGACGTGCCGGCGCCCGGCTCGAGCGTCGTCGAAGCGACGCGGGTCCTCGGAACCTGGCTCGAGGCCGTCATGGCCGCGAACCTCGACAACTTCCGCGTCTTCGCGCCCGACGAACTGGCCTCCAACCGCATCCAGGCCGTGCTCGAGGTCACCGACAAGGCGTGGAACAACGGGCTCGACAGCGACGACGACCACCTGGGCAAGCGCGGTCAGGTCGTCGAGATGCTGTCGGAGCATCAATGCCAGGGATGGCTCGAGGGATACCTCCTGACGGGCCGCCACGGGCTGTTCACGTCGTACGAGGCGTTCATCCACATCGTCGACTCGATGTTCAACCAGCACGCCAAGTGGCTGAAAGTCTCCCGGCACCTGCCGTGGCGCCGGCCCGTGGCATCCCTCAACTACCTGCTGTCGAGCCACGTCTGGCGTCAGGACCACAACGGGTTCTCGCACCAGGACCCGGGGTTCATCGACCACGTCGTCAACAAGAAGGCGGAGGTCGTGCGGGTCTACCTGCCGCCGGACGCCAACACGCTGCTGAGCGTCTACGACCACTGCCTGCGCTCTCGCGACTACGTCAACGTCGTCGTCGCCGGCAAGCAGCCGCAGGCGTCGTGGCTCACGATGGAGCAGGCGATCGACCACTGCACGCGCGGCGCGGGCATCTGGGAGTTCGCGTCGAACGTGCCCGTCGGCGAGGAGCCGGACGTCGTGCTCGCGGCGTGCGGCGACGTGCCCACGCTCGAGGTGCTCGCGGCGATCGACATCATCCGCACCGAGCTGCCCGACCTCAAGGTCCGCATGGTCAACGTGGTCGACCTCATGCGCCTGCAACCGGCCGAGGAGCACCCGCACGGCATGACCGATGTCGAGTTCGACCAGCTCTTCACGACCGACAAGCCGATCATCTTCGCCTATCACGGCTACCCGTGGCTCATCCATCGGCTCACCTACCGTCGCAACGGGCACGACAACCTGCACGTGCGCGGCTACATCGAGGAGGGCACGACGACGACGCCGTTCGACATGGCGATGATCAACAAGCTCGACCGGTACCACCTCGTGCGCAAGGTGATCGAGCGCGTGCCGGGCCTGTCGAGTCGCGCGGCGCTGCTGAGCCAGAAGCTGGACGACAAGCGCATGGCGGCCTCGCGCTACGCGCGCGAGCACGGCGCCGACCCGGCCGAGATCAGCGACTGGGTGTGGCCGGATGCGCGGGAACACGCGGCGGATGCCTCGCTCAGCGCGACTGCGGCCACGGGCGGGGACAACGAGTAGGCCGGCGGCGGGATCCGTGTATCACCGCGCGTTGCATTGACCGCGGGAACCGAAGCCGAGATCCTTTCATCACTCACCGCAGACGACTGCGGGCGAGAGCTCCAACCGAATGGAGTCAACATGTTCAACGACAACGGTTCGTTCCTGCTCGCCCTCTTCGAGTTCTTCCTGTTCTTCGCCTGGTTCATGTGCCTGTTCTGGGTGTTCGGCGACATCTTCCGGAGCAGCGACCTGGGCGGCGGCGGGAAGACGATCTGGGTGATCTTCGTCATCTTCCTGCCCTGGCTGGGAGTCCTCGTCTACCTGATCGCGCGCGGCGGAGGCATGCAGCAGCGCCAGCTGGAGCAGGCGAGGACGATGCAGGCGGCGCAAGCCGACTACATCCGGTCAGTGGCGGCCAAGTCGCCCGCATCGTCAGCGGCCGAGGAGATCGCGTCGGCCAAGTCGCTGCTGGACTCTGGTGCCATCAACCAGGCCGAGTTCGAAGCCCTGAAGGCCAAGGCACTCGCGTAGGACTCATTCCGCGGTAGGGCCGGCGCCGCGTCCGTGTTCCGCCTTCGCTTCGAACTCGAGGCGCGGGCAGTCGGAACGTCGGACGCGGCGTCGCCCGTCTGCCGACCGCACCGGCACCGTCGGCGGCTCGGCGGCTCCTTCCGGTCGCTGTCGCAGCGGCCGGGGCGGGAGCCCCGTCCCCAGAACTGGGGGCCGCTGCTCCGCCGCCCGGGCTCCCGCGAATTCCTATGATCGGGACGCCGGAGCACGTCGTCCCGACACCGCTTCCCGGCGCCCCCCCTGTTGCCCAGCCCGAAGGCGGCCCCCTGCCCATGAACGTGCCCTCGCTCAAGCTCGTCGCGACCGCGGCGCTCATGCTCACGATGGTCGGCTGCACGCCGATGCACTCGGACACTTCGGGACGGGATGCCGAGTCGGCAGCGGATGAGCTCGCGCAGAACACGACCGCCCTGGAGACCTACGTCGAAGCGGAACGGGCGACCATCCCCCAGCTCATGGACAGCATGCCCGGCACGTACTCCGATGTGACCATCGACGGCGACATCCGAGAGTCGACCGGCCGTGGCGAGCTGATTCCGGATGTCATGTACGCGGTCATGCACTACAGCTACACGTACGCCGAGCCGATGGACTACTCCTCGACGAAGGCCGGGTTGGAGCAGTTGCAACCCACGCTCGAGGAGGCGTGCGACTCGGTCGTGTTCCCGGCGATGCGTTCGGCCGGGGTCACCATGCAGAAGTCCGCCATCTACACGTGGGGCGATCGAGACGGGGCGATCTCCACGTACACCTGCGTCGAAGGCTGATCGCGCCTCACCCGGTCGGGCCGACCCGGGGACGGTCAGTCGTCGTCCGCGCCCGGCCTGCCCGCCTTGCGCCGCTCGAGTCTCCAGTGGATCTCGTGCGTCTCGGGATGCCGCCATTCGTGGATCCGGTATTCGTAGCCCGGCAGGAGGACGATCGGGATCGGATCGGGTGACGCCGGGGCGACGGCTCCGACCACGATCCTCGTGTCCGCGGGGATGAACGGGGACTGCGCGGGGATCGGCTCGGTGATGATCTCGACCGGGTCTCCGTATGGGCGCGACATAGCCGCAAGCTAGCACGCGGGGGGCCATTCCGTCCCGTATGTCGTTGCTTAGAGAACACTTAGAAGCGCTTTAAGGATTCCTCACCTTCGTGTTAGGGTGCCCGGAGCGCCGCGCGCAGCGGCACCCCACCCCCCTGCTCAATGACGATCAGAAGAGAGACCCCCATCGTGCGCAAGACCATCCTCGGGATCGCGGCAGCCGTCGCGATCACCGTCCCCCTCGTCGCCGGAAGCGCCGCCAACGCGGCGGTCTCGTACGACACCGACTGCACGCCGGCCGCTGCCGGAGCCCCGACCACGAAGACGCTGTACAAGTACTCGCCGGTCAAGCCCAGCGACGGCCCCACGCAGTGGGCCGATGTGGACGCACCCGCGGGCACCCCCAAGACCTACGTGGTCAAGGGCAAGAACGTCGCGTACCTCCGCGACGGCACCAAGACGAGCACCGTGACCGTTCCGGGCACGGACGCCGTCACCTGCGGGATCAAGCTCAGCAACCCCACCCCGGGCACGCGCGTCCACCTGCCCGATGTCTTCGACATCCCCCAGACCTGGGAGGGCACGCCCTGGTGGTCCACGCAGGTCCGCGTGACGGTCACCAACGACACCGCGCAGGACAAGTACTTCGGGGTGCGGTACGCCGACGTCCAGGACGGCGACCGCGTCTGGGTCGAGCGCGCGATCATCACCGACGGGCTGCCCGGAAACCTCATTCCGGCGGGCGCCACCCAGACGCTGGTCTTCGACGTCTGGTACAACGTGGTCTCCGAGTCGCCCGACGTTCCGGACGACCTGACGCTGGACTTCGGGTACGAACTCCACTGACGTCGGCACGCCCACGCAGGCAGCAGCCCGTCCCGCTCAGGCGGGGCGGGCTGCTGCTCGTTCCGACGACCGCATGCGGTCGCTCGCTGCGAAGCGGCGGGCGAGTGCCGCAATCTCGTCGGAATGGCGGCGTCCGGTGAGGAGGGCACCGACATGCTCGACGCCGGAACGCGCGAGGAGCGCGTCCGCGCATCGCCCGGCGGCAGCCGTGCTACTACGGGCCGATTCGGGCCGGATCCGGCCCCAGAGCGAGGTAGTCGGCGCGTTCCCGGTCACCGTCGACGAGGGTCGGCGAGCACGTCCCGAGCGAATAGTTCGTACGAGTCTCGGGAATCGTTCAACGCAGACGAGTCCTCTCCATAGATCTCGTACGCGATCTCCACCAACCGTTCGGGGCTCGTGATGCCGAGGTGCCGGGCGAGGATCTTCAGGTCCGCCAGGTCCTGCGCCCGTCCGGCCGCCATCTTCATCGCGACCAATTCCTCGGCGGTCGCGACCGTGATCGTGCCGCCGGTGGCGGACACGACGTTCCATGGGGTGCTTGCACCGTTCATCCAGCGCTCTGGCAATCCGTAATCGCGGGCCATCTCAGCGATGATCTCGTCGATCTCGGGGCGCGGTTCGTACGCGGCATCCACGTCGGCAGTGACTCACACCTCCGGGTCATCCGGGAACCGGAGCACCATCGCCGCGCCGCCCACGATCCGGACCGAGCTGGGGATGCCACGCGCCGCCAGGCGCCGCTCGAGTTCCCCGATCAGCTCTTTCGCCCGCGCTGGCGTCAAGACCAGGCCGTCGTTCACGCGCGGCTCAGCGATCGTTCGTCGATCATGATGTTCAGCTTTCGAAGCCGTTCCGGCGTGCTTTCCCTCGCACGTCGCTTCAATGACGCGTACTGGCCGAACGGATACCACGCCCGCGGCAGCCGAGTCGGCTCAGCCCAACTGGGGCGCGCACGATCCTGCGGGATCGCGTCCTCGATGAGCGCTCGAAACAGCTGCTCCCACCGGTGGTCCCCGATCTCCGACGGTCGATGCTCCAGGGATTCCCGATCGAACCGTTCGGGATTCTCCGCGATCATCTGTGCGGCGTGCGTCGCCAACCGAAGGGCGAGCTCCGGGCGGTCGTCATCGATCGCCCGGTTGATCTCGTCGGTCACATTCGCCGGAGTGAATGGAGTGTACGGATCAGTGGCAGCTACGTCCAGTCGGAGGTCCTGCCCCATCGCCGCGAGCGCCCGGCGAAGCGTGTCGAGCTGGATCGTGCCGCGCCGCTCCGACCGCTCCATGTGGGACACCGCGCCGACCGTGATCCCCAGACGCTCGGCAAGCTGCGCGCCGGTCAACCCAGCGCGCGAACGCGACGTACGGATGAGATCACCCATGCACCGATTATACTCTCAACTCAAAATCGTGCGCGGGTACCCACCGGAATTGCGGCCTTGCTGGATATCCCCATCACGCGAGCGTTCGCACGATCATCACCGACGGGCTGCCCGGAAACCTCATTCCGGCGGGCGCCCCCCAGACGCTGGTCTTCGACGTCTGGTACAACGTGGTCTCCGAGTCGCCCGACGTTCCGGACGACCTGACGCTGGACTTCGGGTACGAACTCCCACTGACGTCGGCACGCCCACGCAGGCAGCAGCCCGTCCCGCTCAGGCGGGGCGGGCTGCTCCGCTCCCGTCGCGGCGAGCGCGTTCCGGGCGGTCCGACCTTCGCCCACGTCCGTGCCCTGCCCGCAAGGATTCGACGTCGGCCTGTGGACACCGTCCGGAGAGCCGGATCGGAACTCCGTACGATTGGCCGATGTCCCAGAGCGAGGAGTCGACCGCGTCCGTCCCCCCGGTCCCTGCAGCCCTCCCGCCCGCTGCCCCGGCGCCCTCGGATGATCCGTTCCGCGTGTTCGGGATCATCGGCTTCGTCCTGTCCTTCTTCGCGATCGTGAACATCGCCGCGCTGATCATCAGCATCATCGCCCTGGTCCGTTCCAAACGTGCGGGGTTCAGGAACCGATTCGCCCTCGCGGGCACCGTCATCTCTTCGATCGGCGTGATCATCACCATCGCCCTGGGGAGCCTTGCCGGTTCGACGCTCGTCGGGGCCGCCCAGACCTGCGCGCGTCTCGGCGACGGAATCCACGTCGTGGGCTCCTCGACGTACACCTGTACTCCGACCTCGTTCTTCGTCTCGTTCGGCCCCCAGGCGCCGACCCGGTCCGCGGACAACCGGCGATGGGCCTCTGCCAATTCGCTGTACGCCGAGGCCGTGTGTCCGACGAACGCCGCTCGCGAGGCGCTGTACGACGCGCTGAACACGAATGACATCGACCAGATCGCACCCGTGGCCGCATCCGCATCGACCGAGTTCGACGCGGCGGCCGAGGTGTTCCTCGATCACTCGTGGCCCACGGAGATCGAGGACGACATCCGGTTCCTGGGCGAGACATCGATCTCGCTGGCGGACAGCTGGGGAGCTGTTTCCTCCTCGGCCGACATGGACGCTGCGAGTTCGGTTCCCTTCCCGGACGCGCAGACTCCGTTCGAAGCCGCACAGCGCATCAGAGCCGAGCTCTCCCGGCACGGTCAGGAACCGGCTGCGTGTTGAGACCGTCGCAGGAGGCTGCTTCCCGGAGGCCGAGCCGCGCCCGCGTGCTCACAGACGCGCATCAGCGGACGGGCGCGGTATGGACCTGAGGTCGGTGATCGTGGATGCCAGATCGGTGGGGTCGCGACCGATGCAGGCCAGTGCGTTCGTTGCGATGTCGGCGAAGCCTTGGGAATCGATCGCGAGCTTGGCCACGTTGACTGCCAGCCCCTTCTCATTGGTGACCCATTCACGCGCCGCGGCGTGCCAGGCGTGCGCCGCCAACAGGACCGCGTGGGACGCGCACAGTCCCACGTAGACCGCGTCGCCGCGCTTCGCCCCCTTCAGCGCGCCATCCAGCAGGAAGTCCACCTGCCAGAGGTTGGCGATCATGGCCGCGCGCAGCGCCTCGGGATACGGGGTGATGAGGTCGCGCAGGTCGGCGAGAACGTTCGCCCGATCGATGAGTGGCACCGCGGTGGCCGCTTCGCCGGCGTAGGCGACGTCCAGGAAGCCGAACGGATGCCCGGCTTGCGCGTGGAAACCGAAGTCACCCCGTTTCGCGCGGTGGCATTGTTCTCGAACGCGTTCGACATCGCGGAGGATCCAGTCGATGTCGGTCCCGTCGACCGTGAGCCACGCACCACCATCGACCCAGGGTCCCCAGCTTCCGGGCGCTGCGATGTCGACGCGTCCGCCGACCCAGCGGCGTGCCAGTTCCTCGAGGGCGACGAGGTCGAGCGTGTCGCGGTCGTAGTAGAGCCCGAGGTCGACGTCGGAGTCGGGCTGATGCGTCCCTCGTGCGCGACTGCCTCCGAGCGCAACCGCCAGGACGCCGTCGACGGCGGCGAGCTCGCCCGCCATCTCCTGCAGCTGACTCGCGCCGATCATGAAACCACCCTATGCGCGCGACCGATCGACGCCCCGTGCACGCGAGACGCGCTGCCCGGGGACGTCGGTCGACCTGCGGCGACTCGCGATAGCTCCGCCGACGCCCGAGCCACGTGCCGCGGCGATCGGACAGCCCCCGCTGCGGTCCGAGAAACGCGAAAACCCCCGGATTACCGGGGGTTTTCATCACTGCTGGGGTACCTGGACTCGAACCAAGAACAACTGAACCAGAATCAGCCGTGTTGCCAATTACACCATACCCCAATGGCCCCGGACCGCTTCGCAGCGCTTCCCGGGCCGAGAACCAACCTTAGCCGACGAATCGGCTCCGGCCAAACTGAGCGGGTCTCGATACGCGTCGGCTCCGCCGGCGCTACTCGACCACCGGGGAGTCAGCTCCGCCGGCGCTACTCGACCACCGGGGAGTCAGCTCCGCCGGCGCTACTCGACCACCGGGGAGTCAGCTCCGCCGGCGCTACTCGACCACCGGGGAGTCGGCTACGCCGGCGCTACTCGACCACCGGGGAGTCGGCTCCGCCGGCGCTCCCCGACCCCGGCCGGCGCCCGCCTACGCGCCCGACGAACCCAGCTTGGCTCGCAGGTTCGCGATGCGCTCGAGCGAGTCGACCTTGCCGAGGATCGTCATCGACTCGAAGAGCGGCGGCGACACGCGACGACCCGAGATGGCCACGCGCACCGGCGTGAACGCGACGCGCGGCTTCAGGCCGAGGCCGTCGATGAGGGCGCCGCGCAGCGCCTCCTCGATCTCCGCGGTGGTCCACGACACGGCCGGCAGCCGGTCGAGCGCCTCGAACGCCGAGGCGAGCACGGCGTTCGCGTCGGCGGGGAGGGAGGCGACGGCGTCGTCGTCGTACGCAAGGGCCGAGGCATCCGTGAACAGGAAGCCGAGCATGCCGGGCGCCTCGCCCAGCAGGCCGATGCGCTCCTGCACGAGCGGTGCGGCCTCGGCGAGGATCGCCTCGTGCGCCGCCGACAGCGGCGAGGAGACCACCCCGGCAACGGCGAGGTACGGCACGGTGCGCGCGGCGAACTCGGCGTGCGAGAGCATCCGGATGTGGTCGCCGTTGATCGCCTCCGCCTTCTTCTGGTCGAAGCGGGCCGGGTTCGGGTTGACGTTCACGATGTCGAACGCGGCGATGAACTCGTCGCGGCTGAACACGTCGCGGTCGGCCGAGAAGCCCCAGCCGAGCAGCGCGAGGTAGTTCACGAGGCCCTCGGGGATGAACCCGCGGTCGCGGTGGTGGAAGAGGTTCGACTCGGGGTCGCGCTTGGAGAAGCTTCTTGTTGCCCTCCCCCATGACGTACGGCAGGTGGCCGAACCGCGGCACGAACGTCGTCACGCCGATGTCGATCAGCGCGTGGTACAGCGCGATCTGGCGCGGGGTCGACGAGAGGATGTCCTCGCCGCGGAAGATGTGCGTGATGCCCATCAGCGCGTCGTCGACGGGGTTCACGAGCGTGTAGAGCGGCGCGCCGTTCGGGCGCACGAGCACGAAGTCGATCGTCGAGCCGACCGGGAAGTCGATGCGGCCGCGCACGAGGTCGTCGAAGCCGAGGTCGACCTCGGGCACGCGCAGGCGCAGCGCGGGCTCGCGCCCCTCGGCGCGGAACGCGGCCTTCTGCTCGTCGGTGAGGTCGCGGTCGAAGTTGTCGTACCCGAGCTGCTTGGGGCGGCCGTTCGCCTCGTTGCGCGCGTCGATCTCCTCCGCGGTCGAGAAGCTCTCGTAGAGGTGGCCGGCGGCCTTCAGCCGCTCGATGACGTCGGCGTAGATCCCCGACCGCTGCGATTGGCGGTACGGCTCGTGCGGGCCGCCGATCCCGACGCCCTCGTCCCAGTCGAGCCCGAGCCAGGTGAGCGCGTCGATGAGCTGCTCGTAGCTCTCCTCGCTGTCGCGCGCGGCGTCGGTGTCCTCGATGCGGAACACGAACGTGCCGCCCGTGTGCCGGGCGTACGCCCAGTTGAACAGGGCGGTGCGGACGAGCCCGACGTGCGGGGTCCCCGTCGGGGACGGGCAGAAGCGAACGCGGATGTCGCTTCCGGTGGCGGTGGTCGTGGGGTGCGGCGTCTCAGACATCGCTCCCAATGGTATCGAGGGCGCCGCCCACTCCCAGCGCCTCGAGCGCGGCGATCGCGGCGGCGACCGCCGGCACGCGCGCGCCGCCGCGCGCAGTCACGAGGTGGAGCGAGCGCACGTCGGCCCGCGCGGTCGGCCGCGTGACGACGCCGGGATGCCTCGGCGACGCCGCGAGCGCGAGCGACGGCAGGAGCGCCACGCCGATTCCCTGGGCGACCATGCCCTCGACGGCGACGAAGTTGTCGGTCTCGAACACGATGCGCGGCACGAACCCGGCGTCGTCGGCGAGTTCGAGCAGGTGCCCGCGGCAGCGGGGGCATCCGGAGATCCACGGGTCGCGCGCGAGCGCCTCGAGCTCGACCTCGCGCAGGTCGGCCGCGGGATGCCCCGCCGGGAGGACGACCCGCACGGGTTCCTCGCCGAACGGGCGGACGTCGAGGCCGCGTGCGCTCGCCCGGTGGGGGTCGTCGCGGTCGCCCGGGTAGCTGAACGTCACCGCGAGGTCGGCGCGGTCGGCGCGGACGGCCGCGACGGCCTCCGGCGGCTCGGCCTCGACGTACGTGACCGAGATGCCGGGGTGCGAGCGTCCGAGCGCGGCGATCAAACGCGGGACGAGCGTGGCAGAGGCGGACGGGAAGGCGACGAGGCGGATGCGCCCGGCGCGCAGCCCGCGCAGTTCGGCGAGTTCGCCCGCGGCCGCCTCGAGCGCGGTCGTCACGGCGTGCGCGTGCCGGGCGAGCAGCCGGCCGGCCTGCGTGAGGCGGATGCCCCGTCCGGCGCGCTCGACGAGTGCGAGCCCCGAGCGCTCCTCGAATCGCCGAAGCTGCTGGCTCACCGCGGGCTGGCTGTAGCCGAGCGCCGCGGCCGCGGCCGTCAGGGTGCCGTGCTCGGCGATCGCGCGCACCACGCGCACGCTCTGGAGGTCGATCGCCGCGGCGATCTGGTCGGCGGGGTCGTCGATGGCGGGCATGCCCGAATCATAATCGCGCAGCATGTATTCCATTCGATACCGGTGGTTGTCGAATGCATCTGGACGGCGGACGCTGGATGGCATGCCCCACCACGCCGCATCCTCGTTCGCCGCCGGCCGCGGCTACCTCGCCGCGTGCACCATGGGCCTGCCCGCCGCACCGACCCGCGAGGCCGTCGCCCGCGACCTCGCCGGCTGGGCAGCCGGCACCGTCGGCGCGGCCGACTACTCGGCCGCCGTCGAGCGCGCCCGCGGCCACGCCGCGACCCTCCTCGGCACCGACGCCGCGCGCATCGCGATCGGCGCGCAGGTCTCGGTGTTCGCGGCCTTCGCGGCCGCCGGGCTCCCCGCCGGGTCCGACGTCGTCGTCGTCGAGGGCGACTTCAGCTCGGTCGTCGCGCCCTTCCTCGCGCGCGGCGACCTGCGCGTCCGGCACGTGCCGGTCGCCTCGCTCGCCGACGCGATCGCACCCTCGACCCGGCTCGTCGCCTACTCGCTCGTGCAGTCAGCGACCGGCGAGGTCGCCGACGCGACATCCGTCGCCCTGGCCGCGCGCGCCGTGGGCGCGCTCGTCGTCGTCGACGCGACCCAGGCCACCGGCTGGCTGCCCACGACCGACCTCGACGCCGACCTCGTCGCGTGCCACGCCTACAAGTGGCTTGGCGCGCCGCGCGGCGCCGCGTTCGCGTCCGTCAGCGAACGCGGCATCGCCGAGTTCCGCCCGCTCGCCGCGGGCTGGTACTCGGGCGAGGACCCCTGGACGAGCTGCTACGGCCCCTGCCTCCACCTCGCGGACGGCGCCCGCCGGTTCGACGTCTCCCCCGCCTGGCACGCCTGGGCCGGCGCGGAGGCGGCACTCGGGTTCGCGGCCGCGCTCGACGCCGAGGGCGTCCGCGCGCACGACGTCGGGCTCGCGAACGCCTTCCGCGAGCACCTCGGGCTCGAGGCATCCGACAGCGCCATCGTGAGCTGGCCCGACCCCGAGGGCTGCGACCTCGCGGCGCTCACCGCGGCCGGGATCGTCGCGTCCGGCCGGGCCGGACGCGCGCGCGTCGCCTTCCACCTTTGGAACGACGACGAGGATGTCTCGCTCGCCGCCGCAGCCCTCGCCCGGCGTTCGCCGCGGCGCGGTCAGGCCGTGCGGACCGGGTTCGACAGCGCGCCGAGCCCGTCGACGCGGACCTCGACGACGTCGCCGTCCTCGATCGGGCCGACCCCCTCGGGCGTGCCGGTGAGGATGACGTCGCCCGGCAGCAGCGTGAAGATGCTCGACGCGTAGGCGATCACCTCGGCGACGCCGAACACCATGTCGCCGAAGCTGCCCGACTGGCGGACCTCGCCGTTGACCAGCGTCTCGATCCTGCCCGCGACCAGGTCGATCTCCGTGTCGATGACGGGGCCCAGCGGGCAGAACGTGTCGAAGCCCTTCGCGCGGGTCCACTGGCCGTCACTGCGCTGCAGGTCGCGCGCGGTGACGTCGTTGCCGATCGTGTAGCCGAAGACCGTCGACAGCGCGTCGGCCTCCGACACGTTGCGCGCGATGCGGCCGATCACGACCGCGAGCTCGCCCTCGAACTCGACGCGCGAGCTCTGCGGGGGCAGCACGATCGCGTCGCCCGGGCCGATCACCGACGTGTTCGGCTTCAGGAACAGCAGCGGCTCCGCGGGGACCTCGTTGCCGAACTCGGCCGCGTGCGCGCGGTAGTTCCGGCCGACGGCGACGACCTTCGACCGGGGGATCACGGGTGCGAGGAACTTCGCCTCCGCGAGCGGGACCCGCTCGCCCGTCGGCTCGTAGCCGGCGAACATCGGATCGCCCTGCAGGACGACGAGCTCGTCCTCCTCCTCGTCGACGATCCCGAACGAGATGGACTCACCATGGCTGAACCGCGCGACCTTCACGCCCTCAAGCCTACGGGGCGCCGGGTCGTCCGCGCTGTGCCTCGGCGACGGGCCGGAGTACCGTGGGCGGAGCGGGCCGCTCCGCCGTCCCGCAGGTCGGCAGGGGGCCCACCATGATCGTCGCGCGCCGCGCACAGCCGCTCCGCCCGGCCGCCTCGGCGATCGGATGCCTCGTCGCCGTCGCGCTCCTCGCCGGGTGCGCCGGCTCGCCCGGGTCCGCCGGCCCGTCGACGGACGGCGACCCGGACGCGACCTCGTCGGCGACCGCGGGCGCTCCCCCGGCCCCTTCGTCCCGGGTGACGGCGACCGCGCAGGCCTGGTCGACCTCGGCGGCGGACGCGAGCTCTATCTCGAATGCAGCGGCACGGGCGGCCCGACGGTCGTCTTCATCTCCGGGGCCGGGGTCGCCGCCGACGACTGGAGCTACGTCGGCGACCCGACCGATGCCGCGGAACCGGCCGTGCCCGACGCATCCGCCGTCTTCCCCCGGACCGCCGGATTCACGACCGCGTGCGCCTACGACCGCCCCGGCACCGAGCAGATGGAGGGCGCGGCCGGCCGGTCGACGCCCGCGCCGCAGCCGACGACGAGCCAGGCGTCCGCCGCCGACCTCGACGCGATGCTGACCGCGGCCGAGGTGCCCGGCCCCTACGTGCTCGTCGCGCACTCGCTCGGCGGGATCATCGCGACCACGTTCGCGAGGACCCACCCCGACGAGGTCGCCGGCCTCGTGCTGGTCGACCCGGGCTCGCAGTACCTGCAGGCCGCATTGCCGCCCGACGTGTGGTCCGCCTGGATGGAGACGATCGCCGCCGCGGGCGCGGCGAACCCCGACAGCGAGGCCCCCGACTACCCCGCCAGCATCGCCGCGCTCGAGGGGACGCCGCCGCTGCCCGCGGGCATCCCGGTGGTCGTGCTCAGCGCCGACCGGCCCTTCGACTACCTCGGCATCGGCGACGCCGACGCCTACTGGCCGAACTGGCTCGAGGCCGCGTCGCTCCTCGCGGCCTCGTTCGGCGCGCCGCACGTGACCGGCACGTCGAGCGGGCACTTCATCGCCAACGAGAACCCCGCGCTCGTCGTCGACCAGGTCTGCGCGATGGTCCCCGCCTGCTGAACGCCGCGCGCGCCAGGCCGCCGTCGTCTACGACCCCGACGACCCCGGCACGTCCGGGATGAGTCGCTTGCCGAGGCTCACCGCGGCATCCGGTTCGTACCCGAGCCGACGGTAGAAGTCGATCACCGCCGTGTTCGACGACCGGACCTGCAGGTTCAGCTTGGGGCATCCGCGCTCGAGGAGCAGCTGCTCGGCCTCCCCCATGAGTCGCCGGCCCAGGCCCGTGCCGCGCAGCGATTCGGCCACCGCGAGGTAGTTCACCCAGCCTCGATGCCCGTCGTACCCGACCATCGCCGTGCCCACGATCGTGCCCGCGGCCTCGGCGACGAGGAACAGCTCGGGCTGCACGGCGAGCTTGCGACGGATGTCCCGGTACGGGTCGTTCCACGGCACGACGAGGCCGCAGTCGCGCCACAGCGCGACCACGGGCTCGGTGTCGTCGACCGCGAACGGCCGGATCCGCACGGGCGCGTCGCCCGCGGGATCCGGCCCGTTCGCGCGGCTCACGCGCAAGCCGGTTCAGGCGTCCAGGCGGAGGAGCCAGCCGTGCCGGTCCTCGACGCGGCCGTACTGGATGCCCGTGAGCTCCTCGCGGAGCGAGAGCGCGAGCTCGGCCGCGGCGTCGCCGTGGTGGACGATCTCGAAGTCCTCGGCGAGGAGGCGCCCGATCGGCGTCACGACCGCGGCCGTGCCGCACGCGAACGCGCCCACGATGTCGCCGGATGCCGCGCCCTCGCGCCACTCGTCGATGGTCACCTTGCGGTGCTCGACGTCGTGGCCGCGGTCCTTCGCGAGCGTGAGGATCGAGTCGCGCGTGATGCCCTCGAGGATCGAGTCGGACTCGGGCGTGACGAGCGTGCCGTCCTTCTTCACGAGGATGACGTTCATGCCGCCGAGCTCCTCGAGGTACTTCCCCTCGTCGAGGAACAGCACCTGGTCGCAGCCCTTCGCGTACGCCTCGGACTGCGGGAGCAGGCTCGACGCGTAGTTGCCGCCGGTCTTCGCCGCGCCCGTGCCGCCCTTGCCGGCGCGCGACCACGTGGTCGACAGCCAGATCGAGACCGGCGCGATGCCGCCGTGGAAGTACGCGCCCGCGGGGCTCGCGATGAGGTAGTACGCGACCTTCGCCGCGGGTCGCACGCCGAGGAACGCCTCCTTGGCGAACAGGAACGGGCGCAGGTAGAGGCTCGTCTCCGGGGCGGACGGCACCCAGCCGCCGTCGACCGCGATGAGCTGGCGGAGCGAGTCGATGAAGTAGTCGACGGGGAGCTCGGGCAGGGCCATCCGGTAGGCCGAACGCTGGATGCGCGCCGCGTTCTCGTACGGGCGGAAGGTCCAGATCGAGCCGTCGGCGTGGCGGTACGCCTTCAGGCCCTCGAAGACCTCCTGGCCGTAGTGCAGGACTGCGGCTGCCGGGTCGAGCTGGATCGGGCCGTACGGCGAGACCCGCGGACGGTGCCACCCGCCCTTCTCGCTCCAGCAGATGTCGACCATGTGGTCGGTGAAGTGCTTGCCGAAGCCCGGGGCGGCGAGGATCTCGTCGCGCTCGGCTTCGCTCTTCGCCTCGGGATTCGGGGTGACGGCCCACGTGAGCCCGGCCGTCGTCGGTGCCTGAAGCTGGAGGTCGATCGCCATTGCGTCTTCTTTCGTACGGGAGGGAAGCAGTCTAGTTCGCGGCGAGCCGCGCGGCGATCGCGTCACCGACCTCCGACGTCGACCGCTTCGCCCCGCCGCGTTCGGCGAGGTCGGCGGCCACGGCCTGCTCGACGCGGGTCGCGGCATCCGTCTCGCCGAGGTGGCGGAGGAGGAGCGCCGTCGACAGGATCGCGGCGGTCGGGTCTGCGATGCCCTTCCCGGCGATGTCGGGAGCCGAACCATGCACCGGCTCGAACATGCTCGGGAACGTGCCGTCGGGGTTGATGTTGCCCGAGGCCGCAAGGCCGATGCCGCCGCTGATCGCGCCGGCCAGATCGGTCAGGATGTCGCCGAAGAGGTTGTCCGTGACGATGACGTCGAATCTAGCAGGATCCGTGACGAGGAAGATGGTCGCGGCGTCGACGTGCAGGTAATCCACGGCGACGTCGGGGAACTCGGCCGAGACCGCGTCGACCGTGCGCTTCCAGAGCGAGCCGGCGAAGACGAGCACGTTCGTCTTGTGCACGAGCGTGAGCTTGCGCCGGCGCTCCGCGGCCTGCGCGAACGCGTACCGGACGACCCGCTCGACGCCGTACGCGGTGTTCACCGACACCTCGTTGGCGACCTCGTGCGGCGTGCCCTGGCGGATCGCGCCGCCGTTGCCGACGTACGGGCCCTCGGTGCCCTCGCGCACGACGACGAAGTCGACCTCGCCGGGGCTCGCGAGCGGGCTGGTCACGCCGGGGAACAGCACGGTCGGGCGCAGGTTCACGTAGTGGTCGAGCTCGAAGCGGAGCTTGAGCAGCAGGCCGCGCTCGATGTTCGCGCCCGCGAGCCGCGGGTCGCCGGGCACGCCGCCGACCGCGCCGAGGAGGATCGCGTCGTGGCCCTTGATCGCGTCGAGGTCGGCGTCGGTGAGCACGTCGCCGGTCTCGAGGTAGCGGGCCGCGCCCAGCGAGAACGGCGTCTGCTCGAACGCGACGCCGGCATCCGACGCGACCACGTCGAGCACCTTCACGGCCTCGGCGACCACCTCCGGGCCGATCCCGTCGCCGGGGATGACTGCGAGCCTGACCGTGCGTGCTGCCATGGATGTCCTTTCGTGCGCAAGCCCTTTCCAGCGTAGTCGCGGCTGTGGCAGCGTGACGTTCGGTGGCAGTGGCCGCCGGCCGGTGCTGGACCCCACCCGCACCGGGAACGGAAGGAGACTCGGATGAGCCTCGGACTCGGAATCGTCCTGTTCGTCATCGGCGCGATCCTCGCATTCGCGCTGAACCTCAGCGTCGACTGGATCGACCTCCAGCTCGTCGGCTGGATCCTCATGGGCGCCGGCCTCGTCGTCGTCATCTTCAGCCTCGTGCTGATGGCACGTCGCCGCCGCACGATCTCGACCTCCCGCACCGCGGTCGACCCCGCCACCGGCGAGGCGGTCCGCCGCGACGAGACGAGCGCACCCGACCCGACCATCCCCTGACTCGATCGGTCCCGCGACCCGCGCGGGAGACGAGGATGCCCCGCCGCCCGGCTCCCGTTTCGGGAGTGCCGCGCGACGGGGCATCCGTCGGTCCCGCGTCGGCCGCACCGGGCGGCCGACGCGATCAGGACTCGGTGATGTCGATCTCGACCATGACGTCGGCCGCGATCTCGTCGCGGACCGCTTCCAGGACCTCGGCCGGGACCGGCGAGTCGACCGTGAGGACGCTGAGCGCCTGGCCGCCGGCCTTCTGGCGCGCGATCTGCATGCCCGCGATGTTGATGCCGGCCTCGCCGAAGCGGCTGCCGTAGACCGCGACGATGCCCGGGCGGTCGGTGTAGAGCATCACGATGTGGTGGTCGGCGATCGGGACCTCGATCTCGTAGCCGTTGATGCCGACGAGCTTCTCGATCTGCTTCGTGCCCGTGAGCGTGCCCGACACCGACAGCTGGGTGCCGTCGGCGAGCGCCCCGCGCAGCGTGATGACGTTGCGGTACTCGGGCGACTCGGCCTCGGTGATGAGGCGGACGTCGATGCCGCGCTGCTCGGCGAGCAGCGGCGCGTTCACGTACGACACCGACTCGCTGACGACGTTCGTGAAGACGCCCTTCAGCGCGGCGAGCTTCAGCACGCTCACGTCGTAGTCGACGAGCTCTCCGCGCACCTCGACGTCGAGGCTCGTGAGCGCACCGCGCGCGAGGCCGCTGAACAGCTGGCCGAGCTTCTCGACGAGCGGGATGCCGGGACGCACGTACGGGTCGATGACGCCGCCCGCGACGTTGACCGCGTCGGGCACGAGCTCGCCGGCGAGCGCGAGGCGCACCGACTTCGCGACCGAGATGCCGGCCTTCTCCTGCGCCTCGTCGGTGGATGCGCCGAGGTGCGGCGTGACGACGACGTTCGGCAGCGCGAGCAGCGGCGACTCCTTGGGCGGCTCGCTCACGAACACGTCGAGGCCGGCGCCGGCGATCGTGCCGGCCACGAGCGCGTCGTGCAGCGCGACCTCGTCGATGAGGCCGCCGCGCGCGACGTTCACCACGTACGCGGTCGGCTTCATCTTCGCGAGCTGCTCGGCGCCGATCATGCCGGTCGTCTCGGGCGTCTTCGGCATGTGGATGGTGATGAAGTCGCTGCGCTCGAGGAGCTCGTCGAGCGAGACCGTCTGCACGCCGAGGTGCTGGGCGCGCGCCGCGGTGATGTACGGGTCGTAGGCGATGACCTCGACGCCGAACGCCTGCAGGCGAGCGGTGATGAGCGCGCCGATCCGGCCGAGGCCGATGATGCCGACCGTCTTCTCGAACAGCTCGGTCCCGGTGTACGCCGAGCGCTTCCACTGGCCCTGCGCGAGCGCCGAGTGCGCGGCCGGGATGTGGCGCGCGAGGCTCAGGATGTGGCCGACCGTGAGCTCGGCGGCCGAGATGATGTTCGATGTCGGCGCGTTCACGACCATGACGCCCGCGGTCGTCGCGGCCTTGATGTCGACGTTGTCGAGGCCCACGCCGGCGCGCGCGACGACCTGCAGCTTGGGCGCCGCGGCGATCGCCTCGGCGTCGACCTTCGTCGCCGAGCGCACGAGGATCGCGTTCGCGTCGGCGAGCGCCGACAGGAGCGCCGGGCGGTCGGTGCCGTCCACGTTCCGGATCTCGA
The DNA here is from genome assembly GCF_043518605.1 of Agromyces sp. MMS24-JH15. Classification (GTDB taxonomy): domain Bacteria; phylum Actinomycetota; class Actinomycetes; order Actinomycetales; family Microbacteriaceae; genus Agromyces. The sequence continues at coordinate 3,633,395 of NZ_CP171358.1, forward strand.
AGTCGGGCCCGAGGGCGTCGACGGTGGCGGGAGAGAGTTCTTCGGCGATCAGCACGACCGGCTTTGACACGAACGATTCCTTCGGGGAGGTGCGCGAGCCCGCGCGAGTGCGGAGGGAGTGCGCCACAGCCGTCGGGCGCGCCTCAACTCTACTTGAGGGCCGCGCGCGTCTTCGCCCTGTGACGGACGCCGCCGAGGCTCACGCGATCGAGGCCGTGACCTGCAGCAGCGCGGCGAGCGAGAGGAACGTCGCCGCCGAGGCCGCGAGTCCCGTCGCGTAGGCGAGGACGGCGATGAGGATGCCCCGCCGGCGCGCGAGCGCGAACGCACCCGCGAACCACGCGATCGGCGCGAGCGCCGCGACCGCGAGGATGACCCATCCGGTCGCCGTGAGCGTCGCGCCGAGCCCGACCGTGAGGACGAGCACGCTCTGCACGACCTCCCACACGTCGTAGGCGTAGAACAGCCCGAACACGACGGCGAGCGCGACCTGGAGCCAGAGCGGCAGCGGCGCGCGCGCGGTCGGCACCGCGGATGCGGACGCGGATTCCGTGCTCATGAGGCCACCCCCAGGATGAACGGCAGCGGGACGAGCGCGATCGCGCCCGCCGCGAGCCAGGCGAGACGGACGCGCGGCCGGCGGGCGACCGCCGACACGAGGCCGAACCAGAGTGCGGGCGCCGCGACCGCGAGCCACAGGCCGAGCCGGTACATGACGTCGCCGAGCACGCCCATGCCCGAGGCATCCGAGCGCACGGCCGTGAGCAGCCAGCCGAGCGTGTACAGGAGGTACACGCCGCCGAGCACGCCGAGCACCACGAGTTCGACCGAACCGGCCTGGCGACGGGAGCCGGATCCGGCTTCGGCGTCGCCCGCGCCCGCCGCATCCCGCTCGCGGGCGTCCGGAGCGTCCGCCGCGGCCTCAGCGTCCTCCGCGGGCGTTGCGTCGCCGGCGGCATCGCCGCGCGGAGCCGTGCCGCCGACCCGCTTCCAGCCCGGCGCGAGCGCCTTCTCGTCGTCGCCCTCCCAGCGGAGGGCGTCCTCGTCGTCGTCGCGCGTCATGCACCGGCCTCCGTGAGTTCGACCGCGGCCGCGGCCGCGGCGGCGACCGCAGCCGCGACGAGGGCGCCGTCGGTCGCGTCGAATCCGTCGACGCCGCCGCCCGGCCCGCCCGCGCCGCGGATCTCCGTCCGCCGGGCGGACAGGTGCACTGCGTCGACCCGGGCCGACGCGAGCGCGCGGATGTCCTCGACGCGCACCCCGCCGCCCGCCATGAGCTCGAGATCGTCGCCGACCGCGGCGCGCATGCGCTCGAGGCCCGGCAGCCCGCGACGGCAGTCGGGCGCGCCGCCCGAGGTGAGGACGCGACGGATGCCCCGCCCGGGCAGCGCCGACACCGCGGCGACCGGGTCGGCCGCGGCATCCACGGCTCGGTGCACCGTGACGTCCAGGCCGCCGGCCGCGTCGACGAATCGGGCGAGGGCCTCGAGGTCGAGCGCGCCGTCCTCCGCGAGCGCGCCGACGACCACGCCGTCGGCACCGAGCCGCGCCGCGGCGCGGATCTCGCGGACGATGTCGGCGCGCTCGTCGGCGTCGTAGACGAATCCGCCGCCGCGCGGGCGGACGAGCACGTGCACGAATCCGGCGGTCCCGGCCGACCGTGCTGCCTCGACCGCCGCCTCGACGAGTCCGGCCGACGGCGTCAGCCCGCCGAGCGCGAGCGCCTGGCAGAGTTCGACCCGGGCGGCGCCGGCATCGAGCGCGATGCGGACGCCCGCCGAATCCTGGACGGCGATCTCGACGGGAAGCTGTGGCGATGGCACGCTGCAACGCTACCCGCCGCGGCCCCGGCCCGACGCACTCGACGGCGCGCATCCTCGGTGGCATCGTCGGCGCCATCTCGGCGCGCATCCTCGGCCGGCGCCTCGGCCGGCGACCGACAGGCGGCCCGCCCCGGTTCCCCGGGACGGGCCGCCTGTCGGTCGCCTGCGATCAGGACGTGCCGATCACCCGATCAGTAGGCGCCCAGGTCCTGCCACGGACCCCACAGGTCGCCCGGCGCCTGGTTGCGGGTCCACCACTTGGCCTTCCAGAGGTGCCCGTTGTGCGCGACCGTCTCCCCGCCCGTGTAGGTCCACGAGTTGGTCCAGGTGAGGAACGTGCCCTTCGAGGTCACGACCGGGGTCCCGACCTCGGCCCACGCCCCGTACGGGGATGCGCCGGGGACCTGGCCCTGGGTCCACCACTGCGCCTGGTAGACCTTGCCCTGGTAGGTGACCTTCTCGCCGCCCGTATAGACCGTCTTGCTGCCCCAGGCCGGGTAGGCCGGCGTGACGGCGAGCGGCAGCGTGACGGTCGTCCCCGACGGCGCCGCCACGAGCGTGAGCACGCGGTTGCCGGCGGGCGTGGCGACCGGGACGGTGACGTTCACCGTCGCGACGCCGCCCGTGACGGTGACCGTCCCGATCGTCGTGCCGTCCAGCTTCACCTGGAGCGAGGTGTTCTGCGGCGACCCGAGGCTCGTCAGGTCCAGGCCGCCGACCCCGAAGGAGAGCGCCGCGCCGGCCTGCACCGAGGTCGGGACGACCGGCACCTGCACCGCCTGGCGCGCGAAGTCGGGCGTCAGGTTCGGGTGCGCCTGCAGGTACGCGATCCACGCGTCACGGTCGATGAGCCCCGTGTCCGTGGCATCCGAGCCGTCGCGGAACGCCCAGAAGTTGTCGCCGCCCTGCGCGAGGAACGAGAACGTGCCGATCCGGTACTCCGCGTTCGGATCGAGCGGCTGCCCGCCGATCGTCACCGACGTGATGTGGTGGTCCATCGGCGCGGCCGGGTCGAACGTGTAGGTCACGTTGTCCGACAGGCCGAGCTGCAGGTACGGGCGCGTGCCCGCCCCGCCGATCGGCACGCCGGCCGCCGTGCGCTGCCACTGCTGCTCGAGCACCGCCTTGAACTCGGCGCCCGTGAGCGTCGTGGTCCAGAGGTTGTTCACGAACGGGAGGACGTTGTTCGCCTCCGCGTAGGTGATCACGCCGTCGGGCGTCTGGAACAGCTCGGCCCGGAGGCCGCCGGGGTTCACGATGCCGATCTCGGCGCTGCCGTACTGCTCGGCCGACAACGTGTCCCGCAGCGAGTTCGCGACGAGGTCGCCGAGCGTCGACTCGCTCGCGCGGTCGTCGCGGGTCGTGCCCGTCCACGTGCCGCCCGGACCCGAGTACGAACCGCCCGTGTACGCGGTCGTGATGTCGGCCGTGACCGAACCCACCGGCTGGTTGCCGATGATCGCGGCCTGCGCGGCGGCGGCGTCCACGATCGACTTCACCTCGGCGACCCGCGGGTACGCCGCTGCGAGCGTCGCATCCGCGGTGGTGGTCCGGGTGACGATCTTCGCGGTCGACGCGGTCACCTCGCCGCTGTCGCGGTCGAAGGTGAGCTTGACCGAGCCGATCCGCTCGCCGTAGTTGCCCGCCTGCACGACCGGGCGCGTCGCGACCTCGGCACCGGTCACCGGCGCCTGCCAGGCGTACGGCTGGTGCGTGTGGCCGTTGAAGATCACGTCGACCTCGGGCGAGGTCTCGTTCACGATCTTCGCGAAGGTCGGGCTCTCGGCGATCTCGCTCTCGAGCGTGGAGCTCGCGGTGACGGTGTCGGCGCCCTCGTGGTACTCGGCCACGATCACGTCGGCCTCGCCGTTCGCCGGGTTGCCGTCGCTGAGCTGCGACGCGACGCGGTTGACCGCGACGACGGGGTCGCCGAAGTCGAGCGTCGCGATGCCGCCCGGCGTGACGAGCGAGGGCGTCTGCTGCGTGACGGCGCCGATCACGCCGACCTGCACGCCGCCCACGTCGACGATCGCGTACTCCTGGAGGGCCGGGATACTCGTGCCCTTCTGGTAGACGTTCGCCCCGAGGTACGGGAAGTCCAGGCTCGGGATGACCCGCTGGGTCAGGTCCGCGAGGCCCTTGTCGAACTCGTGGTTGCCGACCGCGGAGCCCCGAACGTCGAGCGCGTCCAGCACGTCGAGCGTCGGGACGTCGCCCTGGCTCGCCGAGGCGAACAGGGAGGCGCCGATGCTGTCGCCCGCCGAGAGCACGGCGACCGCGCCACCGGCGGCCTCCGCCGCGGCCCGCTCGGCCTCGATCGTCCCGGCGAACTTCACGGTGTTCGACTGCCCGCTGACGGCATCCTTCTCGATGCGACCGTGGAAGTCGTTGAAGTTCAGGAACGTCAGGTCGATCGGCCCGAGCAGGCCGTCGTCGAGTCCGACGACCACGGGGTCGTGGTCGCTCGAGCGGTACGGGCCGTCCGCGTAGAAGTTCGTCCCGTGGTAGTTCTCACGGCTGTACTCCAGCGCGAGGGACTCCTCGGCGTTCACCTCCCACACGTCGGCGCCGGTCGCCCGGTCGAGTGCGGCCTCGTTGAGCAGGACGTGGTCGAGCGAGCCCGACAGCCCCGAGAACGAGTAGGAGTACTGGCCCGGCGCGAGCTCTGCGGCCGCGTCGGCGTATCCGTCCGCGTACAGCACCTGGAGCGGGTCCTCCTGCGTGTACGAGTTGAAGTCGCCGACGAGTGCGACGGCATCGCCGTCATCGGTGACCTGGTCGATCCAGGCCGAGAGCGCCTCGGCCTGCGCGACACGCGAGGCGTTCGACGCGCCCTGTCCGTCGCCGGAATCGGCGTCGCCGGGCAGCGGACCCGCCGAGCCCTTCGACTTGAAGTGGTTGACGCTGACGAACACCGACTCGCCGCCGGCGACGGGCGCGAACGCCTGGCCGATCGGCTCCCGGGCGTTCGCGAACGGCTCGTTCCCGTCGCTCTCGGTGCCGAGTGCGCGAGCCGCGCCGACCCGTTCGACGGCGGCAGGCTGGTAGATGATCGCGTTCGAGATCACGTCCTGCAGCGAGGTCGAGGGCAGCTCCGACGAGGAGGGCACGTACGCCCACTTCGTGGATCCCGCGTCGGCGTTCAGCGCCGCGACCAGGGTGGCGAGCGCCTCGTCGGCGACGCCGTCGACGACCGCCGAGTTCTCGATCTCGAGGAGCCCGACCACGTCCGCGTCGAGCGCGTTGACGGCCTCGACGATCTTCGCCTGCTGGTGCGACAGGTCGGTGGCGTCCCATGCCCCGCGCGGGCCGTTGCCCGGGCAGTTGTTGACGGTGACGCCGTTGCCGAAGCGGTCGTTGAACGACGTGCATCCGGAGACCTCGGAACCGAGCGTGGTGAAGTAGTTCAGCACGTTGAACGACGCGACGGTGACATCGCCGCCGACCGGCGCCGGCGACGCGGTGCGGTCGTTCTCGAAGGAGACCGGCGAGGGCGTCGCCCCGCCCGCGACGTACGCCGAGGTCGGGTTGAGCTTCCACGCGTTGTTCCGCCAGTCGACGATCACCGGGCGGTCGAAGGTCACGGCCGCGCCGACGCGCACGGGGGCGGTCGTCGAGATGTACGGCGGCGTGAGCCCCGAGTTCGCGGCACTGAGGAAGTTCGTCGACGCACCGTCGTCGAGCACCACCGCGCGCGCGGCGTTGTCGGCCGACACTGCGGCGGACGCCGGCGATCCGGCGTCGGCGACCTCGGTCGGCTGGATGAGCGGCGTCGTGCCGGACGCGAGCCCGACCTCGCCGAAGTTGTTCGTCGTGAAGGTGTTCGACACCGTGAATGCGCCGCTCGGGGCGACGAGCGTCGACTCGAGCGTCTCGCGCTGCGCGTCCGTCGTCGGCCAGCCGACGATCGACGGGGCGACCGGGGCTGCCGCGGGAAGCAGCTCGAGGTTCGCGGTGCTCGCCGCGGTGATCTCGGTGAGCCCGTTGAACTCGGATACCGGACCGGTGACGCGCACGGTGTCGCCGATGGCGACGGCGGCGGCGACCGCCGCCGGCCCGAAGACGAAGATCGCGTCGGATGCCGTGTGCGTCGCGAGGTCGATCGCGCCGCCGGTGCCGGGCGTCTGGATGACGAAGCCGCTGAGGCCACCGGTCGGGTAAGCCGCGGTCACGACGCCCGTGGTGGTGGCGGTCTGCCCCGCCTTGGGCGAGATCGCGCCCGTGCCCTGGATCTCGGCGATGGTGTAGGTGCCGCTGCCGGGGTCGGTGCCGCCACCGCTGGCGGCGTTCGCCGGTGACGGGACGCCCGCCGTGAAGTCGGCCGCGTTGTTCGCGGTGTTGGCGTGCGTGGCGTTGCGCGAGACGGACGCGGTGGCCGACGGTGCGGGCGTCGGGCCCGTGCCGGCGAACGCGGTCGCGGTCGTCCCGAAGCCGACGAAGTCGACGACGCTCGCCGAACCGGCGCACGAGGTTCCGGCGGTCGTGCCGCAGGTCAGCGCCGTCGTGGTGTTCACGAGCGCGACCTTTCCGGCCGCGGCGCCCATCGCGATCGTGCCGGTCACGTCCGGCGTCGGGAGGTCGACCGACCCGCCGGCGCCGAACCCCTGGCCGACGAGGAAGTGGCCGCCGGCCGGGATCGACCCGGTGAGCGGCGTCGTCAGGCTCGCTGAGAAGGCGCCCGTCGCCGAGGCATACTGCACGGACCAGCCTGCCAGCGACACCGCCGCCGACCCGGGGTTGTACAGCTCGATGAAGTCCTGCTTCAGCGTGGCGCCGCTGTTGCCGCCGCCGCCGTAGACCTCGTCGATGATGACCGGTGCACTCGACGACACCGCGGCATTCGCCGGAACCGACCCGACCGCGACACCCCCGATCACCAGTGCGGTGGCGCTCATTGCGCCGAGCAGGGATGTCAGTCGGGATCGCACCTCAGGGCACTCCTTCGTTCAGCAGTGGTCGACCTGGCGGAAACGCAGCCGTCCCCCATGGTGGGGGGATCGCACCGAGCGGGACAAGGGCGCTGTGTGACGAATCGATGAAATCCCGGCCCATATTCCCGATTCGGCATGGTCGTCCTGCGCATCCGAGCACGCTCCGGCCGATCCGGTGCTCACCTGCGCACCACGGCGACCGAGTCCGTCCGCACCGACTTCGGGTACTGGAACGCGATGCCCTCGACCAGGAACTCGTCATCGGATGCCGCGTACCGGTTCTGGGTTCCGCGCGCGACGATGTTCCACGGCCGCATCTGGGAGAACGCATCCGCGCGTCCGGTGTCCCGCAGGAACTGCCCGTAGTCGTAGGGGTGCGACCACGGCTCCCCGAGCCGCTCGGACCACGTGTCCACCCCGACCGCGCCGCCCGCGAGATCGACCTGCAGCAGGCGCTGGAAGCCGGTCGACCGCTCCCCGGTATGCGTGCGGAACTCCTGGTAGTCCGCGAGGAGTTCGACGACCGTGTGTCCCGGGATCCCGCCGGCTCCGGGCGTGACGATGGTCCCGAGTCCGTGGAAGTGGCCCGAGAGCACGAGCACGACGTTGCGGTTCGGCGCGATGACCCGCTCCCAGAGCCGGTCGGCACGGGACATCCATCGCGACCCCGCCGAGCGGCGCGCGGGAAGGTCCGCATCCGCCGCCTGCAGGTGCTCGTGCGTCGAGACGACGACGTTGCACCGCGGATGCCCGTGCACGACCTCCTCGGCCCAGTCGAGCTCTCGGTCGTCGTACCCGTACGGCAGCGCGAGCATGAGGAAGCACGCGCCGGCCGCGTCCACGAGGTCGAAGTGCGCCGAATTGTCGTCGGGGCCGATCGAGCCGCCCCACGTCGGTGATCCGGCGTACCGTGCCGGCGGGAACGCCTCGTTGAACAGCGAGGAGTCCACGCCCCGCTTGGTGTCGTGGTTGCCAGGCAGCACGCTCGACGGCACGCCCGCGAGCTCGAGCCGCGCCTGCAGCGCGCTCGCGATCGCGAACTCGCGGCGAGCCCGGACCGGCGACTGGTCGGGATCGACCCAGTTCTGCACGAGGTCGCCGGTGTGCGTCGCGAATGCGATCCTCCGGTCGGCGGCGTTGCGGATGATCCAGTCGATCATCTCGGCGTACACGTCGGGGTACGCCTCGGTCAGGTACTGGGTGTCCGTGAGGTGGCTGATCGCGAAGTCGTAGTCCGCGGGCGCCGCGAACGCGCCATCGACTCCGGCCGGGAGTGTCGTCGCCCGGCTCCCGGCCTGCACGAGCAGCTCGACCTCGCCGTCGCGGATCTCCGACGCCTCGATCCGACCGGCGAGCGCGATCCGGCCGTCGACCTCCGGCACCCCCTCGGCCAGTGCTCGCCAGGACCCTCCGTCCCACACGGAGAGCACGACTCCGGCGCGGCCGATCGCCGTGCCGTTCCAGGCGAGCTCGACCCCGTCGGCCGACGCGTCCGCCGGCACGGCGACGCGCTGGCGGACGTACGGGAGCGCGAACCCGTCGTCGGATGCCTCGACCGGTGCGCCCGGTCCGATCTCGCGTTCGTCCGCACCGATGCGGGTGGTGAGTCGTCCGTCCGACGCGCCCGCCCACGCGGCGACGACCGTCAGTGGCGTCCCGCGGGCCGCGGCGCGGGCGGTGTGCCGCTCGCGAAGCCGGCGGACCTCCTCGAGGTCGCGTCGTGCGAGCACCGGGGTCGTGGCGGCGCCGTCGGACGTCGCCGGCGCAGCTTCGGATGCCGGTGCGACGAGGTCGAGCACTCCGGGCGTGGCCGCGTCGGCGACGAAGTCGTCGGCGTCGACGCCCGTGAAGGCGGCCCGACGGTACGTCTCCCCCGCGAGCCGGTCGGGCTGGAACATCGCGAGCGACACGCCCTTGGAGCACGCGCTCGGTACCTCCACGCTCCGATCCATCTCGTTCTGCGCATACGCGCCGACCCGGTCGACCGGCCTGCCGGCCGCGGTCTCGACCCAGTACCCGGCACCGCGGAAGTCGAGTTCCGCGGCGAGCGTCGCGTCGGCGCGGAACGCGGATTCCGGGGCATCCGACGCCGATGCCGTGTCGCGGGCCGCCGCGACCCAGGTGCCGCCCGGTGCGAGCACCGTGCCGGCCGCGACGGTCGCCAACGCGTCGCGCAGCCGGTACCCGTCCGCGCCGCAGCCGCGAATCCGCCATCCGCCGATGTCGACGGGCTCGGCGCCGTAGTTCGCGAGCTCGACGAAGTGATGGCGCGCCGACCCGGTCGGCACCTCGGACGGGTCGACCGCGAACTCGCTCACCGCGACGCCGAGCGGGTCGGGGTAGGCGAACGGCCGGTGCGCGAGCCCCGTGTCGGTGCGTGCGTTCTCGGCGCCCGGCGTGCGCCGCGCGACGACCCAGACGCCCTCGCCCGTGCGCTGCCACGACTCGCCGGTCGCGGCGTCGAGGTCGGGCGGGAGCTTCGCGTCGTGCTGGCAGGCGCTGTCGTCGTGCGCGGACACCGCGACGCCGGTCACCCGGTCGCCGGCCGGCGTGACCAGCAGCGCCCCGAAGGCGGACTGCGCCAGTGACGTCGGGTTGCGGACCACGCGCGTGCCGCCGCCGGAGTACTGCGGCCCTCCGACGACGAGTCGCTCGCCCGGCGCGAGCACCGTGCCCGGCTCGAACTCGGCCATGAGCGTGTCCGGCGTCAGGCGCCCGGCGGCGGTGCACCGGTACATCCGCCAGCCGCCGAGGTCGACGGATGCCCCGCCCCGGTTCGCGACCTCGACGAGGTCGTCGCCGTCGGACTCGACGCCCGCGGCCGCGATCTCCTCGACCCGCACCTCGGGGGCGGATGCCTCGGGCGGGCGCGTGCCCGCGACCCCGGGCGTCGCTCGGGCGCGGACCCAGTCGGCGTCCGGGTCGCCGGTCACCCCGACGCGTTGCCAGCTCTCGTCGAGCGCGAACGCGAGCGTGTTCGGCAGGTTCGGCCCGAATGTGCACTCGCTCTGCGTGGGCCACGGCTCGTTCGGGTACACGCCGACCGCGTCGACGCGCGCGCCGTCGGGATCGACGAGGAGGAGGCCGAACCCGCGTGCGGAGAAGCCCTGCGTGATCGACGCGTCGGCCACGTCGGCGGGAAGGCTTCCCGATCGCGCGACCGTGAACACCTCGCCTGGGGCGAGCACGACACCGGCGAGGTCCGCCTCGCCGGCGTCGAGCCGCGGCCGCAGGCCGAGTGCGTTGCAGCGGTACACGTCCCACCCCGTGAGGTCGACCGGCGTGCCGGACACGTTGCGCAGTTCGAAGAAGCTGTCGTCCGACGATCGGGACGTGCCGTTCGCGATCTCGTCGATCACGACCGTGCGCGCACCTCCCGCCGGCGGGTCCACCGCGACCGGGCGGCTCTCGTCCTCGGCGGCGACGGGCTCGACGGCCGCGGGCCCGGCGGCGGGCTGCCCGGTCCGTGCGGTGGATGCGACCGGTGCCGCCGACGCGGCGGCGACGCCCGGAACCAGCGTGGACAGGAGCGCGGCGATCAGCAGGGCGATGGGCGGGGTGCGGCGGGAGGGACTGGTCTGCCGACCGGCGATCCCGGTCGCGCGGCGCGAGGTCACACCGGCATGCTCGGCGCAGCGGATGAACGGCCGCCGACCCGCGCCGCCGTGTCGGGTGAACGTGCGATGACGTCCCGTTCGCGTCGCACGCGGTGGATGCGGAACCGACGCTCGGAGACGACGGATGCCCCGACCCATCGGGCCGGGGCATCCGGTTCGTTCAGGCGATCGCGATCGCGATCGCGATCAGCGTGACGCGAGCGTCAGCGAGCGACCTCGCCGTCGCCGGGCGCCGAAGGCGCACCGACGAGCGCAGCGTCGCCGACTGCGTCGACGCGCGAGGACGCGAGCGTCAGCGAGCGACCTCGCCGTCGACGTAGTCGTCCTCGTTGGTCTGCGTCCACGCGAACAGCTTGCGCAGGTCGCGACCGGTGGTCTCGATCGGGTGACCCTCGCCCTTGGCACGGAGCTCGAGGAACTCGGCCGCGCCGTTGTCCTGGTCGTCGATGAAGCGCTTGGCGAACGCGCCCGACTGGATGTCGGCGAGCACGGCCTGCATGTTCTCCTTGACGCGCGGGTCGATGACGCGCGGGCCCGAGACGTAGTCGCCGTACTCGGCGGTGTCGGAGACGCTCCAGCGCTGCTTGGAGATGCCGCCCTCCCACATGAGGTCGACGATGAGCTTGAGCTCGTGGAGCACCTCGAAGTAGGCGATCTCGGGCTGGTAGCCGGCCTCGGTGAGGGTCTCGAAGCCGTACTGCACGAGCTGCGACACGCCGCCGCAGAGGACGGCCTGCTCGCCGAACAGGTCGGTCTCGGTCTCCTCGGTGAAGGTCGTCTTGATGACGCCGGCGCGCGTGCCGCCGATCGCCTTGGCGTACGACTTCGCGAGGTCCCAGGCCCGGCCCGAGGCATCCTGCTCGACCGCGATGATGTCCGGGATGCCGCGACCGGCGACGAACTCGCGACGCACGGTGTGGCCCGGCGCCTTCGGCGCGACGAGGATCACGTCGACGCCCGCGGGGGCCTCGATGTAGCCGAAGCGGACGTTGAAGCCGTGACCGAAGACGAGGGCGTCGCCCTCCTTCAGGTTGTCCTTCACCGACTCGGCGTAGATGTGGCGCTGGAACTGGTCCGGCGCGAGGATCACGACGACGTCGGCCCACGCGGCCGCGTCTGCGACGTTCTTGACCTCGAAGCCGGCCTCCTGGGCCTTCTGGGCGGACTTCGAGCCGTCCTTGAGGCCGATGACGACCTCGACGCCGGAGTCGCGGAGGTTCTGCGCGTGCGCGTGGCCCTGCGAGCCGTAGCCGATGACGGCGACCTTCTTGCCCTGGACGAGCGAGAGGTCGGCGTCCTTGTCGTAGTACATCTCAGCCATTGCGGTTCTTTCTCCTTGGGATCGGTCTGGGCGGGCGCCGCGATCGCACGGCGTCCAGGTTGGGTCAGGCGCGGAAGACGCGCTCGGTGATGGACTTGGCGCCGCGGCCGATGGCGAGGAGGCCCGACTGGGCGATCTCCTTGATGCCGTAGGGCTCGAGCACCCGGAGGAGGGCCTGGATCTTGCCGCTGTCGCCGGTGACCTCGATCACGAGCGCGTCGGTCGACACGTCGACCACGCGGGCGCGGAAGAGGTTCACGGCCTCGAGGACCTGCGAGCGCGTCGTGTTGTCGACGCGGACCTTGACGAGCAGGTGCTCGCGCTGGACCGACTGGTCGGGGTCCAGCTCGACGATCTTGATCACGTTGACGAGCTTGTTCAGCTGCTTCGTGACCTGCTCGAGCGGGAGGTCCTCGACGTCGACGACGACGGTGATCCGGCTGAGGCCGGGGATCTCCGAGTGGCCGACCGCGAGCGACTCGATGTTGAAGCCGCGACGCGCGAACAGGCCGGCGACGCGGGTCAGCAGGCCGGGCTTGTCCTCGACGAGGAGCGACAGCACGTGGGTCGACATGGTCAGTCCTCCTCGGTGAAGGCCGGCGAGTGGTCGCGGGCGTACTGGATGTAGCTGTTGGAGACGCCCTGCGGCACCATCGGCCACACCATGGCGTCGGCCGAGACGACGAAGTCGATCACGACCGGGCGGTCGTTGGTCTCGAGCGCGAGCTTGATCGCGGCGTCGACCTCCTCCTCCTTCGTGACGCGGATGCCGAGGGCGCCGTACGCCTCGGCGAGCTTCACGAAGTCGGGGATGCGCGCGGTGCCGTGGCCCGTCGACAGGTCGGTGTTCGAGTAGCGGCCGTCGTAGAAGAGCGTCTGCCACTGCCGCACCATGCCGAGCGACGAGTTGTTGATGATCGCGACCTTGATCGGGATGTCGTTCAGGGAGCACGTCGCGAGCTCCTGGTTCGTCATCTGGAAGCAGCCGTCGCCGTCGATCGCCCAGACCGTGCGGTCGGGCTGGGCGACCTTCGCGCCCATGGCTGCCGGGACGGCGTAGCCCATCGTGCCCGCGCCGCCCGAGTTGAGCCAGGCGTTCGGGCGCTCGTACTTGATGAACTGCGCGGCCCACATCTGGTGCTGGCCGACGCCCGCGGCGTAGACGCCCTCGGGCCCGGTCAGCTCGCCGATCCGCTGGATCACGTACTGCGGTGCGAGCAGGCCGTCGCTGGTCGGCGCGTAGCCGAGCGGGAACTCGCCGCGCAGGCCGTCGAGCGTGGCCCACCATTCCGTGAGGTCCGGCGCGCCGACCGCGCTGGCCGGTCCGAAGGCGGCGGTGAGGTCGACGAGGACGTCCTTGACGTCGCCCACGATCGGCACGTCGGCCGTGCGGATCTTCGAGATCTCGGCCGGGTCGATGTCGACGTGCACGACCTTCGCCTCGGGGGCGAAGAGCGCGGCCTTGCCCGTCACGCGGTCGTCGAACCGCGCGCCGAGCACGACGAGCAGGTCGGACTCCTGCAGCGCGAGCACCGCGGGGACGGTGCCGTGCATGCCGGGCATGCCGAGGTGCTGCTGGTGCGAGTCGGGGAACGCGCCGCGCGCCATGAGCGTGGTGACGACCGGGATGCCGGTCGCCTCGGCGAACGCGAGGAGCTCGCGGGATGCCCCGGCGCGGATGACCCCGCCGCCGACGTAGAGCACGGGCCGCTTGGCCTCGGCGATCATGCTCGCCGCTGCGGCGACCTGCTTGCCGTGCGCCTTCGTGATCGGCCGGTAGCCCGGCAGGTCGACGCGCGGCGGCCAGTGGAACTCGAACGTGGCCTGCTGGGCGTCCTTGGTGATGTCGACGAGCACCGGGCCGGGTCGGCCCGTCGTCGCGATGTGCACGGCGGCCGCGATCGTCGAGGGGATCTCCTCGGGCCGCTTCACCAGGAACGAGTGCTTGGTGATGGGCATCGTGATGCCGACGATGTCGGCCTCCTGGAACGCGTCGGTGCCCATGAGGTTCGAGAACACCTGGCCGGTGATCGCGAGCAGCGGCACCGAGTCCATGTGGGCGTCCGCGATGGCGGTCACGAGGTTCGTGGCACCGGGGCCGCTCGTCGCGATCGCGACGCCGAGCCGGCCGCTCGATGCGGCGTAGCCCTCGGCCGCGTGGCCGGCGCCCTGCTCGTGTCGGACGAGGATGTGCCGGAGCGTGGATGCCGACAGCAGCGGGTCGTACACGGGCAGGATGGCCCCGCCGGGCAGGCCGAAGACGTCGTCGATGCCGAGGAGCTCGAGCGAGCGGACGACCGCCTCGGCTCCGGTGATCACCTCGGGCGCGCTCGGCGGCACCGGGGCGTGGGACGGCACGGGGGTGGATTCCGTGGTCATTCGCTTCCTTCTGGTGGCTGGGATGAGCTGGAGGAGCGCAGCACTCAGCCCGTCGTCGCGCCTTCGGCGGCGGAGCGCACGAGCTTGGAGTACTTCGCGAGAACGCCTCGGGTATAGCGCGGAGGAAGTGGAGCCCAGCCTTCACGGCGGGCTGCCAGCTCGGCTTCGTCGACCAGTAGGTCGATGGAACGAGCCGCGATATCGACCCGAATCAGATCACCATCGCGCACCAGGGCGATCGGACCTGCGTCCACCGCCTCGGGTGCCAGATGGCCGATGCAGAGGCCGGTTGTGCCGCCTGAGAATCGACCGTCCGTCAAGAGTAGTACATCTTTTCCGAGCCCAGCGCCCTTGATGGCGGCGGTGATGGCGAGCATCTCGCGCATGCCGGGGCCGCCCTTGGGGCCCTCGTAGCGGATCACGACGACGTCGCCGTGCGTGATCTCGCCGTTCGTGAGGGCGTCCATCGCGGCGCGCTCGCGCTCGAACACGCGCGCCGGGCCCTCGAAGACGGCCGCGTCGAAGCCGGCCGTCTTCACGACCGCGCCCTCGGGCGCGAGCGTGCCGTGCAGGATCGTGAGGCCGCCGGTCTCGTGGATCGGGTCGTCGAGCGTGTGCAGCACCTCGCCGTCGAGCGGCGGCAGGTCGAGCTCCTCGAGGTTCTCGCGCATGGTCTTGCCCGTGACCGTGAGCACGTCGCCGTGCAGCAGGCCCGCGTCGAGCAGGGCCTTCATGAGCACCGGCACGCCGCCGCGGCGGTCGACGTCGTTCATGACGTACTTGCCGAACGGCTTGAGGTCGCCGATGTGCGGCACCTTCGAGCCGATGCGGTTGAAGTCGTCGAGCGTGAGGTCGACCTCGGCCTCGCGCGCGATCGCGAGCAGGTGCAGGACGATGTTGGTGGAGCCGCCGAGCGCCATGCCCACGGCGATCGCGTTCTCGAACGCCTCCTTGGTGAGGATCTGGCGCGCCGTGATGCCCTGCTTCAGCAGGTTGACGACGGCCTCGCCCGAGCGGTGCGCGTAGTAGTCGCGGCGGCGGTCCGCCGACGCGGGCGACGCCGAGCCCGGGAGCGAGAGGCCCAGCGCCTCCGCGACCGACGCCATGGTGTTCGCGGTGTACATGCCGCCGCACGCGCCCTCGCCGGGCGCGAACGCGCACTCGATGCGCTTGGCGTCGGCCTCGCTCATCTTGCCGGCCTTGACCGCGCCGACGGCCTCGAACGAGTCGATGATCGTGATGTCCTTCTCGGTGCCGTCGCTCAGGCGGACCCAGCCGGGCGCGATCGAACCGGCGTAGAGGAAGACGCTCGAGAGGTCGAGCCGGGCCGCGGCCATGAGCATGCCGGGGATCGACTTGTCGCAGCCGGCGAGCAGGACCGAGCCGTCGAGGCGCTCGGCCTGCATGACGACCTCGACCGAGTCGGCGATGACCTCGCGGGAGACGAGCGAGAAGTGCATGCCCTCGTGGCCCATCGAGATGCCGTCGGAGACCGAGACGGTGCCGAACTGGAGCGGGTAGCCGCCCCCGGCGTGCACGCCCTCCTTCGCGGCGCGGGCGAGCCGGTCGAGCGACAGGTTGCAGGGCGTGATCTCGTTCCACGAGCTCGCGATGCCGACCTGCGGCTTGTCCCAGTCCGCGTCGCCCATGCCGACGGCGCGGAGCATCCCGCGGCTGGTGGTGGCTTCGATGCCGTCGGTGACGACGCGACTGCGGGGCTTCGGATCGATCTGGGACATGGCTTCGATTCTAGGTCCAGCCCGGGGGGTCGCCGACCGCCGTCGCGCGCCGCTCGGCGAGCAGTCCGAGCAGCTCCGCGACCTCCTCCGGGCTGCGCACGCGGTGCGCCGCGATGGACTTCCCCTGGCCGACCTTGACGCCCAGGTCGCCGTCCTCGAGCGCTGCGAACGCGTCCTCGTCGGTCACGTCGTCACCGACGTAGAGCACGGCCGTGGCGCCCGCGTGCTGGCGAAGCCGGCGCAGCGATTCGCCCTTGTCGTTCGACCGGACCGCGAACTCGATGACCGACTTGCCGGCGCGCACGGTGATGCCGCGGAGGGCCCGCGTCACGCGCTCGCGCGCGTCCTGCTGCAACGCGACGCCGACGTGCGGGCTGAGTCGGCGGGTGTGCAGCGCGACGCCCGCGGGCTTGAACTCGACCCAGGCGCCGTCGACCGTCGCCGCGGCCTCCTCGACGATCCGGGTGAGCCGGCGCAGGTGCTCGCGTTCGGTGTCGCGCAGGTCGACCGTGACCGATCCGCCGTCGAGCTGCAGTTCCACGCCGTGCGAACCCGACAGCAGCGCGCCCTCGGGCGGATCGGCGACGTCCACGAGGCTCGCGAGCGCCCGGCCCGACACGATGGCGACGCGCGTGTCCGGCGTCGCGGCGAGCCGGATCAGCGCGTCGCGCGCGGGCGGGGTCGCCCGCGCCTCGTCGGGGCGGTCCACGATGGGCGCGAGCGTCCCGTCGAAGTCGAGCGCGACGAGCAGTCGCTCGGCGCCGGCGAGCGCGTCGAGCGACAGGGCGAGCGCCTCGGACACGCCCGGCGTGATGCGGCCCGTGCCGGTGAGGGTCTCGAGGAACGTCGCCGACCAGTTGGCGACGTCGTTCTCGCGGACGCGCTTGCGCAGCGACCGCATCCGGCGCGTGCGGTCCCTGTGGGGCATCCCGATCGCCAGCTCGATCGCGTCCTTCAGCCCCTCGATGTCGTGGGGGTTCACGAGCACGGCCTGCCGGAGCTCGTCGGAGGCGCCCGTGAACTCGCTGAGCACGAGCACGCCGTCGTTGTCGAACCGGCACGCGACGTACTCCTTCGCGACCAGGTTCATCCCGTCGCGCAGGGCCGTGACGAGCATGACGTCGGCCGCGAGGTAGAGGGCGACCATCTCCTCCCGCGGGTAGCCGTGGTGGAGGTAGGCGATCGCCTGGTGCCCGAGCGTGGACTGGTCGCCGTTCAGGCGGCCGACCGTGAGCTCGATCTCGTCGCGCAGCTGCCGGTACGTCTCGACGCGCTCGCGGGACGGGCTCGCGACCTGGACGAGCGTCACGTCCTCGACCGAGAGCCGGCCGTCGCGCAGGAGCTCGCCGAACGCCTTCATCCGGTGCCGGATGCCCTTGGTGTAGTCGAGGCGGTCGACGCCGAGCATGATCGTGCTCGGGTTCCCGAGGCTCTCCCGGATCTCCCGCGACCGCGCCTGCACGTCGGGTCGGCGCGCGATCTCCTCGAACCCCGCGGCGTCGATCGAGATCGGGAAGTGGCGCGCGACGACGCGGCGGACCGAGCCGTCGGGATCGGGCACCTCGATCGTGCTCCCGCGGGTCGTGTAGCCGAAGAGCCGGCGGATGGCCCGGCTGAAGTTGCCCGCGTCGGCGGCGCGCTGGAACCCGATGACGTCCGCGCCGAGCAGCCCCTCGAGCACCTGGCGCCGCCACGGCAGCTGCGAGTAGATGCCGTAGGCCGGGAACGGGATGTGGTTGAAGAACCCGATCACGAGGTCGGGGCGCTGCTCGCGGAGCATCCGGGGCACGAGCTGGAGCTGGTAGTCCTGCACCCAGACGACCGCCCCCTCGGCGGCCGCGCGCGCGGCCGCCTCGGCGAACCGCCGGTTCACCCGCACGTACGCGTCCCACCACTCGCGGTGGAAGCTCGGCGGCGCGATGACGTCGTGGTAGAGCGGCCAGAGGGTGTCGTTGGAGAACCCCTCGTAGTAGTCCTCGATCTCGTCGGGCGTCAGCGGGACCGGGATGATCGAGATGCCGTCGTGCTCGAACGGATCGAACTCGCGGTCGGCGACGCCCGCCCAGCCGACCCAGGCGCCGTCGGCGGCGCGCATGATGGGCTCGAGGGCGGTCACGAGCCCGCCCGGCGAGCTCTTCCACCCGGTCGACCCGTCGGGGCCCTCCTCGTAGTCGACCGGCAGCCGGTTCGACACGACGATCATGTCGTACGCGGCGGGAACGGGTCCTGGTTCGGGGGTCTTCGTCATGCGGCGGTTCCTCCTCGACCGCTTCAGGCTAGCGCGGCACGGCGCGAGGCGCCCGGGATCCGGCACGGTCCGCGCTCCGCGGGGCCGCCCGGGGGTAGCGTTGCCCGCATGCGCAAGTACCTCTTCAGCGGTGTGTTCCTGGGCGCGATCCTCGGCGGGATCGGCGTCGTCCGCACGACGATCAGCGGCCCGCGCGACTGGCGGCTCATCCTCATGTGGGTCTCGTGGCTCGCGAGCCTCGCGATCGCGGTCGGCACCGTCGCCGAGCAGGCGCGCGAGCGCGAGATCGACGTCCACCGCGATTGATCGACGGGGCCCGTCGACGCACCGGAACGTGAGCGGCGTGTCGATTGGCGGCGGCGCCGACCGTGGCAGCAGACTTGGGTGATCCCGACCTGCGAACGAGAGGATCGACGATGTTCCGCCGTTGGCGCCGCGCGCGACTCGCCGCGCAAGCCGCCTCACATGTCGCCCCGCCGGCGCCGCGCCCCACCGCGGCCGACCTCCGCGGCGAGCAGCTCTTCGAACTCGTGAACGCGAAGCTCATGGAGTTCATCGGCCCGAACGGGGCCTGGACCGTCGTCCGCCGATCCCAGGACGACACCGACTCGATCTTCCACGCCGTGCTCGCGCACCAGATCTCGGTCGAGCTCACGCGCGCCGTGCTCGACGAGCGCGACGCCGTCGCCGTCGTCGTCGACGCCGACCAGAAGCCCATGGCGCTGGACTGGGAGCCCGCACCGCTCGTCGTGTGGGCGGACCCGCTGCTGGATGCCGACGCGCAGGCGCCGGCCGTGGCATCCGTCGAGGTCGACGCGTACGAGTTCACGGCCCGCGCCGCCTGACGCGGCCCGCGCCGCCTGACGCGGCGCGCACCGCTTGGCCCGCGTCCCGAGCGGCCGCGTTCCAAAGAACCGGGCCGAATCTTGTACGCCCATCTCGGCGGCCGACCCCGCCCGATTCCTAGCGTTGGCGGAGGAGGGCGAGCGCCCTCGCCGGCCGACGAGGCCGGGACGTCCAGGAGGGATCGACCATGTCCGCAGGAGCCGCCGCCGCCCCGCGTCGCACCGCCCGCACCACCGCCCGCGACCTCGCCCAGATCGCGGTGTTCGCCGCGCTGATCGCCGCGCTCACCCTGCCGGGCGCGATCCCGGTCGGCATCGGCGTGCCGATCACCCTGCAGACGCTCGGCGTCATGCTCGCCGGCGCGATCCTCGGCGCCCGCAAGGGCGCGCTCGCCGTCTCGCTCTACGTGCTGCTCGGCCTCGCGGGCCTGCCGATCCTCGCGCAGGGCTCGGCCGGCCTGGGCGTGCTGGCCGGCCCCTCGGGCGGCTTCCTGCTCGCGTTCATCCCCGGCGCCTTCGTGATCGGATGGCTCGCCGCGCGCCTCGCACCTCGCCTGAAGTTCTGGACGCTGCTCGTGGCGACCGTCGCAGGCGGCATCCTCGTCGTGTACCTGATCGGCGTGCCGTGGCTGGCCGCGGTGACCGGGCTGCCGCTCGGCCAGGCCATCCTCGTCGGCGCGTTGCCCTACCTGCCCGGCGATGTCGTGAAGGCCGTCATCGCGGCGGTCGTCGCGGCCGGCGTCCACCGCGCCTGGCCGGGGCTCATCCCGGCTCGCGAGTGGCCGTGGCGCCGCGCGTCGAACGCCGCGACCGAGGCCGAGGCCGGGACGGACGTCGACGACCTGACCGTCCCCCGGGGCCGCGCCGCGTCGGATCGATGACCGAACTGCTCCTCGAGCACGTCTCGCACCGCTTCGACGGTGCGGACGTGCTCGTCGACGTCTCGCTGCGGCTCACCGAGCGGCGGATCGGGATCGTCGGCGCGAACGGCTCGGGCAAGTCGACGCTCGCGCGCCTCCTGAACGGCCTCGTGACGCCGACCTCGGGCCGGGTGAGCGTGGACGGCCTCGACGTCGCGCGGCACGGCCGCGAGGTGCGACACCGGGTCGGGTTCGTGTTCACGAACCCGGACACGCAGATCGTCATGCCGACGGTGCGCGAGGACGTCGCGTTCTCGCTGCGCCGGCTCCGGCTGCCGGCTTCGGATGCCTCGGCCCGCGTCGACGCCGCGCTCGACCGGTTCGGGCTTGCCGGCCTCGCCGACCGGCCCGCGCACCGGCTCTCGGGCGGGCAGAAGCAGCTGCTCGCGCTCGCGGCGGTCCTCGTCGCGGAGCCCGAGGTGCTCGTCGCGGACGAGCCGACGACGCTGCTGGATGCCCGGAACACCGCGCTCGTCGAGCGGCACTTCGCCGCGATCCCGCAGCAGCTCGTG
The DNA here is from genome assembly GCF_043518605.1 of Agromyces sp. MMS24-JH15. GTDB lineage: Bacteria > Actinomycetota > Actinomycetes > Actinomycetales > Microbacteriaceae > Agromyces. The sequence continues at coordinate 3,653,730 of NZ_CP171358.1, forward strand.
ATGGTCACGCACCGGCTCGAGGCGCTCGCCGGGTTCGATCGCGTGCTCGTCGTCGACCGGGGGCGCATCGTCGCGGACGACGCGCCCGGCCCGGCGCTCGAGGCGTACCGCGCCCTCGTCGCGGCCGAGGAGCCGGCGTCGTGATCGGCGTTCGGGCGTGATCGGCGCGTACGTCCCGGGTCGCTCGCCGATCCACGCGCTGCCGGCCGGGGCGAAGCTCGCCGGGCTCGCGGCATCCGTCGTCGTCGTGGCGATGCTGCCCGGCTGGCCGGCACTCCTGGTCGCGGACGGGGTGGTGCTCCTGCTGTTCGCGGTCGCGCGGATCCCGGCGCGCGTCGCGGTCCGCCAGCTCGTCCCGCTGGCGTGGATCCTGCTGCTCGCCGCGCCGCTCAACTGGCTCGTCAGCGGATGGGAGTCGGCGCTCACGATGTCGCTGCGGGTGAGCGCGTTCGTGCTGCTCGCGTCGCTCGTGAGCCTCACGACGCCGGTCGCGGCGATGCTCGACGCGATGCAGCGCGCGCTGGGCCCGATCGGGCGCGCGACCGGCGGGCGCGTCGACCCCGACCGGGTCGGCCTCGCGATCGCGATGGCGATCCGGGCGCTGCCGATCATGGCCGAGATCGTCCGCGAGGTCGTCGACGCCCGGCGCGCCCGCGGTGTCGAGCACTCGCTCCGCGCGATCGCGGTGCCCGTCGTGGTGCGCGCGCTCCGCACGGCCGACGCGATGGGCGAGGCGCTCATCGCGCGCGGCGCCGACGACTGACCCGCCGCAGGGTTCGCCGACCGGCGAGCCGGTGTCCCGTGGTCGGACGTCGCCCCTACACTCGCAACGCGCGGCCGCCCCGAACCGCCCGCGAGAGGAGTCCTCCCCCATGCTCGGCGTGAACCATGCGACGAGCGGCGCCGCCGCCTGGATCGCCCTCACGGGCGCGATGCCCCTGCTCACGACGGGCGCGTACCCGCTCGACCCGATCGGCGTCCTGGCCGGCGCGACCGTGTGCGCCGGGGCCGCCCTCCTCCCCGACGCCGACCATCACGGTGCGACGATCTCGCGCGCCGTGCCCGTCCTCGGCCGCCTCACGGCGGAGGTCGTCGAGACCGTGTCGGGCGGGCATCGCCACGGCGCCCACTCGCTGCTGGCCGCGGTGCTCGTCGCCGCCGGCGCCTCGGCGCTCGGCCTCGCCACGCTCGACGTCGACGGGCTCGGCGCCGTCGCGGTCGGCGCCGGGATCGGGACGACCGCCCTGACCGCGTTCGGCGTGAAGGCGCGCGGGTTCGTCCGGTCCTGGTGGGCGGCCTGGGCGCTCGGCTTCGCGCTCGGCATGTGCATCGTGGTGTTCGCGCCCGAGCAGTTCGGCTGGTTCCCGCTCGCCGTGACGCTCGGATTCCTCGCCCACCTCGCAGGCGACCTGCTCACGACGGGCGGCCTGCCCGGGCTGTTCTGGCCGTGGGTGCCGCGACCGCCGGAGTTCGTGGCCGACCTGCCCGTGGTGAATCAGGTCTGGCGACCGAACGGGTTCGTCGCCCTGCCGATCCTCGGCGACACCGGCTCCTGGCGCGAGCGCGCGCTCGGGGCGGTGCTGGCGTTGTACGCGGCGGTCGGCACGACCGCCGAGCTCATCAGGTGGGCGTGGCCCCACCTCCACCTCGGCTGACGCGGCGCGGGTCGACCGCCCTCAGCGTCCGACCGGTTCGCGCGGGCGCCCCGGCGCGGGTGCCGACCCGTCGGGGTCCCCCGCCCCCGGGCCGGAGCCGTCCGACCCCGCGGCATCCGACCGGCCGTCGCCGGGGCCCTCCTCGCCGTGCGCCGGGCCCGGATGGTCGCGGTCGTAGCGGACGAACCCGTACCAGACCGCGAGGACCAGCAGGGTGATCGCGCCGAGCGCGATCGCCCACGGCAGCACCACGGTCACCTCGACCTCGCCGCCGGCGCTGCCGTGCTCGATGGCCATGGGGACCAGCGCGAACGCGAAGAGGAAGACCACGGGGACCGCGATCGCGGCCCAGACGAGCTTGGATGCCTGGAACAGGACCTTGCCCTCGAGGAACGTGATCGGGATGAGGGCGACCATCGCGGTCGCGAGACCCTCGTGGGTGGTCGCGACGAGGGTCTCGCGGAGCAGTTCGGTGCCGAAGTCGGACTCGTGCGCCGTCGCGGTGCCGTCGTGGCCCGTGTCGGTCTCGGTCGTCCCGCCGGTGTCGTGTCCGTCGTCGCTGCCGTGGGACTCGAGGTGGATCCCGTCGGCGGATGCCGCGATGTCGACGGTCCCGACGCCGACGCCGCTCATGCCGTGGTCGGCCGCCGGCGCGACCACGTCGAGGAGCGAGTAGCCCGCCCACGCGGCGAACGCGATCGCGGCGACCAGGCCGAGGCGGATCGCGATGGCCCACTGCCGCGCCTCCTGCTTCACCGCGGACGCGATCTCGAGGCCCATGATGAGGCCGATGAGCAGGCCGGGGTGCAGGCCGAAGGCACGCGAGACGACGACGCCGATCACCGCGAGGAGGAGCGCGCCGGGGTGGACGACGATGTGCGAGTGGATGGTCCACCGGCGGGCCAGGATCCGCTGGGTGAGGAAGGCGGGCAGCGGGAGCACGAGGGCGAGGCCGATCGCGAGCGCGAGCGTCTCGCGGAGGGAGACGATGTCGACGCCGTACGACGGATCCGTGAACCCGAACGCGACGGCGCCGAGCACGACGATGACCGGGGCCAGCACCGCGGAGTGCGGGAGACGCGCGCTGAGGGCGGCCCACCAGGCGACGAAGGGCGCGAACCATCGCGTCACCCCGGCGAACCTGCCGACGTTCGCCTCGAGCGTGTCGTCGAGCAGGTGCGCGGGGACCGTGATCATGAAGAGCGTGAGGGCGCCGACGGCCGCGCTGAGCGCGAGCGGCAGCGGCTGGCTGAAGAGGTCGATGAACGACGGCAGTGAACTGCCGAGCGCGCTCGGCGCGCCTGGGTCGTCGCGCGAGGTCGGGTCCGCGGGCGGCACGGGCTGCTCGGCGGCATCGACGTCGGCGTCACCGCGGAAGCGGATCGACGGGGCGCGCGAGGGTGCCGGCGACGGGGCGGGCGTCGGTGTCACGGTCGGCTGCGGGGCGGGTTCCTCGACGAACTCGTCGTCCTCCTCGACGACCTCGTCGGGCGCGGCCGGCGGCGGCGCGACGAACGGGGCGATCACGGGAGGCGGCGGCGCGGGGTCGGGCGTGAACTCCGGCACGTAGTCGCCGGGGTCCGAGGATGCCTCGGGCGCGGCGCCGACCGCGGCGACACCGGCGTTCGCCGGCCCGACGCCGATCGCGGTGGAGACGGCCAGGAGCAGAAACGCCAGCGCACCGCCGATGAGCACCGCAGGCCCGAACCATCGCCGGAGGGCACGCCGAACACGAAGCATCCTCGCCTCTTTCCCCAATGCCGCTCATTTTGGCCCGGGGAAGCGAGTAGAAGATCACGTTTGCATAACGGTTCGGCGATACCCTGCACTCGGTACGTATCATGCCCCCCGTTCGGGGGCGGTGCTCGAAGCGCAGCGCGACGGAGCCGAGCGCCTACGCGACCGGCGCGCCGAGCGCCGCCACGAGCGCGTCGAGCTGGGCCTTCTGGGACTCCTCGACCGTGAGCGACATGAACGCCGACATCGTCAACAGGACCTCGTAGGTGTCGGGCTTGCCGCGCTTGCCCGGCCGATGCGCGACCTGGATGCCCCGATAGGTCGACACCGGGTTCCGCGACGCCTCCTGCATCCCGTTGTGCCGGAACTTGGCGACCGTGGCGCCGTCGTAGAGAAGACTCTCGCCGTTCGCGCCCTTGACCTCGATCATGACCGTCCCCATCAGAATCCGCGGCCCTGCCGGCCGTCGAACGCGTTCTCGATGCCCTGGAACACGGCGGTCAGGTCGCCCGTTCCCAGCATGCTCGCGACGGCGATGAGGGCCGCGACGCCCGCGACCACGAGGACGACGTACGTCGACGCCTTGGGGCGGCGTCGGCTCGTCGATGACGTTGATGTGCTCATGGCGGCGACGCTATCGACGCCGGCCGCGCCACGGCCTGAGCAACGATTGCTCAAGGTTCGGGCGTGCGAGTGCTCACGCTCGGGGCAGGACCGGCGCGGCCGGTCGGAGCCCGTCCATCAGCACCGCGACGAATGCCCCCGACAGCTCGGGTGAGGACCCGGGCGAACGGATGACGGCATGCGCCGTGCGGATGAGCAGGTCCGCTGCGGTCTCGGCCGTGATGTCCGCGCGGATCGCGCCGCTCGCGCGGGCGCGGTCGACGAGCCGCACGACGGCGGCCACGAGCCGGGCGCGAAGACCGGTCGTCGTCGGGAGGTCGAGGCCTGCCAGTTCGGCGCCGACCGCGGAGTGCGCGGATTGGAACGCGACCAGTTCGGTGAGGAACGTGCGCAGCGCGACGGCCGGTTCGGGCTCGCGCCCCAGCGCTTCGGCCCGATCGACGACCGGCCCGAGCAGGCCCGCGACGGCGGCGTCGATGAGCGGGTCCTTCCCGCCGAACGCGCGGGCGATCGTTCCCGCGCCCAGGCCCGCGCGCTTCGCGATGGTGTCGACCGTCAGCGGCGCACCCGGCTCGCCGAGCAGCGACGTCGCCGCGGCCAGCGCCAGCTCGCGGTTCCGCCTCGCATCGGCTCGTCGGGCCGTCGGCCCGGCCGACTCCGTCGATTCCGTCGTTGACAAATGGAATGCTCCTTCCAAATACTGAATTGGAACGCCTATTCCAAATACTCTACGGCTGGGAGCCACGGATGAACCAACGGATCCTGATCTCGGGCGCGAGCGTCGCCGGGTTGACGCTCGCGTACTGGCTCGCGCGACTCGGCTTCGCGCCGACGGTCGTCGAACGTGCGCCGGACCTGCGCACGGGCGGCAACGGGGTCGACATCCGGGGGCGTTCCGTCGCCGTCGTCGAGCGAATGGGGCTCGGTGCGGAGATCCGGGCCGCCGCGGCCGACGTGCGCGGCATGCGGTTCGTGGATGCGGACGACCGGACGATCGCACGACTCGACACCAGGGACCCGGACGGCGTCGAGATCCTGCGCGGCGACCTGGTCCGCCTCCTCCGCGACGCGATCGGAAGCGACGTGGAATTCCGCTTCGGCGACTCGATCCGAGCGCTCGACCAGGACGACGGCGGGGCGACCGTCGCCTTCGACCACGGCGGGACGGACCGCTTCGACCTCGTGATCGGCGCCGACGGCATCCACTCGAACGTCCGGCGCCTGGCGTTCGGACCGGTGGCCCGGTTCACGGTGCACCGCGGGCACTACTTCGCATTCGCCGATGCGGACGCGTCGCTCGGCGAGGACCGATGGATGACGATCCACAACCGGCCCGGGCGGATGGCCGGCATCTGGCGCTCCGGCACCCACGCCCAGGCGAAGGCGTACTTCCTCTTCCGGTCCCCCGAGCTCGCCTACGACCGCCGCGACGCGCGCCTGCCCGCACGGTTCCTCACCGACGCGTTCGCGGACGACACGTCGTGGCACGTCGGCGACCTGCTCGACACCGCGCTCGCCGATCCCGGGCTCATGTTCGACGCCCTCAGCCAGGTGCGCATGGCGCGGTGGTCGACCGGGCGCGTCGCGCTCGTCGGCGACGCCGCCTGGTGCGCCTCCCCGGCGTCGGGTGCCGGTGCCGAACTCGCGCTGGTCGGGGCGTACCGGCTCGCGATCGAGTTGGCGGCGGCGCCCGGTGAGCACCGGCTCGCGTTCGCCCGCGCCCACGACGGCCATCGCGGCCTGGTCCGCGCCCGGCAGCGGATCGGGGTCAACGTGCGACTGATGGCGCCGAGCACCGGGCTCGGCCGGTGGATCCGGAACACGGTGATCCGGTCGCCGCTCGTGCGGGCCGGCGGACCGTCGGGGCGGCGCACGGCGGACGACGGGACCCGCCTCGGCGGATACGAAGCGGCCCTCGACCAGGACTCCTGATCGAGGGCCGCGGTCCGCGCGCCGGTGCGCGTTCAGCCCTTGCTGACGGTGACGGCGATCGGCGTGGGGTTCGCGAAGAGGTCGAGCACCGGGCAGTGCTCGTCGACGGCGGCCTTGAGCTGCTCGTAGCGCTCGGCCGTCTCCGGGCCGTCGATGGTGATCGCGAGTCGCACGGCCCCGAAGCCCGGGCGGATGGTCTCGTCGATGCCGAAGAGCTTCCGGGCGTCGAGGTCGCCCTCGGCGTCGATGCGGATGTCGTCGACCTGGATGCCGAGCGCCTGGGCGTAGAGGCGGTAGACGACGATCTGGCACGAGATGAGGGCACCGAGCGCGTACTCGACCGGGCTCGCGGCGAGGTCGTCGCCCGCGAGCGCGGCGGGCTCGTCGACGAGGAACTCGTGCTTGCCGGCGCGGATCGCGCTGGCGACGGAGCCGGTGCCCTGTCCCGAGGTGCGGTAGGTCAGGTGGGCGCTGGTCCCGTCGGCGGAGATGCGATCGGCCCAGGCGGCGCCCGCCTCGGTGAGGCGGCTCGCGCGCTCATCGGCGCTGGAGGACTGGACGGCGGTGTCGGTGAGGAGCGTCATGGTGCCGACCGTAGGGACCGCACGGGCGCCGGTCGAACGGCGCCGTCACGCGGCTTCAACCGGCGACACGGGGCGTCATGCCGCGCCGACCGCCTCCCGAGGCCCGAACAATGCGAAACGGCCCTCGATCTGGAATCCCGATCGAGGGCCGTTCTGTGGTGCACCCCCAGGGACTTGAACCCTGAACCCACTGATTAACAGTCAGTTGCTCTGCCGATTGAGCTAGAGGTGCGTGATTCCGGCCTGTTTTTCACAACCCGAACCGAGCGACCACACTATCAGGCCATTCGGACGAGCGCCAATCGAGGCCGACCTCGGCGTGGCGACGCGGCATCCGACGTCACGACCCCGGTCACCCGGCCCGCTCGCCGATAGCCTGAACGGGTGACCACGGATGCCCCGGAAGCCCCGTTCGCCGCCGATCTCGCGCTCGCGCTCGAGCTCGCCGACCTCGCCGACTCGGTATCGCTCGCGCGCTTCCGCGCCGTCGACCTCGACGTCCGCACCAAGCCGGACCGCACGCCCGTGACCGAGGCCGACCTCGCCGTCGAGCGCGCCCTGCGCGACCGCCTCGCGATCGCGCGGCCCGACGACGGCGTGCTCGGCGAGGAGTTCGGCACCGAGGGCGATGCCTCCCGGCAGTGGATCATCGACCCGATCGACGGCACCGCGAACTTCCTGCGCGGCGTCCCCGTCTGGGCGACCCTGATCGCGCTCGCGGTCGACGGCGTGCCCGTCGTCGGCGTGGTCGCGATGCCCGCGCTCGGCCGCCGCTGGTGGGCCGCCCGCGGCACGGGCGCGTGGACCACGGATGCCCCGGGCACGACGTCGGACGGCTCCGTCGAGCCGCGCCGCATCGCCGTCTCGCAGGTCGCCGACCTCGCCGACGCCTCCCTCAGCTTCCAGAGCCTCGCGCAGTGGCGCGATGCCGGGTACCGCGACCGCCTGCTGGCCTTGGCCGACCGGGTGTGGCGCGATCGCGCCTACGGCGATGCGTGGTCGTACATGCTGCTCGCCGAGGGCCTGCTCGAGATCGTGGGCGAGTTCGACGTGAAGGTGTACGACCTCGCCGCCCTCATCCCCGTCGTCGAGGAGGCCGGCGGCCGCTTCACGTCGATCACCGGCGAGCCGGGGCCGGGGCACGGCAGCTCGCTCGCGACGAACGGGCTGCTGCACGATCGCGTGCTCGACGTCTTGCGCTGAGCGACCCGCCCGACAGCACAGCGCGGCCGGCCGGTGACACCGCGCGGCCGGGCGCCGACTCGGCGCGGCCGGCCCGGCGCCCGATCTCAGCGCCGCCGGCTCCACGCGACGCCGATGAGGCACAGCGCCCCGCCGACGAGCGCGGCGATCGTCGGCAGCTCGCCGAGCAGCAGCCACGAGAGCAGCACGGCGATCGCCGGCACCGCGAGCGTGGCCGACGCGGTCGCGCCGGCGGTGCTGCGCTGCAGCACGTACGCCCACAGCAGGAACGCCACGGCCGTCGGGAAGATGCCGAGGTAGACCGTCGCGGCGATCGCGGCGGGCGGCGCGGTGCCGACCTCGGTGACGAGGTTCGGCAGGAAGGGCAGGAGCGCGAGCGCGCCGACGACGCAGCCGACCCAGGTCGCGCTCAGCGCGTCGGTGGTCCGCAGCGCGACCTTCTGCACGAGCAGCCCGCTCGCGTAGAGCACCGCGGCGACGAGGCCGAGCACGATGCCGAGCAGGTCGCCGTGTGCGCCCGCACCGCCGAGCGCGATGATCACGACCCCGGTGAATCCGATGCCGAGGCCGATCATGAGCGGGCGCGGGAACCCTTCCTTGAAGGCGATGCCCGCGACGACGGCGACGATGAGCGGGGCGACGTTGACGAGCATCGCGGTGGTGCCGGCGTCGAGGTGCCGCTCGGCGATGTTCAGCACGAGCGTGTACCCGGCGAACCAGATCACGCCGTAGACGATGACGAGCACGAGCCCGCGGCCGCGCGGCAGGGGCGGACGCCGCCAGACCGCGATCGCGATGAGCGCGACGGATCCGACGAGCTGGCGGCCGAGTGCGATCGAGCCCGGCGAGAGGTGGTCGCCGATCCCGCGGATCGCGATGAACGCCGAAGCCCAGAGGACGAGCACGACGACGGTCGCGGCGAGCACGCGCCAGTCGGGAGCGCGGCCGCCGCTCGTCGCGGTGGGGGCGGGGATCGGCAGGCGTGATCCGGTGGGGGGCGCGGGCTGCTCGGCGGTGCGTCGTGACATGCTCCCAGCCTCGCGGGATGCTTCATTCATTACAAGCGAACGTTCCTACCTATTCATTCAGTTCCGCTGTACAGTCGGCGCATGGTCGATCCGCAGCGCCTCCGCGTGTTCCGCGCCGTCGTGCACACGGGCTCCATCAACCGGGCCGCCGAGCACCTCGGCTACACGCCGTCCGCCGTCAGCCAGCACGTGAGCGCCCTCCAGCGCGAGACCGGGCTCGTCCTCGTGGAGCGTGCGGGGCGAGGCATCCGCCCGACCGCCGCCGGCCTCGTCGTCGCCGACCGGGCGACCCGCGTGCTCGACCAGCTCGCCGACTTCGACGGCCTCGCCGACGACCTCCGCGCCGGCCGGAGCGGCACGATCCGCGTCGGCTGCTTCTCGTCGGCGAACCGCGCCTGGATGCCGGGCGTGCTCGGCGCCCTCGCCGACGACTTCCCGGGCCTGCGGGTCGAGATCGACCTCATCGAACTGCGCGGGCGCTACGCGGTCGACCCCGACCTCGAGCTGTACGTCGCGGAGTCGGTGCTCGCCGACCGCGACCCCGCCGTCGCCGAGGGCAGCATCGAGGGCTACGACCTCGAGCACCTGCGCACCGAGGACTACGTCGTCGTCGTGCCCGCCGAGCACCGGTTCGCCGGCCGATCGACGCTCGCCCTCGCCGACCTCGCCGACGAGCCGTGGATCGACAACGACCACGCGCGCGGACCGTGCCGCGAGATCGTGATCACCGGATGCCTCGCCGCGGGCTTCGCACCCCGGTTCCGCCTCGCCGCGCCCGACTACGCGACCGCGTTCGACTACGTCGCGCAGGGCCTCGGCGTGACGGTCCTCCCCCGGCTGGGCGCGTTCCGCCTGCCCGAGGAGGTGCGGGCGATCACGGTGAGGGATGCCGCTGTCCGCCGCCGCATCATGCTGCGCACGAAGCGGTCGATGCGGACGCACCCCGCCGTCGAGCGGGCCGCACGGCTCCTGCGCGCGACCGCCGGCGCCGCGATCACGCCGGATGCCGCGAGCACGCCCCCGCTCGGACACACCGCGGACGCTCCCGACGCGGCCGGTGCCCGAGTCAGCGGGGCGCCTCCGGCTTGAGCTCGGGCAGGCCGCCGCCGCGCCGGGCGTCGCCCCACAGGTCGACGCCGCCGTCGACTGCGTGCCCGTCGATCGCGGCGAGCTCGTCGTCGTCGAACCCGAGCCGGTCGAGCGCGTCGAGGTTCTCGTCCAGCTGGGCGACCCGGCTCGCGCCGATCACGAGGCTCGTGACGCGCTCGTCGCGCAGCGCCCATGCGAGCGCGAGCTGCGCGAGCGACTGGCAGCGCGCGCGCGCGACCGCGTCGAGGGCCCGCAGGTGCTCGCGCGTGGCCTCCGTCACCGCGTCGGCGTCGAGCGACGTGCCCGCGGCCGCGCGCGTCCCCTCGGGGACGCCGCCGAGGTACTTGCCCGTGAGCAGCCCCTGCGCGAGCGCCGTGAAGCCGATGACGCCGAATCCGAGTTCGCCGGCCGCGTCGAGGAGGCCGTCGGTCTCGATCCAGCGGTTCAGCATCGAGTACGACGGCTGGTGGATGGTCAGGGGCGTCCCGAGTTCGCCGAGGAGGCGCGCCATCGCGCGCGCGTCCTCCGCGCTGTACGACGAGATGCCGACGTAGAGCGCCCGGCCGCTGCGCACCGCGTGGTCGAGCGCGGCAGCCGTCTCCTCGAGCGGCGTCTCGGGGTCGGGGCGGTGCGAGTAGAAGATGTCGACGGAGTCGAGCCCGAGCCGCTCAAGCGAGCGGTCGAGGCTCGCGAGCAGGTACTTGCGGCTCCCGCCGACGCCGTAGGGTCCGGGCCACATGTCCCAGCCGGCCTTCGTCGAGACGATGATCTCGTCGCGGTACGGCGCGAGGTCGGTCGCGAGGATGCGACCGAAATTGGCTTCGGATGCCCCGTAGGGCGGCCCGTAGTTGTTGGCGAGGTCGAAATGGGTGACACCGCGGTCGAACGCCCGCCGCACGATCGCGCGCTGCGCATCGAGCGGCCGGTCGTCGCCGAAGTTGTGCCAGAGCCCGAGTGAGAGCGCCGGGAGCTTCAAGCCGGAGGCGCCCGAGCGGCGGTAGGCCATGCGGTCGTATCGGTCGGACGCGGCGGTGTATCCCACCCGTCGATCATCGCACCCGCGCGGTCCGATCCGGCCCGTGCGGAGACTGTGCGGATCGTGCAATCTTCGGCTCCGCAATTGTGGGGGTGCACCACTCGGCACGGACCGTCCGTGCGTGAGAACATCTCAGCACAGCAGTTCGCAACGGCGCATCCACCCCGCGCCAGCGGCACCGACGCCGCACCTGACGGTCCCGCCACCCGGGCCATCGCGACACCGGAGCACACCCCTCCACCGCCGCCAGACCGTGTCGTCGAGGCATTCCCCGATGCCGAAGTCCCTCGTGTCCCAGGAGGCCCCACCATGAACGAGCAGGTCACCGATCGTTGGTTCTGCGACGATCCCGAGTGCGATTACTGCACCAGCGCATTCACCGACTGAGTCGCGCGGCTCGCGTCCCCCTCGCGAACCCCGCGCCACTCGTGAACGAGCGAAGGCCGCCCCATCGGGGCGTCCTTCGCTCGTTCCACATGCGTGCGACGACGGCCGGAGTGTGGAGATGGGGGGAATCGAACCCCCGTCCATCGCTGAGATTCCACGCCTTCTCCGGGCGCATCCTGTGAAGCGTTCTGCTCGGCCCCGATCCTTGTCACAGGCACCTGGATCGACGGGCCCAGCCTGATGAAGTCCCGCGCGCCGCTCAGGCGAAGACGCGCAGCAAGATCCCTAGCTGACGCCGGGTACCGAGGCGGGAACGAACTCGGGCCGACGGACTATCGGACTCGCTTAGGCAGCGAGGGCGAAGTCGGACTGCTTGTTGTTGGCAGTTATTGGTGTGCAGGGAGCGTTGACGAGATAACCCTGCATCCTCGGCCCGCTTCTCGTGGGCACACAGGCGATGTCGAAACCGATCATCCCCATGCGCGCCGGTCCTGCCCTGGGGCAGGACGATGGCGGGCCGTCGTCGCACGTTGTGGAGTTTCCAATTCCGCCGAGCCGAAGCCCGAGCGGCCTTTCAGGATACAACACGCCGGATGCCCCGTGCCATTCCGCGCACCGGCCGGCGAGGCATCCTCAGTCGGCGACGAGCCGATGCTCGAGCGCGGCGAGATCCTCGAGCGACAGGCCCCCGGCGAGCAGGAACTCCCGGGCCGAGCCCGAGGTGCGCTCCACGGTCTCGATGAGGTCCTCGATCGCCTCGGGCGGGCTGCCGCCCATGAGCACGCGCAGCGCCGGCGAGTCCGGCACGCCGTAGCCCCCGACGAGCTCGACCATGCCCTCCAGCCACTCCCCCTCGAGGTTCGCCTGGGTGCGCGCGTAGTCGGCGATGACGGCGTCCCGGTCGGCGCCGACGGCGAGCAGCGCGAGGGCGACGACGACGCCCGTGCGGTCCTTGCCGGCCGTGCAGTGCACGACGACGGCCCGGTCGCCCGCCCGCGCGAGGTCGCGGATCGCCTCGACGACGACATGCGCGTGCTGCGTCACGATGCGTTCGTAGAGCTCCTCGAGGCTGATGCCGGGTTTCTGCGATGCCGCCGAACCCTCGAAGAGCGGGAGGCGCACGATCTCGACGTCGGCGTGGTCGACGTCGTCGGGCATCGCGGCGGCCTCGCGGTCGTCGCGCAGGTCGAGCACGCGGCCGACGCCGAGTTCGGCGAGGCGCTCGCGACCGGCCTCGCCCAGTCGGTGCAGCCCGTCCGAACGGTAGAGCACGCCCTCTCGCACGGCCCGGCCGTCGACGGTCGGGATCCCGCCCACGTCGCGGAAGTTGAAGGTGCCGGGTACGGGGATGCGCGTCGAGGTCTCCACCTCGTGCAGCCTACCCTCCGGTCCTGACACTGCACCGGGCGGTCATCCACCCGGCGCAGGGCGGTCCCCCGACCGCGGCTCAGTCCCCGAGCCGCCGGTGGGTCGACATCGCCCGGTCCGCCTCGCGCTTGTCCTGCTTCTCGCGCAGGGCCTGGCGCTTGTCGTACTCCTTCTTGCCCTTCGCGATCGCGAGCTCGACCTTCGCGCGCCCGTTCGAGAAGTAGATCGACAGCGGGATCAGCGTGTAGCCGCCCTGCGCGGTGCGATGGCTGATCTTCACGATCTCCTGCTTGTGCAGCAGGAGCTTGCGCTTGCGGCGCGGCGCGTGGTTGTTCCACGTGCCCTCGGTGTACTCGGGGATGTGCACCGCGTCGAGCCACAGCTCGCCGCCGTCGATGAAGGCGTAGCCGTCGACGAGCGACGCACGCCCCTCGCGGAGCGACTTCACCTCGGTGCCCTGCAGCACGATGCCGGCCTCGTACGTGTCCTCGATGAGGTAGTCGTGCCGCGCCTTGCGGTTGGTCGCGACGACCTTCTTACCGCGTTCCCTGGGCACGGCGCCCTCCTTCGCTCGGTTCGTGTCGTGATGGATGCCCCGGCCGTCGCCGAGGCAGCCCGTCAGTCTACCCGCTCCCGCGGGCCGTGGCGCGCCGCGGTACGCACGACGCGTCTCGAGACCCGGTGGGTCGAGGAGCGCCGCGCGTAGCGCGACGCGTCTCGAGACCTAGACGCGCAGGTACCGCCGGATCGCGATGCCCGCGGAGATCGCCGCGAGCAGCACGCCGACGAGCACGAGCAACGGCACGACGAGCCAGGCGTCGCCCAGGTCGACGAACGTGAACGACAGCGTCTCGGCGAGGTAGCCCTGCACGAAGAACTGCACGATCGCGAGTACCGCGCCGCCCGCGAGCAGCGACCCGATGAGCCCGGCGAAGACGCCCTCCACGACGAACGGCGTCTGGATGAACCCGTTCGACGCGCCCACGAGACGCATGATGCCGAGCTCGCGTCGGCGCGAGAACGCCGACAACCGGATCGTCGTCGCGATGAGCAGCGCGGCAGCGACGAGCATGATCGCCGCGATCGCGATCGCCGTGTAGCTGGCCGCGTTCAGCACGTCGAAGATCTGGTCGAGGTAGCGCCGTTGGTCGACGACCTGCTCGACGCCGGCCATGCCGGCGAGGCTCTCGGCGATGACGTCCGACTGGCCCGGGTCGACGAGGTTCACCCAGAAGGTCTCGTTCAGCACCTCGGGCGTCACGTACTCGGCCGCGGGCGTGCCGGCGAACTGCTCCTGGAAGTTGTCGTACGCCTGCTGGTGGTCCTCGAACGTCACCTCGTCGACGAACGGCGCGAGCGTGTCCGACTCGAGTTGCGCCTGGACGGCGGCCTTCTGCTCCTCGGTCGCCTCGCCGTCGGTGCATCCTTCCGACGTCGACACCGACGTGCACAGGTAGACCGCGACCTGCGCTCGGTCGTACCAGTAGCCCTTCATCTGCCCGATCTGCAGCTGCAGGAGCGCTGCGGTCCCGACGAACGTGAGCGACACGAACGTGACGAGCACGACCGACACGACCATGGAGGCGTTGCGGCGCAGGCCGTTCGCGGCCTCGCCGAGCACGAGTCCGAGCCTCATGAGGTGGGTCCGACTTCCTGGTCGTGGTCGTCCTTGCGCGGGCCGCCGGGGGCGCGTAGTCCGAGCCGTTCGGCGAGCGTGAGGTGTGCGGGCGCGGCCATCTCCTCGACCTCCTCGATCGGGATCGCTCCGGTCGCGACGGCGGTGATCTCGGCGGCCTCCTCGGTGACCTCGTCGGTCGCCTCGGGCTCGACGTAGAGCGGCTCGGCGGTGCGCATCGCTTCGGGCGTGACCTTGGGCGCGGCCGCGGTCATGGTGCCGAGATCGCCCGGCTCGAACTCGCGGACCGTCTCGCCGTCGTAGCCGGCGGCGGCCTGGTCGCGGACCACCTCGCCCGAGGAGAGCTCGATCACGCGACGCTGCATCTGGTCGACGATGCCCGCCTCGTGCGTGGCCATGACGACGGTCGTGCCGCTCGCGTTGATCCGCTCGAGCAGGGTCATGATGCCCGCGCTGGTCACCGGATCGAGGTTGCCGGTCGGCTCGTCGGCGAGCAGGATCTGCGGCTTGTTCACGATCGCGCGCGCGATCGCGACGCGCTGCTGCTCGCCGCCGCTCAGCTCGTGGGGCATCCGCTTGCCCTTGCCGTCGAGGCCGACGAGCTTCAGGGTCTCGGGCACGGCCGACTGGATGAATCCGCGCGACTTGCCGATCACGCGCAGCGTGAACGCGACGTTCTCGGCGACGTTCTTGTTCGGCAGCAGGCGGAAGTCCTGGAACACCACGCCGATGCTGCGGCGGAAGTAGGGGATCTTCCGCGTGGAGATCTGGCCGAGGTCCTGCCCGAGCACGTGGATCGTGCCCCGGCTGGGCTTCTCCTCCTTGAGGATCAGCCGGAGGAAGCTGGATTTCCCGGAGCCGGACGCCCCCACGAGGAAGACGAACTCACCGCGGGGGATCTCCACCCCGACGTCGGTGAGCGCCGGTCTGGATTGCCCCGGATAGGTCTTGGTGACGGAGTCGAAGCGGATCATCGCGTTCGAGCCTAAGCAGGCTTCCCCGGTTTCGCAGCAGCGACACCCGCCGCGGCCGAGGGATCGGACCTAGTCGTCGTCCTTGCGCTTGCGCCACTTGATGCCGGCGGCGATGAGCCCGTCGAGGTCGCCGTCGAACACGGTCGCGGGGTTGCCCACTTCGTATCCGGTGCGGAGGTCCTTCACGAGCTGCTGGCCGTAGAGGAAGTACGAGCGCATCTGGTCGCCCCAGCTCGCCGTGATGACGCCCGCGAGCTCCTTCTTCTTCGCCGCCTCCTCCTCGCGCTTCAGCAGCAGGAGTCGGGTCTGGAGGACCCGCATGGCCGCGGCGCGGTTCTGGATCTGCGACTTCTCGTTCTGCATCGAGACGACGAGGCCGGTCGGGAGGTGGGTGAGGCGCACGGCGGAGTCGGTCGTGTTGACCGACTGGCCGCCGGGGCCGGACGAGCGGAACACGTCGACGCGGATGTCGCCCTCGGGGATGTCGACCTCCACGGCCTCCTCCATGACGGGGATGACCTCGACCGCGGCGAACGACGTCTGCCGCTTGTCGGCGGAGCCGAACGGGCTGATGCGCGCGAGGCGGTGCGTCCCGGCCTCGACCGACAGCGTGCCGTAGGCGTAGGGCACGTCGACCTCGAAGGTCGCCGACTTGATGCCCGCACCCTCGGCGTACGAGGTGTCCATGACCTTGACCGGGTACTTGTGCCGCTCGGCCCAGCGGAGGTACATCCGCATGAGCATCTCGGCGAAGTCGGTGGCGTCGTCGCCGCCCGCACCCGAGCGGATCGTGACGACGGCGCCGCGCGCGTCGTACTCGCCGTCGAGCAGGGTCTGCACCTCGAGCTGGCCGACGACCTCCTCGAGCGCAGCGAGCTCCTGGCGCGCCTCCTCCTCGGCGTCGGCGTCGTCCATCTCGGCGGCGAGCTCGACGAGCACGTCGAGGTCGTCGATGCGCTGCTCGACGGCCATGACGCGCTTGAGCTCGGCCTGCCGGTGGCTGAGCGCGCTGGTCACCTTCTGGGCGTTGTCGACGTCGTCCCACAGGTCGGGGGCGCCGGCCGCCTCCGACAGGCGGGCGATGTCGGCCTCGAGGGCGTCGACGTCGACGACGGCACGGATGTCTCGGAAGGTGGCGCGCAGACCCGCGAGCGCCTGCGTGAAGTCTTGATCCAACATGTCCTGTCCAGCCTAGACGCTCGGGCTCGGGGGCACCGGTGCGATGGATGCCTCGCGCGTCAGTGGAACACCGACCGCGCCGTCGCGGTGACCTCGATCGGCACCTCGATCGGGAGGAACTCGGTGCTGATCGGCGCGACCCACCGGGCGTGGAGCGTGACCGAGGCGGTCCGCCCGTCGAGCACGTCCGCGCGGGCGAGCTCCATGCTTTGCAGTCCGCTCTCGGTGTCGGCGAGGTAGTCGGACGCCGCCGCCCGCACGCCGTCGGCCGTGAGTGCGAACCCGAGGCGCCCGTCGTCGACGTGGACGCTCTCCATCCCCCAGGACTCGGCGGCGGCGAGCGCGGCGCCGTCGGCGACCGTGAACAGGCGCTTGCGCTCCAGGTAGAGGGAGGTCGCGGCGGCGACAACGAGGATGAGGACGATGCCGAGCATGCCGTAGCAGACGGTGAGGACGAGGGTCGAGCCCGCGTCCTCCTCGCGGAGCCGCGCGAGGCGGGTCATCCGCCGCCTCCGACCGCGAACCGCGAGACGGTCTGCGTGGCGGACCCGCGGAGGACCACGCTGGACACGCGATCGAGGCCGAGCACCTCGGGCACCAGCGGCAGGCGGACCCGCGCGACGACGTCGACCCGCATGCGCGTGCCCGGCTCGCCGCACGCGGCGACGGGGTCGCAGACGACGTCGACCGAGGTGTCGGCCCGGCCGATCCCGTAGTCGGCGAGCGCGAGGAGCACGACCGGTTCGACCTGCGGCCGGCCCTCCCCCGCCGACCGCACCGCGACGCGCGCGGCGTGACGCGCCGCACCCTCGACGGCGAGGCTGCCCGCCTGGATCGCGCCGATCGCGAGCACCAGGTAGACGAGCGGGACGAGCAGGATCAGCCCGACGGTCAGGAACTCGAGCGACGCCGACCCGCGGTCGTCTGCGTGCATCCCTGCGACCCGCCCACGGATCGGGCGGCGCGGGCGGTGCGGGCCGCGCAGGCGGCGCACGCGGTCAATCGAGGCCCTCGACCGCGGCATGGCCCGTCACCTCCAGGCCCCGCTCGGGCCCGAGCAACCCGATCACCGGGATGGCGGCCCGGACCGTGATCGCGACCACCTCGACCCCGCCCGGCGACTCGACCCGACCCGACACGTCGGCCGCATACCCGTCGGACAGCGCGGCGCCGATGAGCGCGCGGGTCCTGGCGACGCCGTCATCGGTCGAGGCACCCGCGAGCGCGGCGTAGCGCGCGCCCTCGGCTGCGGCATCCAGCAGGGTGTTCCGCACGTGCAGCGCGAGCGCGAGCTGGACGACCGCGAGTGCGAGGGCCGTGAGGATGACCCCGACGAGCGCGAACTCCGCGACCGCTGAGCCGCGCTCGTCGACGAGGCGCGCGAACACCGCCCTGGAGCGCGTCAGAACCCGAGCACGCGCTGGATCGCCTGGTCGAACACCGACGACAGCGCCGGGCCCGCGAGCCCCCAGATCACGATGACCAACCCGGCCGTCATGAGCGTGATGAGCACCCACCCGGGGACGTCGCCGCGTTCGTCGCGGAAGCGGTCTCGAAGGCTGGCGGCGAAGCGGCGCATGGGCGGTCCTTTCGGTCGGGGATTCGAGGGTCGCGCGCATCAGAATCCGGTCTGGAGCACGACGTAGCCGGGGAACAGCGCGAATGCGACCGTCACCGGGAGGATCAGGAACACGAGCGGGACGAGCATTGCGATCTCCTTGCGGCCCGCCGACTCGATCAGCCGGCGCTTCGCCTCGTCGCGGGCATCGCCGGCCTGCGCGGCGAGGACGCCGGACAGCGGCGCGCCGCGCTCGAGGGCACCCAGGATCTGGTCGATCGCGCGCGTGAGCGCCGCGTGGTCGAGGTCGTCGCGGAGGTCGGCGAGCGCACGTGCGAGCGGGACGCCCGCGCCGACGGCGGCGGTCACGCCGGCGAACTCGCGGCCGAGTTCGCCGGCACCCGCCGTCGCGACTCGGCGAAGTGCGTCGAGCATGCCCTCCCCGGCGGTCAGGCTGAGCGCGAGGAACTCGAGCACGGTCGGCAACTCGTCCGAGATCCGTCCGAGGCGAGCGCGAGCGCGCCGCTGGAGCATCCAGTCGCACACGGCGACCGCGAGGATCGCGCCGACGAGCGGGATCAGCGCGCGAAGGAACGGCGGCGTCGACGCGAGGCCGGGGCTCGCGACCGCGGCGCCGACGCCCACCGCGAACGCCGCGGCCCCCCAAGCGAGCTGGCGTCCGCGGAATCCGCCGACCGTCGTGTCCGACCCCGCCTGACGGAGGCGCCGAGCGACCTGCTGGTCGCCGCCGAACCAGCCCGCGAGCGTCCGCGCGACGGCGAGTGCCGGGGCGAACAGCAGGCCGATCACCGGAGACGGATCCGACGGGCGCCGGTCGAGGAGGCTCCTCGCCTCGCTCGAGAGGTCGGCGACGAACGGCGCCACG